>JAJYWI010000021.1 GCA_021791535.1 Microcaldota archaeon
CGATGGCTCGCCCTGCGTGATAGCGGTCTTGGATAGGCAGCGAGCCTGCCCGAGCGACGCCGAAGGCGTCTTTTGGGGCAGGCGAGCGTGAAGCGTGAGTGTGGGTTTGCTTCTTTCTGAAGGATTTGATAGGAAGAGATTTACACTTTGCTTGCTACATATCTTTTGAGGTACATAAATGAAAGCGCAATTAATATCGCCAGCATTAATAGAAGGTTTTTTTGAAGGATTGATTGCACCTATTTTAGAGTATGCTGCAATTGCGTTTATCTTTGCCTTTGCTTTAGCATCACAATCAATAGGACTGCCGGCCACGGATATTATCGGAATTTTTGTTTCATTTATCCTTTTTGAGGTGGTAAGGAATCTTATCTTAGGGATTAGCGCACCCAAAACAGGTGCAGCATACATCTTTGGTGCTGTTGTTGGTCTGTTTATTATGGGTAGTGTTGCATCTGCGCACGAAAGTGTTGTTGTCATAGGTATAATTGCAGTATTACTAGGCATAGGCATCAGGGTCTATTTTTGGTATATCAATCAGGAGCAATAGTAGAAAGCCCAAAAACATAGCTACAAAACCAGAAAGCCTAAGCTGGGGTATATCTGTCGTCTCTAAAACCACGCCTGTTAAAAGCGATAAATATGCCAATTGTTTGGTAAAACCTAATCTTACAAGTTTGGTGCGGAAACCGGCGGCCCCAAGCCAAAAGGACAGGTCAGCTTACCACTGCTATCCCGAGATGTGCGTACACGATGTAAAGTATCCCGCTCGCCAGCGCTATCACTCCGAGCGCGCCGATCAGGTATATTATCTTCTTCTTGCTTGCTACCTTTATGAGGAAGTCTATCAGCAGCAGGCTGATTATCGTAGCCGTCACTATCGCTATCCCAAGGCCTGCGTAGCCTATTCCTGAAAGCGCGGCAACCACGTTCGTGTGGCTTGCGAAGAAGGTCAGGCCGAACGCGCCGAGCGATGCGAATATCCCTATCACGAACGAGAGCCTGAAAACCTCATCAGGCTCTATGTTCATTAGGAACATCACGCTTGTCGTCACCCCGGATCTGCTCACTCCTGGCAATGCCGCAATGCCCTGCACCAGCCCTATGATTATGTAGTCCTTGAAATTCAGGCTCTCGAATTTCCTAGTATTGGCAGCATGGCCGTGCTGCCTCTTCTTCCTAGAATACCAGATGAAGAACGCATCGCCGATGAGCACTAGCCCTATGACGATCATCGGTATGCCGAGCGATATCCCTGTTATCGAGTCTGCGATCAGGTAAAGCGGCGTGCCGATCAACCCTGTCATTACGGTAGCAGTAAGCACGTAGTAGAAGAGCCTCTTCTCCATAGTTGTGCCGCGCAGTGCTATGACCCTTATCAATGAGTATATGTCTCTCCTGAAGTAGATCACAGCAGCTAATATCGTACCAACCTCCATGAAGAGGCCGAAGGTGTATGCCTGCTCGAAGTTCAGGTGGAGCAGGCTTTGTGAGACAAGGAGCACCTGCGTCTTGCTGCTTATCGGAAGCCATTCCGATACGCCCTGGACTATGCCTATTATGATGGAATACAATGCATGTATGAAGTTCACAAAAATGTTTCATCCGCAACGATTAATAAAGAATACATTCAGCCGCCAAGCAGGGACCTTGCCACAAGCTTAAGGCTCCCGAGCTCCCTGAGCCTCCTGTACGAATACGCTGCCCACTCCTTGCCGTAAGGCACGTATATGGAGACTTTTTCTCCATCGCCAGCAAGCCTTTCCGCATAGTCCATGCGCATGCCCTCAAGCATCGCGTACGTGACGTCCCTCCTGTAACGGCCGTTCAGCCTCCTTGCAGCCTCCACGACCCTGGCATCATGGCTGGCAATCGTGAATCTATCGCCTCTCTCGAACAGGATGCGCATTAGCTTTACGTAATTCCTGTCTGTGCCTGAGCTGCTGTAGAACTCCCTGCCCTTCGGTCTGTAAGCGCCCTTGACAAGCCTAACTATGGCTTTATGGCTTAGCAGCTCCTCCAGGTCCCCCTCGCTCCTTTTCAGGTACGACTGTATGCATATGCCTACATTGCGCTTCTTTACAGCAATCATGTACGCTCGCATCGTGCTATCTACAAACTCACTCTCCTCCATGTCGAGCCACACGAAGACCTTGTGTTTCAGCGCAAGGCGGGTTATCACGGTGTAGTTCCTCACAAATTCCCCCTCATCAATCGCCAGCCCTATCTCTGTAGGCTTCAGCGCAATGTCGGCCTTTACAAAGCTCTTTTCTATGCTCGATATGAGCTTTGAGTATTCTTTTACTGTGGACATCACCTTTTTCTCGTCAGTGTGCCGCTCCCCAAGGTAGTTTATTATCGCAGCGATTCCGTCGTCGTTGAGACGCTTCGCAACGCGTATCGCATCGCTAATCCTCTCGCCAGCGATCCACCTGCCTGCAAGCAGGTGTTCAGCTTCGCTATTTAGGCCCATGCTCAATACCCGATTCCCAGCATCTTCAGGTCCCTGACGAGGTTGCGGTAACCCGTAAACCTTATTCCTTTTATCCCGACCCTCTCTGCCCCTACAATATTCTCGGGCTGGTTGTCTATGAATACAGTTTCGCTTGGCTTCGCGCCAAGCCTCCTCAATGCAAGCCGGTATATCCTTGCATCTGGCTTCCTCAGGCCAATCGAGCACGATGTCACGACCTTTTTCACTGTTCCCGACCCGACTAGCGAGTCTATTGCAAGTTTCCCAAACGCCTTGTACCGCGTGCGACTTATATTCGATATTATGCCGAGATTGTATCGATGGCCTAGCTTTGTCATAAGCTTGAGTACATCCTTGTTTACCTTGGCAAGTCTTACGGCGGCCTCGACAAAATATAGCCGCGGTTCCGGGACCATAATGCCTTTGGAGAATTCTCTCTCTGCAGCTTGAAGCGACATACGGCCGTACTCCATATCAACCACCAATGGCAGTACGATGGCGGAGAGGTAGCCGCTGCTTAGGCCTAACCTTTTCGAAAGGTACGATATGTACGCGTCTTCCGAGAAGTCGATTATCACGCCTCCTACGTCGAATATTATAGTCTTGAACATAAGTGTTTATCTCATAAAAGGTATTTATTTGTGTAGAATCCCTCAATTGTCCAACAAATAACAGGAGATAAACGTGGTTACCACCGTGTTCACCTAAAGTTAATCCATTGCCGCAAGTCGGTTCAGTGCCAGCTAGGAAGAGCTGCGCCATGGAAACATCGGTTTAATCCCAAGGGTTACCGTGCGCAGTCCGGGAAATCCAGACAGGTTCCTTCTCGAGGCGCACGTGTACATCGTATATCGCCTCGGAATGGCAGCTACCGAGATAAGAGTCAGCGCAGAGCGCAGCGGCAAGTTTTTACTATCGGATGAGAAGGAGCTTTCACAGCTGATCAGCGAGATAACAGCCCAACGTCTCTCTTCCTCCGGCAATGATACAAATGGCACATTACAGATCCCGATGCTGCCAAAAGGCACAGGCCAGATAAATCCATCAAAAGAGATATTAATTTCTCCAATCGGCGACGCGATTAGGGTTGTGCTGCGCGATGCGGCAGTCAGGCAACCCCGCGCAGCACTAACTGATTACGTTATCCACTCTTACGCCAGCATTGTCGGCATTCAGGTCGATGACCCTAAGCCCGTTCACCGAATTCAGGTAATCTGTCAGCCTTTGCCTGTCTGCTTTTTTGGTGGTCAGCGCAACAATCGAGTCTTTTCCTCCAGAACCGGGCAGCTTTGCCACGAATGCACCGTTCTCCTTGCTTCTATCTATCAGTTGTGAACAGTCGTCGGGCTCGATGTCCACATTGGCCAGTCTGCCCAGCTCCTTTGTCAGATGCCTGCCCTTCTCGAAATGCTCCATGAAAGATTCCAACATCACCCTATCGCCCTTTTCCATATTCTTCAGCGCATCCAACGCATCCAAGTTGGCCGCATTAAGACGTTTCATTATCTCGCCGTACCTGTCAGGGTCCCTCTTTTTGAACTCGAACACTTTAGAGACAAGCGATATCGTGCTTGCGGATTCGTTTACGAAGTTCGCGAAAACCATGCCTAGCCTGCCCGGAAGGCCGAAACTCTCCACGCTGTAATCCCAGTTACCTTTCACAGCCTTTGCGATGTCATCCCCGTTGTAGTCCTCAGGAAGGGAACCGACCAACGACTGAGAGTACCTTGTGTAAATTATGCTGCCATATGTGGCAGCCGCTACGTCGAAGCCGCTGCCTATCTTCCCTGTCGCAATGCTGTGTGAAAGCTGGGCCAGCTTGTGGATAAGCTCCTTGTCCATCTTCAGTGCCTCGCTTCCATGCTTCGAGGCCGCGAGCGCCGCTGTTATCCCAGCGACTGTCACCCCAGCGCTGCTCCCAAGACCACTCTTCGCTATCTTGCTGCCTCCGGAGGCGAATCCAGCATCGTTGTACGCCTCAAGGTAGAAACCAGGTATGTCAGCGCCTATGCTTATGAGATACTTTATCGGGACCTCCACAGCCGCTTTGAGCACAGCCATCCCCTTCGGCAGCGCAAAGTCAAAGTTCCCAGTCTTCGGGTCAATCGATCCTTCGCCTGATACGTTGAACTGGGGTGCTGATACCCTAACCTTTCTGTTCTCCAGATACCTGAGCCTGACGTGGACTCTCGCATCGACAGTGACCACATAGCCAGGGTTCGGCCTCTCAAGGACCGAGTAGCTACCTATCAGAAGAATCTTGCCCGGGGCGCTGGTCTGTATGTCGAAACCTGCCATAGAATCACGCGACAGGCTTCAAGCCGGTGCCGTCTATCAGCGATTCGCCATCGCCTAGCCTTCTGGGCCCGTTTCCCATCTTCAGCTTCAGTATATTCTTAACTGAGCCAAGCCCTTCAAGCATATCGGTTATCTTCCCAACGTCCTTCTCGAGCGCTATTATGTTCGCATTCGAACCAGCGTCGAAAGTGTACGCCCCGACTATCCTGCCTTCCGACTGGTTGAGCTCCTGCACCTTGTATATTATCTCCTTGGAACTGTCGTCGAGGTACATTATCGGGGGCCAGGTGTCGAGCATCGTGGCGTGCATGTTCATACTGTCTCTCATTATGAGCTCGCCAAGCGCCTGGAAATCCCTCTTCCTCATGGCATCGATAGCTCGCTCCACCGCGCCTTCAACGTAGTCGAGCCTGCTCCTGTAGAGTATCCCTGTCTGCACCGTTTGTTTCATTCCGGCCCTCGATGAGACCTTCTTCCTTGATTCTGTGAGGATCGCCATCACGTCCACGAGCTCCGGCCACTCGCCTGGCTTTATTATCTGCTCCGCGTAGGAGTCGCTTCCATCGGGCTTGTCCCCTTTTCTCCATTCCACAATGCCGCCCATCATGCTCCTGCAGGCGCTGCCACTCCCCCTGCGCGCGACCATGGATAATTCCCTGGGCTGCAGCTCTAGGCCAAGCGCGCCGGCAGCAGCGTACGTCAACGTTGCAAGTCCTGAAGCGCTCGATGCGAGGCCACTGCCTGTAGGGAACTGGTTGTTCGACACCACGAGCGCCTTCCTCTTGTCGCCCGCCATGCCTCTGAGTATATCGAGCACCACCATGCGCTCTCCCACCTCTGTACCATTTATGTCCTGCACGGTTCCGTTTATGTACACAGTGTCGGCCTGCAGCTTTTCCGAGAACAGTACGCTGGTCCTGGTGTTCAGCTGCTCGTCAAGGGTCATGCTTACCGATGAATTCATCGGCAGTATCAGCCTATCGTCGCGCTTCCCCCAGTACTTTATGAGCGCTATGTTTGGTGTTCCGACCGCCGTTGCAATTCTCTCCACCACAAAATCATCTTCAGCTCATGTCCTTTTTCTTAATTTTCTTAATATAGCTTTTCGCACCCCTGTCAGCGATGTGCGCAACGTATGAGTTGAATCCGATTCCATTCATTGTAGCAACAATCGTATTTGGGGTGTTCCCTATCGCAATAGCTATGCCCCCGCCGCCCCCTCCGCTCAGCTTCACGCCGAAGGCCCCGGTTTTTTTCCCGATTTCGACCGCCTTATCAAGCGCAGGACTAGAAACGTCCAACTGCCTTAAGCACTCCTGGTCCTCATACATGAAGGCCCCGAGGGATCTAAAATCGCCGTCTTTGAGGGCTCTCAGCCCCATAACGGAGCACCTGTTTATCTCTTCAAGTATGCGCTCCGTCAATTCCCTCTTGTTCTTGTAGTGCTCTGACACCCTGCCTACAGTAACCGCGGTGCTGAGTTTTGGCCCGGTGTCTATCAGAACCAACTCGGGGAGCGCGTTAACATGCTCCCTCCTTGCACCAATTGACTTTTCGAAGCTTACTACGCCGCCGTGGAAACTTGTGCTGACGTCTATGGCTCCGGCGCCCTGGTTCTTATGCGCGACCCGCTCCCCGTCACGCGCTATGTCTATAATTATTTCGTCCTCCATCCGCTTTCCCCCAGAGCTTATCAATGCTGTAGCAAATGCTGTGGAGCACGCTGCGCTGCTTGCCAGCCCTGATCCTATAGGTATCTCTGATGTTATTTTTATATTCTTTCCAAGCACTCCCACGCCTTCCTTGTGCAGCCTCGCAGCCACAACAGCGAAAGGCAGCACTCTTCCATACCTCTTTCCTTCCGCTTCCACGAACGCGTTGATCTCTGCCGATTTGTAGCCTGAGTACAAGCGCTCCAGCTCCTGCCTGTTTATGGAACGCCCTTCTTTTATGTCAGGCAGCAATATTGTAATGCTGCCGCTCTTAGAATCTGCCACGTTGGCTCTAGCATATAGTGACACCGCAACTGCTACCGATAATTTCCCGTATACTACCGCGTGCTCCCCGAGAAGCTTTATCACACCGGGCGCTTTGATATCCATTGCCCACACTATATTATCATACTAACAGTCTTTTGCATAGTTCTTCATGAACTCCTCTTCACTAATCGCCAGCCCTGATGAGTATGCCGCTCTGCGATGCGAATTCCGGGTTATTCGCATAGAAGACAACTTGGTAAATGCGTTCGAAGCCAAGTCCTGCTAGAAACGCCCGCATCTGCGCCATGGTCTCCCCAGATTCGATCACATCGTCCACAAGCAGGACGGTCCTTCTGTTGTTCTTCCTCAGGAAGGCGGCGGTTTCTGGGGTAACGTAGACCTTCTGCGCCACGGACTCCCCGTTTTTCCAGAACAGCTCGTGCCTTGGATATCCTGCCATTGCTATGTCAGGGCTGAAGCCGTGCTCCATCAATGCGCTGATTATGCCAGATGCGAAGAACATGCCGCATGACATTACCGGCATAATGATTGTATCCCTTGGCAATGAAAGGATGTCACCTGGCAGGTCTCCCCGCAGCAGCCTTTCCAGCGTAACTCTTCTTGGATTTGGCTTGTAATCGAAGTAGCCAGCCTCCAACGCCGCGTCCAGGTCTGCAGTCTCGGCTTTGAGGTACGACACTGCCCCGCCGGTCCTCGCAGCGTCATACCTTTTAGCATAGCCGATAACGCTCTCCCTGTCGCGATTGGCAAACGCGGCGATCTGTCTGCGCATCTCAGACTCGAGATCCGCCATGAATCCGGCTCGTTCCTCACCTGACCTCCTTTCGTTGAATGCTTCTAGGAACAGGTTACGTATCTCGGCGTCTCCTTTCAGTCCTGACCTTAAAAGCCTGCCGCTACTGTTTTCCGGATGGCTTTCAACCCTCACTCCAGCCTCCATAATTACCAAACAATCGATATGTTCCCATATATTTATATGTTGCTATGCGTGTTTGTCGTCGTATTGCCCTATCGGCACGTATAAGTACTTCCAGCGGCTATTTCTGGCGTATACGCACCTCGTTTCCGGCTACTATGTTCTCAACATCCAGTACCTTGCCCCTGTGGTCGAGCAGCTCTACCATGTACCTCCTGCCTTCGATTAGCTTGCACTGCACCGTGCAGGGCATCTCGTCTATCCGGCGCTCGCACACCTCTTCGCCGAGGTAGCTTATGCGCAGCGCCACCGCGTCGCCTCTTGGCCCATCAAACGTGATGGAGCAGCCCATGACCCTAGGAGCAGAAAGCCCCCTCCGCCTGGCGTATTCTGTTATCGGGTTAGGCGACGAACGCGGCATGTCTGGATAATCCATGGTCCTAACGAATACGGTGTCACGCGCCCTTTTCTCGCTGCCCTCCCTGCTGATGTAGCTTAACGCACCTACCCTGGAATCGAGATGCTTCAGCTTCGCTGCAACATCGTCGTCCTTCACCGACGAGAAGACAAGGTCGCCGGCTGCGATCTCGGCCACGTCTGCCGCCTGCTTCAGGTACATCTTGAGCTGGCAGAGCCTCCTTATCCCGGTCTCTATGTCAGATACGCTGTGCGCGAGCAGAATAAGCCCTACGCCCTTCTTCCTGAAATCCTGTATCCTATAACGCATGTCTTCCACTACCGGAGATTTCTGGTCCTTGAGCACCATCTGCGCTTCCTCAAGGCAAATCACAAGCCTCAGCTTGTCGTCGCCATTGGAATCGAACGCCGATGCGATGGAATACACCTGGTTGAGCAGCAGCGCGTAGAAATGAGACTTCGTCTCCACCCCTGCGCCAGATATGTCGAAAACCACGCCATTGCCAAGGAGCTCCTCTATGCAGATGCCCCTCTGTTCCGAATACTCTGGCATCTGCAGCACAGCGACAAGGTTCTCCATTGCGGACTTTATGTTCTCCCCGTGCTTTGTGTACTTTATGCCCGCGTTCGTTCGTTTGGCGTGCATCCTTATTATCGATTCCATAACCTCAGAATGCACAGCAAGAGGATCAGGTTCCCGCCCACCATGGTATATCCTCCGGAAGGCATTGAGCAGGCACTTCTCCATCGGGCTCCTGTATGGGCCTGCGGCGGACGCCGAAGCTAGTATCATGGCGAGCGACTCATAGAACCTGCGGATGTCAGCGCCTTCGGGGCACCTGAAGAAATTTATCGGGATGCCGTCATCGCATATCCTTACAAGGTTCATACCGTGCGCCAGCGCAAACGATCCCCACTCGTCTGTAGGGGATATTATGACGACCTTCGTGCCGCTGGAGCCCTTCACAACAGAGTCAAGCACGGCCATCGCCTCCCTGGTCTTGCCTGAGCCCGGCAGCCCGCTTATGATGAAGCCGAGGTTTAGCAACTGGCTATCAACTTTCACCATGTTGCCTGTCACGTGCACCGAGTCTTTCATGAAGCTTCCAAGCACGATGTTCCCGTATGACCTGGCATATCTCGCTGGGAGAATGTAACTTGTACCTGCGGATCCGTATACGTTTATCAGCATGCGCGCGAATCCGCTGCCGAAAGAGAGGCCCCTCAATCCCTCTGCATGCTGTATCAGGTAATCTATGCTCCCCTTGAAAGTATGCGACTCTAGATGCACCATGCGTTGCAGCAGGTATTTCATTATTTCATCGCTTGACGCAGCGAATACGATCTTGTATGCAGTCCCGTTCGCCATGACGGACCTGTTCAGCGACTCAAGCATCTCGCCGAGCATAGCTGCATCGTCCGACTCTGTGAAATCTTTGTGCTGTACTGACATGCCGGTCCGCACGCCAGGCCCTGAGCCTGACACCGAATGGCTCCTGGCCACGCTTATGCCACTAAGCCTCCTCTCGATGTACTCCCTGGAGATCGCTGTCTCGTTTTCCCCTTGCTGCACGAAAACGATGCAAAGCGATCCCTTCATTCCCATATCGAAAACGTCTGATAGGAAGGACTCCGGTATGCTCTCAATGCCCCTATAGAGCGAGGCCACGCAGAAGGCGCCTTGCGATATAGGCCGCCCGGCATTAATGAAGCTAAGCCCAGGCACAGCCGCGCTTATCAGGTCAGGCAGCTTCGCCGCATGTTGACCAAGCGCAAGCAGGCACGACCTGCTCTCAAGCTCGTATACTATCATGAAGCTCTCCCTGCCTATAGTCTCTAGGAAGACTCCCCTGTCGAAGGGCTTGTCAGGCACAGATGCAACTTCGAAGTACTCAACGTTCATAGGACCAGCGCGAGCACAAGCACAGAAACAAATGCAGTGGCAGACACGGCAAGTTTGAGCCTGCCTGCCATCGCAAATCCACTGCCTTTTACAGATGCCACAGAGCAGTAAAGCAGCGCCGCGGCAGCGACAACTGCAGCAAGCGGCACCGTAGCCCCGTAATAGCCGATTATGCGCAGCAGCCCGTCAGCAGCGAAGAAGGCAGATGCGGCGAGCGCCACAACGTAGAAAATGAGATCCATGTGCCTCCGCACAGAGTAGAATTCCCTTGCAGAAAGCATAAAAACACCAAGGCCCGCGAGCACGCGGGCCCGAATTTTGGCGCCGCATGCAGCCCACACCCGCAGCGGCGATCTAATAAGGTATATCAAAATATAAAAACCTTTCTTTTAATGCATGAACATATAGTAAAGTATATAAAGATGAATCTCAATATATCAGCAAGGAAATAGCGCACGGTCGGCGCAATACAAGCAGATCAACGAATTTTGGTGCCTGCATGAAGCAAATAAACGCAGAGGAGCGCAAGCTCTACACGGCAATAGCAGAATACCTGGAATCGGTAGACAGCATGTACGGCGTACAGCTCGTTGGCGAAGAAGAGGCGTTGGACAGGAAGAGGGAGATCCTGCGCAATGCGAATACGGCAGCAAAGCTGTTGAAGGAAATGGCAGACAGGGCGGAACTATACCGAAGGATGAGGGGAATAGGGTGTGGCAGATCCAGATTTGTCTGCGATGTAGGCAGCAGCCGCTTCGAATACCGCGAGGAGCCGTACCAGAAGTAAGTGCAGTTTTTTCTTTTTTCTTTTTCTTTCCTTTTATTCAACATTTAATCATCAAGGAAGCTTTCAATGCTCACCAGCGCGGAGCCGGAATTGCCAGGCTTCCCAAGAAATCGCACAGCAATAAGATCCTAGTGATAAAACCGGAAAGGCGGCCGTGCGAGAAGGCGCTTGAGCAGGCGATAGATGACGGTTGGAAGGCGAATGCCGATGTCCTTCGCATGCTATTTAATATCTAGCGCGTAAATATTATGGGTTCGATGCGACGCAGGAAGCTAACCCAGGCAGAGAAGCTGGTCATCGTCGATAAGGGCACAGAGGTGCCATTCACTGGCGAATACGACCAGTTCTTCGAGAGGGGGATGTATGTCTGCAGGAGGTGCGGAGCGCACCTGTACAAATCGGAGCGCAAGTTCGATGCGCATTGCGGCTGGCCGTCATTCGACCAGGAGATAAGGGGCGCAGTGAAGAAGGCTCTGGATCCGGATGGTGCGAGGACAGAGATAACGTGCTCAAGGTGCGGTGCCCACCTCGGCCATGTTTTCATTGGAGAGAGACTGACGAAGAAAAACGTCAGGCACTGCGTCAATTCCCTCTCGATGAGGTTCATACCGAACAGCAAGCGGGTCAGCACAAAAGTAAGGCGGGACAAGCACACAGAGGTCATCCACGATGGTGTCATAGTGGACGCCGACAACGCGGAGGAAAAATACTAGTTTGGATGATAGGGTGGTCGAGACAAAGAGGATAGCTCTTGGCGGCGGTTGCTTTTGGTGTAGCGAGGCGATATTTAAAATGTTAGACGGCGTTAAGACAACGCCCGGCTATGCGGGAGGTACTACGCAGAATCCGACTTATGAGCAAGTGTGCAGTGGCACTACGGGGCATGCCGAAGTTATAATGCTAGAATACGATCCCACCATTGCGCCATTAGAGAAGATACTCGACATATTCTTCAAGATGCACGACCCCACGCAGGTCAATAGGCAGGGCAACGACATCGGCGCACAGTACAGGTCGATAATACTTTATACAACTGAGGCGCAAAAGAAAGTGATTGAGGGATTCATAAGCGATCTGCAGAAAAAGGCACCGGCGCGCATAATGACCGAAGTAAGGAAGCTGGGCGCGTTCTACCAGGCAGAGGAGTACCACAAAGACTACTTCAAGAGGAATCCCGCAAACCCGTACTGCATCTTCGTTATAAGGCCAAAGGTGAGCAAGATAAAGAAGGAGTTCCCTGAGCTTTAGCCGCTTTGTCTGAAGTCAAGCGTTGCCGCGCCTTAGCAGATAATATGTGGTCCCGAATCCATTTGATGCGGAGGCCACATTGCCTGCATCGACCAGGTCAGCGAGGGCTTCGTTCACAGCCGCAAAATTCCTTTCCGCATGGATTCTGTACTTGAAATCAGACACGTAATCCATCCCATATCTCTCCGCCAGCCTGCCGAGCAACCCTAGCGCCGTTATCCCAGATGGTTCCTCACGCAGGATATCAACAATCCTCTTCTCGAGCAGCATGCGCACTCCGGTTTTCTCCATCGCCCCACCACAGCGGCTACGCATAGCAAATATTTAAACCTGCCTCCAGCCCTACTTCCACTCAAGGAGCGCCATGCCTATGGTTATGAGCACAAGCCCCGGCGCGTAGATCTGCCAGGAGCCAGGGTCCACGGCGAGGAAATAGAAGAGCACAGGAAGCAGCTGCAAACGACGACGGTTCATCGAAGAGGGAATTCGCCAGGGTAGGGATTTGAACCCTAAAGCCCTTGCGGGCACCGGTTTTCTTTCGCATCACAGTTCAGCTCTTGACATCTAGGATTCAAGACCGGCGCGATACCAGATTCTGCCACCCTGGCATGCTATTCCTTTGCAAGGAACGTTTTTAACTGCAATGTTTTTCGAGATGATGGATGATGATATGATTGTACTAAAAAAGATAATTGGACTATTCAAAAAGAGAAAAAGGCATTCGATAACGATAGGCAAAGCAAGGTCGGTGCTGGTTTCAGGGAATCTTGTATCGTACGGGCACGCAAGGAACGGGCCAAGGCTCCTCCTTCACCACGGCAGCAGGTGGAAGAGGGCCAGGAAAACGATATCGATTGACCCGAGGAAGGAGCCGAACCCGCACATAATAATAGTCGGGATGAGCGGCTACGGCAAAAGCACCCTGTTCAAGTCCATGCTTCTCGACATAAAGAGCATGGGCATAGCAGCCATAGTGTTCGATGCGCACAACGAGCACGAGAGGCTCGTTAAGGCGCTAAACGGGAAGGTGCACGACGCTAGCCGCTCAGGCATAAACGTACTTGAGCTGAATGGCCTGTCTGTGCAGGAGCGCATAGCGGAGCTCGTATCAATGTTCAAAAGCGTATATGGGTTAGGCCACATACAGGCAACGAAGCTGAGCCAGTGCCTGTACTACACGTACAGGAAGAAAGGGACAGGCAATGCCGCCCCTGATATCGGCGACCTGATTGGCGAGCTCAGCATATTCATAAGGAACGCAAAGGGAGCTGCAGAGCTCAATACACTGATGCACCTGCGTGAGAAGATATCCCTGCTGAGGAGCGCAGCGTTCATGCGCAACCCAGTCTCTATAGAAGGACTCAGCACAGGCATAAGCTCGTTTTCGCTGGCCGGGCTGAAGAGCAGCGAGGCTCGCATCATATACATACACGAGCTGCTGAAGAGGATATACCTCAGCATGAAGGGCAACGAGCGGGAGCTAGGGCTAAGGATATTCATGATGATAGACGAGGCGCAGTTCCTGTTGGGAGCGCAGAGGGAATTCAGCACCATAAGGAGCATAGTCGAAGAGGGCAGGAAGTACGGCGCAGGTGTCATAATAGCGACGCACGTGACAGCAAACCTTGACAAGCAGATACTAGCGAACGCATCAACGCTGATATCGTTCTATCCCAGAGATCCGTCAGAGATATCCTACGTATCAAGCGCCATGTCAGGCAGCAATCCGACCGAGAGGGACCTTGTAAGGGGCAAGCTCAGGTCCCTGAGGCAGAATGAGGCGATGGTGGTGAGCGGGCTTATGAAAGCACCAGTTGTGGTCGAGACGCCAGCAGCTCGGCGCATCAGCGAAACCATAGAGCGCATGGGAGCCGCGAAAAGCGATGCCGACAATGACTGGTTGTCCAAACTTGCCACTCCGACAGATTACGACACCGCAGAGCGCGATATAGGGCATGAAGCCATGAGCGCGCTAGTGGAAAAAGGGGCTGTGGAAACGATGGAGCACAACGGCAAGACGTATGTGATGAAAAAGAACCCTTCAAAGAGCATAGAGCACGAGCTCCATGTGAGGGAGATATCCAAGCGCCTGTCAGAACTCGGCATAAGGCACTATGTGATGAACAACTCCATGGGCCCAGACGTAGTCGCATATATAAACGGGAAGAAGACTGCGGTAGAGTACGAGACAGGGAGGAAAAGCACGCAGAGCACGGCCAGGATGCTCGCGTCGAGGGCAAAGGAGTACGGCAGCGTGATTGTTTTCGTGAACGCCCGCGCCGCAAAGTTCTACAAGGACACGTTCGGCAGCGACGCCGTCGCGGTCTTCAGCGCGGATGAGATCGCGAATGCTTTTGTAGTCTGACGGGAAGCAGGGTATCGACTCAGACGGTATGGAGACGCAACCCGCGATATGGCTGGGTTGCCTCCAGCCCCAACGGTTTGCGGCGCTTGCGATAAGAATTTAAATGCTCCTTTTGAAGCACTTATGTGATTGCGTGACATTCTCGCAAGACTTTAAGAACGGATTCGGATCGCTGATTCATCCTGGGGATGATACGAAAAAGGGCATGAGCATAGGCCATGCGCTCAAGCTCTATTATACTATAGCGATAATCCCATTCATACTTTTCCTGGTCATAGGATCGGCCTACTACGGCACGATAGGCGCCGCATCATACGCCTGCCACGTCTCGGCAGTCAACCCGACAACGAGCATAAGCTGCGGGCCGCACAACTACTTCTCGATATTCGACGGATTCATAGCTAGCGCCGCACCTAGCGTAGGGGTGGTAGGCGCAGTCTTCCTCGCAGATATAGTCTTCCTGCTTATAGTCCCAGTAATAGGCATATTCATAGATTCGCTTATCTATCACCTGATAGGCAGGTCTTTCCTCAAGGAGTTCAAGAGGCCTTGGGATAGGACATTCACAGGAGTGATGTACGGCGCGCTTCCGGCTCTGGCGCTATACTGGCTCCTCTTCATACCGATATTCGGGTACGTGATACTAGCGATAGTCACTGTATGGGGCTTCATAAACGGGATAATAGCGATTTCGAACCAGCAGCGCATAGACAGGCTGCACGCATTCGGCGTCTACCTCGTCACGCTGTTCATAATACTCCTTATAGCGCTCATCTTCAGCAGCGCAGCCCTGACAAGCATCCTATCGGCGCCTATATACGGGCCAGTCATCCCATAGCTATAAATGCCTGATATGAGAGAGTTAAGGGCTATGCAAGTGAGCGCATGTCATCCACTATTGCGGCGCCGCAAACCCACCCACGTGATGAAGCCGTCAGGCGCGGCGCCACTGTGAGAAAGCCCCAGATTGAGATAACCAATGCCACGCAGGACCTTGTTCTTGAGGCGCGACGCGTCGTGCTCTCATACAGGAACCCGCAGGGCCATCAGGCGTGCACATATGCAGCTATCGAAAAGGTGCGCGGCCTTGCCAAGGAGCTCTTCTCGAGGGATTTCAGGAGCGACAGGGATCATGGCATGCTTCCGGTCTTCTACCATAACGCCCCTAACTTCGTACTGCTGCACGGAAGCGCAAGGGCGACCAGGAATAAGTCCCCAGAAAAGATTGAGGCGATATACAACATAATCCTTGATAAAAGAAATACCTCGATATACGATGCATTAAAAACAGCTGGGCTGCTTCTTTCGGCCGCTAGTCATGATGGCAGACTGCCGCGCAGCCCTGAATCCGACATGCTGATAAGCGCGCTGGACGCCGCGGCCAAAGACCTGGCCGAGACCGTCATGAAGGCCCAGGAGGCCATGAAGCAGCGCTACGTAATCCCGCCCAGGATGTAGCAAGCGTATCTGAAAGCTTTTAAAGCACCCAATCAAAAGGGTTAACCGGCATGAACAGAGCAGACGCTGTAACTGTATTCAGGACGTTACTTGTTTTCCTGATAGTATATCTAGTACTCATAAGGTTCGCTATAGCGGCAACGCTGATACTGATAGCGTTGATGTTCCTGCTAGATGCGATAGACGGCTTCGCCGCAATAAGCGAGAAGAGCCACGGAAGGGTTAGCCTGCCTGATTATATCAGGTCTGCGCTAGGCAACCCTTCTGCGAAGCTCAAGGTGGCAAAGTTCAAGGCGCTGCCAGGCTCCCCATACGGCCCAAGGCTGGATGTGGCCGGCGACCGTGTGATCGAGTACGTCTTCTGGATACTTTTCACATACCTCGGCATAATACCGCTTGCTATACTGCTAGCTGTGGTAGTAAGGCATTCCTTCGTCGATGCGCTGATGGGATCGAAGGGCACCTCGTCGAAGATGAGGAGCGGCTTCGCCAGGGCTGTTTATTCCTCTAATCTTAGCCGCGGAGGCATAAACGTCGTGAAGGGCGTGGCGTTCGGCTACCTGTCGCTCATCTATGTCACAGGGCTAGTTTTCGGCTGGTACCTGGTGCTCGGCTACGCGATAGTCGCGGTAATGTTCGTTTACATAATGCTTAGGGGGGCGGCCGAGATATATGAGAGCGTAAGGCGCTGATCACTCGATGCACGGCACGCTCACGCTCCTGTCCGCCCTTTCGGCTATTGCGCCGTCCTCGCCGTACACATAAGCGGTAATTGAAACATTGTAATCGTCAGGGAAGTTGTTCGGCATCGTGAAGAGGCGTATGCGCTTGCTTATAGCCCCGTTAGGCTTCACTATGCCTACCTTCGTCCTGCCTGTGTTGAGCTCCTTGTCGTGCGCAAGCGAGAGCGGCGGCTTCACCGAAACGTCGCACTCGCACCAATAGTATGCAGAACCGTCAGAGCTTTTCAGCGAAAGCACAAGGTAAGGCTCGTTCTTCGAGTATGCTTTGAGCGTCTGCGGCTCGAAGCTGGCCTGTATATCCACTGCTGCCAGGGAATCACCCTTTATTATTCCACAATCAATTTAAAAGCATCACGTTGCGAAACGATACGATAGGTTTTTAGAAATGCAGACCAATATAGATGTGAGGCAGGTTCTTTCTCGGTGCGCTAATGGAGATAAACGAATCTAAGTTCATAGAGCGAGAGATAACGTTGCGCAATATGATGCTGACCAAGGAGGTGGTAGAGACGAGGCGGTCCCTCGTCAGGTGGCTTGCGCTAGCCCTCGGCATAATAAACCCCGGAGAGTCCAGGCAGAGCGCAGTGGCTGTCCTCGACTCCCTGCTCTATTTCCAGTTCACCGAGCGCAACGGCCCGTCAGTATCTGAGCTGATGGACTATATAGCTAAAAACTGGGAGCCGATGAACGAGAAGACGCTCAGGTATCACCTACTGCAGCTTAAGAGGGCAAACGTCGTTAACAACCTCAAAGGCGTATATTTCCTATCAAACATGGACCCTGACCAGAAGTACAACGAAGAGGCGTGGGTCGGCCGTTACTTTGATTCCGAAGTGCAGCCGATACGCGAAAAGATAGCAGCTGCTATAAAGGAGCTGAAAGGCAGGCAGTAAGATGGACTTCAAGACATTATTGGTGTATGCGATAATAGTAGCAGTTGTAGCGGTAGCAGTCGCATACGTGCTTTCAACCCAAATAAGCAGCGTATACAGCATATCTGTTACGCTACTTGCTAATGTGCCGGCTACCCCCTATCCGTACGAGTCCGCATACCTAACCGTCTACATAAACAACACCGGCTCTAGCACCGCGACTGGCATGCCGCTGCTTGTCTACCTTGACGGCACACCGGTAAGGTCATACAAGGTCACCCTGCCTCCGAGGAGCGGAGGCGCTGTGTCGTTGAACTACACATTTCCGTCGAATGGCCTGTACGAGTTCCAGGCTATAGCTGATCCGGGCCATCTCCTTAAGATAAGCAACAGGTCTGCAGCGCAGGGCAGCGTCTCTATAGATGTCAACGCGCCTCAAGCGCCTAGCGTTTACTCTTCCGTGCCAAACAACGATATAACGTATACGCAGTCGTTCAGCCTGCTCCAGAACGGTTCGGCATTCGCGTCAACCGTAGCGCTCGGATACAACATAAGCGTGCTGCGCGACATCTTCGGCCCGGCGCGCACTATTATGCTTAGAACGCTCTACGACCTGTCCGATACGATAAATCTCGTCGATGGCGCCACCGCCTACTATCCGGGTAACCAGATAGCCTATACGGCATGGGTTCAGGGGACGACAACGCCTGCGCTGGTCGGCGCAATAGTAAACAGTTTCTCTGTCCCGGAATCGCCGACCAACGCTAACGGCACAAAGGCCGGATTCGCAAGGGTAAGCAATACCACCAGCATTTGTTTCTACTACTCGAACGGCTGGACAAAAATAGTCTCGTATTACAATGCAAGCACTAGCAGCACAACATGCGCCGGCATAATAAGCACGACGCACAGCGGCACCGCGAACGCTCTCGTGATCGGCAGAGGCAACCAGACCGCTATGCTCAGTGATATCGCGCCGAAGTTCGTGTACCTGAACTCCACATACCTGGGATCGGCGCTCACCTACGGCAACGGGACGTACGGCGCTGCCAGCATATTCGCGAACCAGTACGGAACCTTCATAAGCTACCTCAAGAAGAACGCCGAACCTGTGAACATTAGCGCGAACTATACCTGCAACGGGATAATCTACCCCGCGAACAACATATACGTGTGCTCTAGCGGCGTGAGTACGATACACAACAGCAGCGAGGCCGATGTCCTGATAAACGAGACAGAGGTGACGCAGAACTACACCGCAAGCCTGTACTCTTTCGTGAACAGGAGCACCATACTGTTAGCCAACAACGCCGGGATAGACCTCCTACTCTCCCTAAACCTATCGAACAGGAGCGCAGGGTGGGTGAGCACACTGGTAAATGTCTGCGGCATATTCAATGTCTCGCTGCCGTGCAGGGTGGTGAGCTTCTCGCATACTAACTATACGGCCGTGATAGGGCTTACCAACAACATGACCACCGCGGTAAAGATCACAAAGGCTGCGTGCTTCGCCCCAGGCCTCAAGAAAAGCCAGAACGTCAGTGTATCGATAGCCCCAGGCCAGACGGCCGACCTTATGATGTCGTGCATAAATGTGCCGATACCGCTGCAAACCGTGAGCACCACGTACGACATCGCTCTGAACTACACGCAGCTTGGCGTGGCGAAGAACGCAACAGGCAGGATTACCGTTGCAAACAGCTGATCACACTACACCAAGGAAGTCCTTCGCGCCTTTGCCAGACGGGAAAGCCCTTCCGTTCTGCGCCTCTACTGGCAGACCGACGCTATCAGCTATCCTCTGCAGCTCGCTCAGGTCAATCATCCTATCGGAGAAGAGCTCGGGGTAGTCAGAACCGCCTAGCGTCACCCTCTTTATCCTGAATACAACGAACTGCAGCATACCGGCTCTTTTTACGCGTACACGCAGCTCACCTGCTTTAAGCACAGCTATCGCGCTTTCAGATATCAAACGATCTTATCAGGTAGCGCACCAAACGAATATAAGCGTTCTAGTAGAAGGACGTTAGGTCAGATGGTCGCGATAAGCTCAGGCGCTGTGCAAAGCTACCTCGCCGCGATAGAGGGCATACTTTCTGGGCATGTGCCGCAGCCGTATATCTGGCCTCTATCTCTCATAATAGCCATGGTCGTCTTCGCCATAGCCCTTATACTGACCGCATCTATATTCGGGTATCTAATAGGCTGGATAGAGCGTAAGTACATAGCCAGGATGCAGTCCAGGCACGGCCCGACATATGTCGGCAAATACGGGGTGCTGCAGAACCTCGCCGACCTGATAAAGCTGATAAGCAAGGAGAACATAGTGCCGCATGACGCAGACCGCCCTCTGTTCCTCATTTCAATACCTATGATGGTCGCGGCGTTCGTGATGACGATGTTCTTCATACCTCTGACAAGCTCGTTTGTAGGCATAGACACCAGCATAGCCCTGATAGTTGTGTTCATGATAATATCTTTCATACCGCTCGCAATATTCACTGCGGGGTGGTCCAGCGCGAACAAGTTTGCCTCTATAGGTGCCGAACGCTCTGTAGCGATGCTGATAAGCTACGAGATACCCCTGCTGTTGGTGATAGTGGCTGTCGCAATGATGGCCAACAGCTACAGCTTCTACGGCATAATATCAGCGCAGCAGAGCCACTGGTTCGCCCTGCTGATGCCGATAGGGCTTGTGATATTCTTCGTGGTGATGCTCGCAGAGCTGGAGAGGCCGCCATTTGACCTGAGGGAGGCAGACAGCGAGCTTATCGCCGGGTGGCTTACTGACGTGAGCGCTCCGTACTACGCGCTCGTGCTCTTCATGGACTATGCGAGGGTGTTCGTAGGCTCCCTGCTCATAACAGTGCTTTTCTTCGGCGGGTTCCTTGGGCCGAGCGTGATCCCGCCATTTGCATGGACGATGATAAAGGTGACGCTCATAGCCTTGTTCATAATAGTCATAAGAGCGACTACGGTCAGGATGCGCATAGACCGGGTGCTTCGCCTTGGCTGGCTCTACATGACGCCGCTTGCAGTGGTTAATTTATTACTTACATTCATATTGTTCATTCACTAGTGATCCGATGATAGTAAAGCCTCTGGCAAGCGTCGCGAAGGAGGCGCTGAAGGAACCGGCCACATTGGAATACCCGGAGCAGAGGGAAGCCGTAACGGACAACTACAGGGGCGTGCACAAGCTCGACATGAAGACCTGCATAAGCTGCTCCGCATGCGCTAGGATATGCCCAAACCAGACGATAAACATGGTGGAGGTCGACACCGACCACGGGAGGAAGGTGATGCCTGAGATAAACCTTGAGAGGTGCCTGTTCTGCGCTCTGTGCGAGGAGGTGTGCCCTACCGAGTGCCTGGTGCTGACGAAGGATTACGATGTCGAAAGATTTGACAGGAGAGAGTTCATAAAGAGGCCTCAGGACCTTAAGTAGGCACCTCGTGATGCGATGGTAGTCATCATAGCAGTATTGGCCGCACTGATAATTATAGGGTCGCTGCTCATATTCGTGCTTAAGGACGTCCTGCACGTGGCTGTGTCTCTCTCCGCAGTTTTCTTCATAAACTCTCTCATATTCCTGTTCCTGAACCAGCCGCTCCTAGCCGCGATACAGCTTCTGATAATGATCGGCGGCGTATCGGTATACCTTTTCGTAGGAGTTGCAGCGGCGAGCTATTCGCATTTCAGGTACACGAACTATGCTGCCCTGGCAGTAGCTGCGATAGCCATATTCGCCACGATGGCATATGGGCTCTACGCTTCAGGTACGGCTGCGGCGTTGCACAGCCTTGTCCAGTCGAACCAGTTCTACACCGCACAGATAGTCTCATCCCTCACGTCAGAATACACTATAATGGCGCTCTACGCAATAACGACAATGCTCTTCCTTATCGCATTGGCGGCGATACCCCTGCTAAAGGAATTGACGGTGAAATGATGCTAGAGTACCTGCTCCTATTGGCTTTCGCGCTCTTCTCGATAGGCATAGCCGGCGTGCTGGCATCGAGGCACTTCGTGGTGATAGTGCTTGCTGTCGAGATAATAATAGTCTCGAGCTCGTTAGCTGCGATGTCGCTGTATAGCTACACCTCAACCGGCGCCATACTTCCGCTGCTTTTCGTGATATGGGCGATAGCCGCTGTAGATGTGATAGCGTTAGTGGTGTTTTATAGGTACCTGGCAAAGTTCAAGGTGAGCATGGACGTTACTAAACTTAACAGGTTGAGGGATTGACGATGTATCCATTAACGGTGCTGCTCCCGCTGTTCGTAGGCGGGATAGCCGCACTTGCCATGGGTGTATCGCCGAAGTCCGAGCGCTACGCCAAATACGTCGCTTTGGCAGGAGCCCTCGGATCTGCGCTGCTTACCGTGCTGCTGCTCGTGCACGCAGCGCCGTTGCCTAGCCAGATAGCCTGGTTTTCAGCAGGCGGCTACTCTTTCCACCTAGAGCTCTCCTTCACTAGCGCCAACCAGCTGCTCCTCCTGCTGATCGCTGTCATATCCCCGCTTATATTCCTCTACTCTGTAGGCTACATGGATGTGCCGAGCGAGCAGAGCAGGTATTACTTCTTGATGAGCCTCTTCGCCGTCTCGATGACGCTGCTAGCGATGAGCGGCGGCTTCCTCACCTTCTTCATAGCGTGGGAGGGTTTGGGCATAACCAGTTATCTGCTCATAGGCTTTTGGTATCACAAGGAGGCGCCGCCACTAGCTGCGCGCAAGGCGATAACCACGATACTAGTAGGCGACATATGCCTGCTCGCAGGGATGCTGATGATATGGAGCATCTTCCATACATTCAGCTTCGCAGCAATAATATCAGGAGCGCATGCGCTAGCTACGATACCCACGATAATCATAGCAGCCGGCGTGCTCTTGCTGGTTGGCGCCTTCACCAAGTCGGCGCAGTTCCCGTTCCATGAGTGGCTTTCTGACGCCATGGAGGGCCCGACGCCTGTTTCCGCGTTCCTGCATTCCTCTACAATGGTGAAGGCTGGCGTCTTCCTCGCCATACTGCTAATCCCTCTTTTCATAGAGCTGAAGCTGCTCTGGCTGATGCTGGTTATCGGGGCGATAACAGTGCTGGTAGGCGCAGTCACAGCGTTGGCATCGGATCACATAAAGAAGATACTGGCGTACTCGACGATGGAGGACCTCGGCCTCATGTTCGTAGCGCTAGGGCTCAACGCAATTCCTGCCGCGCTGCTCTTCTTCGCCGTGCAGGCGATCTATAAAGCATTGCTGCTCATGAGCTCAGGCACTATAATGAAGGCTAACGGCGACGACGTCAACATATACAGGGTGTCGTCATTTGGAAGGAACAGGCTGCTTTTTATCTCTGCGCTGATCGGCGCTCTGTCGCTTGCTGGGCTATTCCCGTTCAGTGGGTTCTTCGGCAAGGTGGCGATAGACAGCGCCGCGGTGTCGAACGTGACAGTCTATGTAGTGCTCACCGTCGCGGACTTCCTTACAGCTTTGTACATATTCAGGTGGCTCTTCGTCCCAATGGGCAACCAGAGGAGAGCTCCAAGGTCCTTGATAATCGCGAAGTTCGCAACCATGAAGAGGAGCATGCAGGCGCCGCAGGCGATACTTGCGGCAGGGGTGCTTGCCTTCACCGCATATCTTTTCATAAATGGCAACTTTGCGGTGAACCTCGCTGCCGCATCGATAGAGACCGCAGTGGTCGTGTTCGGCATGCTCGCCGCGTACATAATGTTCAAGAAGACGACAAGCATGCTATCAGAGAGGAGCAGGGCACGGTTGCTCATGCACACCTCCTATCCCGTCAATGCCGCATACAATCTCCTGGCCGCGTCCGTCATCGGAATAGCGCGCGGCGCCGAGGCGTTCGAGCGATACCTCAACAGGGTCCTATATGCCGGCGCCAGAGGCGTCGTAGGGCTGGGGTCATCCACCAAAGTAGCCGAAAACGGCAACGTTAACACATATGTGGCCGCGTTGGCTGTCGGTCTTGTCATCGTACTGCTATTGTTAATACTGGTTCCATGATCCCGCTGCTTTTGCTGATGCTGGCCATCCCGGCTTTCTTTCTAGCCCTGCTCATAGTATACAAGAGGCGCAGCGCCTGGATCGCCACGATTTCAGCCGCATCCGGGCTTGTGCTAGCAATAGCCGTGATAGCGACCGCCGCGTTCTCTGGCAATCCGAGCATCACTGAAAACTACGGCTATATACCGTCGCTTTCGATTGGGCTGAACTTAAGGACCAGTCCAGCATCGCTTGTGCTGCTCCTGATGACGTCAATAGTGATCCTGGTGACGGCATCAAGCGGCAACATAGCCAAGGACAGGGAAAGGACAGCCAGCATACTCCTTGTGCTCTTCCAGATAGGCGCGTTCGGGCTATTCCTTTCAGGCAACTTCTTCATATTCTTCATCTTCTGGGACATAGGGGTTATAGCGCCGTTCTTCATGATCAATGTTCTCGGATCCGCAAACAGGCGTGCCGCCTCCTACAAGTTCATAATCTACGAGCTATTCGCTAGCGCGCTGCTGCTTTTCGGCATACTGCTCATATACTTCTATGCGCCTGGCCATTCCCTCAGCATATCCGCGCTCCCATCGGCCTATTCCTCAATGCCGGTAGGCATACAGGAGACGATATTCCTGCTACTTTTCGTTGCATTCCTGATCAACGTGCCGCTGTTTCCGCTGCACTCTTGGCTGCCCGATGCACACACCGAGGCGTCAACGCAGGGATCCATGGTGCTCTCAGGGGTGCTCACGAAATTCGGTGGTTTCGGCATGCTGATAATATTCACGTCGATGCCGATAGCGCACGCCTACTCCATCTACATCGCAGCGCTCGCCGCATTTTCGGCATTCTATGCAGCATTCTTGATGATGCGTCAGCAGGATATCAAACGCATCGTTGCGCATACCACGATAGTCGAGATGTCGATAATAGTGTTCGCCATCGCTACGCTTACAAACATAGGGGCTACCGGAGCCATATATGGCATGTTGGCGCACGGCATCGCTGTGGCGATGATGTTCCTTGCAGCAGGAGCGATAGAGCACATGTTCCACAGCAGGAACATAGGTTTCCTGAAAGGGATATCGCACAACGCAAAGCTCACATCGTGGATATTTCTCGCTGGCATATTCGCGATGACCGGCGTGCCGCTGACAGCCGGTTTCATAGCCGACATACTAATCTTCCTTGGGGCGATCAGCGCGTTCGGGGCATACGGGATAATACCCCTGTTTTCGCTGATATTCATGGGAGCTTTCATGTACTTCGTGATAAACAAATCGTTCTTTGCGAACAAAGGGAGGATAGAGGCAGAGGACACCGTCGACTCCAGACCTGCCGTTGGATACGCCGTGCTGCTCGCCGCGCTTTTCCTCTTCGGCATACTCCCATTCATACTTCTAGGGATAGTGAATCTAAAATAGTGCTAACATGCTGCCATATGCATCTGGTCAGGAACCTGCCATATACCTGATAGCTGTTCCGCTCCTGCTTCTAGTCGTATCTGCGATAGCGCAGGTCTACTCCAGGAGCAGGAAACTTTCATTCGTCAGCATCATAGTGTTGCTCCTGATCTCAGGGTCGGCATCGCTCTACCTTTCAGGCACCGGCGCTAGCTTCCGGTTCCTGAGCGTATTGCAGGCAAACGGCTTCGGCTCCCTGCTCTTCGGCGCGATCTCGATTGCGATAGTGCTCATCGAGGTGCTCTCATACGGCAACACCGGCAAGCTGCAGCGCTTCAACATGCTGCTCTCGTTCGTCGTGCTCGGCGCCTTCCTTGTTGCGTTCGCGTATTCCATCATAGCTATCCTTGTTGGAGTCGAGATGGTCATACTCGCCTCCGCCTTCATGATACTGCAAAGCGGCAAGAACTACGTAGAACCGGCCGTAAAGCTCTTTGTGCTTGGCGCGGTAGCCACGGCCGTATTCACGCTGGCTATGGCGCTGCTCTTCCCGTACGATGTCAACCTTTCGCTTGTCGGTGCGCTCGCCGCGCCTATAGGCAAGTTCATAATCGGCATGTCCCTCGTGCTCTTCATAGGCGCGCTTTCCATAGAGAGCGCCGCGTTCCCGTTCAACTTCTGGGTGCCTGATGTCTACGAAGGGGCTCCAGGAAACATAACCGCGCTGCTCGCAGGCGTCAACAAGAAAGTTGCGCTTATAGCGCTGATAGAGATAACCATGCTGGTGTTCGCGGCATACAGCGCATCTGGCGGCATGCCCCTCCTTTCTGACACGCTGGTCATATTATCCATACTCACTATGTTCTTCGGGAACCTTGCTGCGCTTGTCCAGAGGAACATAAAAAGGCTTTTCGCCTATTCGTCGATATCGCAGATAGGCTACATACTAATAGGCATAGCCGTAGCGACGCACCTTGGCGTAGAGTCAAGCATCTTCTACATAATAGCGCACATGTTCATGATAATAGGTGCATTCGCCATAGTCTTCTGGCTTGAGTCCAGGAACATACGGACGATGGACGAATACTCCGGGCTTTACGGCAGGAACGCATTTGCTGCGATAGGGCTCACCATACTCATGCTCTCTATGGCCGGGATACCGCCTCTGGTGGGTTTCGTAGGAAAATTCATCCTCTTCTCTAGCGCAGTATACGGCAACCTGGCGTTTTTGGCATTCGTAGGGGTAATCAACAGCTTCATCTCGATCTATTATTACGCCAAGGTGATGAACCAGATGTTCCTCAGGAAGGGGGAGCGGCACATCTCAATGGATAGGAACATAGCCGTTGTGGTAGCCGCATGCCTGGTGTTCGTCATCGCAGTTGGGATATTCCCGCAGCTCCTTCTTGGGGCTGCATCTGCAGCCGCAGCAGCTCTTTGATTATCAATTCTGCATTGGAGAGCAGCCTCTCCCTGGTCGGCTTCACGGTCGGGTCTACGGAAAGCCGCAGCGTAGCCCCATCCTCTATGCCTAGCTCATCGCACGACCTTCGCGGTATCAGTATAGCATCCGGGTCATCGATTGTGTCGAGTATCATCTTATTCGCGATATACCTGTGCTCCTCCCTAATCAACTTCATTATCTCCGCAGCGTTTCTGGGCAGCAGCGTTCCTCGCACCCTTTTACCGTCGTTTCCCCACGCGCTTACCGGCACGTCAATGAAACTAGGATCACCTGTGTAGCAGGTAGTTATCGGTACAGTTGTCTCACCGCCCCTATACGGCACTATGAAACCCCCGGCAGAGGAAGGGAGAGGTATAAAGTTCACGAGCCCGTAGCTTGACACTCTGACCAACTCCAGGCTCGGATCAAGATCGGTATTAATGCTGTGCGCTGTCTTTATCGGGTTCACAAACGCAGGTCGCACTTTAATCTGAAGTCTATCAATGCAGTCCCTTTTTATTGTTTTTGTGCATGTTGCACAGCAGACGTACCGCATGCCTCTGCTATATGGGCTGCAGGCCGCCCCGGATGCATCCCTTCACGCGTACTTATCAAGCGTTTCTCTCGGCGAACGCGGTTTAATTGCTTCGTCATACCGAAGGCTGCGCACTATGAGATCACTTTCACTGGCTCCTGCTCTTATAATGTGCCTCACAAGGAAGTACGGCGCATCACCGCGCTCAGCAGGTCCATTATCGCGCCACCTGTGCTTTTCGACAAATGTGTCAACGGCAGGGCAGCTAAGCCCCTTTATATCTGCCTCTACACGCCGCAGTTTGATCAAGCTCGGTGGATCAGCAGCCGATATCTGCACCGTGCTTGGGAGTCTAATCCTTTCGACCCCCTGGACGAGATTCTTGAACCTGAGGCTTATGAACGGATAACCTACTGTACCGCCGCGTATGTGCGAGGTTATGGTGCGCCGAGGTTCGCCAGCCGGGCCATCATAAAAGCCCTCCACTTTGATGGTTGCAAAAGCCATCGTTAATTCACTACGCGCTACGAAATCATCTATCGGTATTGGATTGCTCGGCCCATAAGCTGGTCTAATTCTATTCATATCCCGCACATATCTGGTTTAGTTTTCCAGATATATATACATTTCAGCCCGTGCCCACGCAGGAATTTATACATTTGGGTGGAAATCATTGGAGTGGGTCTTTGGTTACTATAGCTGAATTCTCCAATCTAGACTTGAGGATCGGCAAGGTCCTCGATGTTACGGAGCTAGACACAAGAAAGCCAATGTATGGGCTGAAGGTCGACCTGGGGGAGCTCGGCATCAAGAGCATCGCCGCCGGAATAAGGGACAGGTACGCGAAAGAGGAGCTGCTCGGCAGGATGGTCGTGGTCGTAGCCAACCTGGAGCCGAAGAAGATAGGCGACTTCGTATCAGAGGGCATGATACTTGCTGCCGAGGACGGAGCCGACCTGACGCTCCTCATGCCAGACAAGGATATAAAACAAGGAAGCAAGGTGAGGTAAATGCCGAGCACGACGACGTATAACAAGAGGCTTTTGGATGGCAACGAACGGTTCAGGAAAAACGATACAGCATATGCCGGCTTGGCCGAAGCGCAGCACCCGAAAGTTGTGATGCTAGCCTGCTCTGACTCCAGGGTCGACCCGGTAAAGATAACGGATAGCGCCCTCGGCGAGCTCTTCGTCGTAAGGTCGATAGGAGGCGCAGTAGACCAAAGCATAATAGCATCTATAGAGTACCCTATAGAGCACCTAGGGGTCGGTGAGCTTGCTGTGATAGGCCACACCGGATGCGGCGCGGTCACCGCGGCACAGAAGATGCTTGCTGCTGGCATGGTAGGTGGCGCCGAACAGGAAGACGGATCCGCTTTCCATAGAACCATTGCAGGCATACGCAGGGGCATATCGAAGAACAGCACGCAGAACATAGTGGACCTGGAGCACGCCGTGATAGACAACGCGATTGCACAGGCACAGAAGGTAACGGAGTCGAGCGCGATAGTAAAGGAAGCGCTAGCCAAAGGCAGACTTCTGATAAGCATCTGGCTATACGACATACGCGACGGCAGGCTGAGCATGGTCAAGGCAGGTAGCTACAACGAACGGTCCGGCGCGCTCTCTTTCGATGATTCCGCAGGATGAGTTTCGTACTTTTTGAAGAGGTAATCGCCCTTTGTCACTTTGCCGCTGAATTCCCTGAAGGCGCAATCCGCAAGTTTTCCAGGCCCGACCCCAAGCTGCAGGTTTATCTTTTTAGAGCTGCCTGGCATGAATGGACTTATCAAAATAGATATTATGCGGACCGCCTCGAGAAGGTTGTAAAGCACATTGCCCAGCTCCGCCCCCTTCAACTTCCAAGGCGCCTTGTCATTGACATACTTGTTCGCCGCCCTTATATAAGCGAATATCTCATCGAGAGCGCCGTGGGTGTCTAGCCTGTCCATCAGTTCTGATATGCTGCCTATGTCGAGCCCAGAGTCAAGTTCAGGCGTCCCCTCTATCTTGCCGTCGAAGCCAGCGGCTATCGTGACTGTCCTGTTGAGAAGGTTGCCGAGTTCTGAGACAAGCTCATTGTTCAGCCGTACCTGAAGGGTCTTCTCAGAGAAGTCTCCGTCTTCGCCGAGCGGCATCTCCTTCAAAAGCGCATACCGCAGCGCGTCAAGGGAGTATTTTTCTGCAATCGCAATAGGGTCCACTGTGTTCCCGAAGCTTTTCCTCATCTGCTTGCCATCGTGGGTCCACCATCCGTGTGCGAAAACCTTCCTTGGCGCCTCTATGCCTGCAGAGAAAAGAAGCGCTGGCCATATGACCGAATGGAACCAGTTTATCTCCTTCCCTATAAGATGCACATCGGCAGGCCAGAACGTCCTGAATTTCTCCCCATCTGGCCACTCGAGCGCTGTCACGTAGTTCCAAAGCGCGTCGACCCACACATACAGCGTGTGGCTCTTGTCAAGAGGGAAAGGTATGCCCCATTTTATCGTTGTGCGGGTTATGCTTACATCCTTTAGGCCTTCCTTCACCCTGTTTATTATCTCCTTGGATCTGAATCTGGGCGATAGGAAATCTGGGTTGTCATCGTAGAACTTCAATAGCCTATCCTGGTACTTGCTCAGCCTGAAGAAATAACTTTCCTCTTTTAGCAGCTTAACCTCCCGCCCACACTCTGGGCACTTGCCGTCCTTGAGCTGCAGCTCTGTCCAGAAGGTCTCGTCAGGTATGCAGTACCAACCCTCATAGAAGCCCTTGTAGATATCCCCGTTGGCATATATCCGCTCTATGAGCTTCGATACTGTATTCTCGTGCAGCTGGTCGCTGGTCCTGATGAAATAATCGTACGAAATATCCAGCGCCTTCCACATCCGCTTGTACTGCTCAACTATGCCGTCTACAAACTCCTTCGGGCTCTGCCCGGCGTTCTTGGCGGCGAGCTCTGCCTTCTCGCCATGCTCGTCAGTGCCAGTGAGGAAGAAGGTATCATCGCCTTTGAGCCTATGCCATCTCGCCAGCACATCCGCCGCTATAGTTGTGTAAGCATGGCCTATATGCGGCTTGTCATTGACGTAGTATATCGGTGTCGTTATGTAGAATTTCGGCAGCTTCCTCACCTTACGATGTGGTGTTCCACTAAAAGGTTTTTGCTGCAGGTAATATAAATATCTCTGCCGCGATATTTCCTCCTGCTGGGGAAACAAATATTAATTTGCCATGCCAAATGGTATTGGCGCGTTCTAGAGGGGTAATATGGTAGATGCAGCGCTCGAGGGCATAAAGTCAAGGTTCGATGATTTCTTCGAAAGGCACTACCGTGAGCAGATAAACGACCTCTCGCTCTCGTTTCCTGACAAAAGGAGCCTAGCAGTAGATTTCAAGGACATCATAAAGTTCGATCCTGAGCTCGCCGAGGCATTGATAGAGCAGCCCGATTCCGTACTTGAGGCGGCAGTGGAGTCACTTGAGGGGAAGATGGGCGACGTGCAGCTTGATGGCAACAACGTCCATGTGAGGGTATTCGGCCAGAACGTGAACGCGCCTATGGTGCAGGACGTCGGTTCTGCATACATAAGCAAGCTGGTGATGCTAGACGGGCTTATCGTGAAAAGGTCAGAGATAAACCCCAAGGTACAGGTCGGCTCCTACAAATGCACCTTCTGCGGCGCAACATACAAGATAAGGGCTGGCAGAGACGAGGTGCCTGACATATGCTTGTCGTGCAAGAGGAGGTCGCTCAAGCAGGTCGCCGAGGAATCACAGTTCATAAACCTTCAGAAGATAGCGATACAGGACCCGCTTGAAAAGCTGCGTGGCAGCGCCCCGACATGGCAACTTGAGGTTTGGATAGAGGACGACCTTGTCAACACTGTGATTCCGGGAGACAGGATAGAAATAACCGGGATACTGCGCATAAGGCCGCGCAGGAACCAGAGGGGCAAGCTCGAGAAGGACGTCTACACTATGTTCGTCGATACCGTGTCAATCGTCCCGAAGCAGAAGGAGTTCGCTGAACTCCAGATAACCGCAGACGAGGAGCGGCTAATCAAGGAGATGGGCAAGGACCCTCATATATTCGAGAAGATATACAAATCAATAGCCCCGGCGATATACGGCTACAACGAGATAAAGCAGGGCGTCGCGCTGCAGCTATTCGGGGGAACTATGGGGAAGACGCTTGTTGACGGCGGGTTGATAAGGAGCGACATGCACATTCTGCTCATAGGCGACCCAGGCAGCGCGAAGACCAGGATCCTCTCCTCTGTGGCTAGGCTCGTGCCGAAGGGCATATACGTGAGCGGCAAGTCGGTAACAGGCGGCGGGATGACCGCGGTTGCAGAGCGTGACGACTTCTCTGAAGGGGGTTGGACGCTGAAGGGAGGCGCGCTCGTTCTCGGATCAGGCGGAACCGTATGCATAGACGAGTTCGACAAAATCACCGATGACGACAAAGCAGCGCTGCACGAAGCCCTCGAATCCCAGACGATAAGTGTGGCTAAGGCCGGCATAATAGCCACGTTCAATGCCAGGACGGCTGTGCTTGCCGCAGCGAACCCGAAGTACGGAAGGTTTGACCCTAACTCGTATCCTGCAGACCAGTTCAACATACCGCCAACGCTGCTTTCAAGGTTCGACCTTATATTCCCAATAAAGGACATAATGGACGAGGAGCTTGACAAGAGCATAGCGAGGCACATATTGCTGCAGCACGAGGCTGCAGGCGCCAGGATGTCAGAGATCCAGGAATACGAGCAGGTCGAGAAGCCGCCTATAGAGAGTGAGATACTAAGGAAATATATCGCTTATGCGAGGAAGAGCATAAATCCCAGGATAAGCCAGGAGGCTGCAGCCCGTATACAGGATTACTACATAGAGCTGAGGAAGCTGGGTGCAAAGCAGGGCGTTACTCCGATAACGCCGAGGCAGATTGAAGGGCTCATAAGGATGGCCGAGGCGAGCGCGAAGGCCCGCCTCTCCGGAGTCGTAGAGGTGCCAGACGCGGAGAACGCAATCGCGCTGAACGAGTTCATGCTGAAGACGCTGGCTATAGACAGGGGAGGCAGGCGTGACATCGACGCTCTTGTCACCGGCATGCCGAGAGAGAAGGTCGTGAAGATAAACGCTGTGCTCGGGATAATAAAAAGGCTCGAGGCCGAAGAATCTGCAGCCAAACTGCCGCGCATAATGGAGGAGGCTGAAAAGGTCGGCCTCACTGCCGCAGAGGTCAACAAGTACATAGTTGAACTGGAGAGGAACGGCGACATATTCAGACCCAGAGCCGGGGTAGTAAAGACGGTAAGCCATGAGAACGAATGAGGGACCCGTTTGCCTTTGCGAGTTATCGAGACCAGGCAGGTACTGCAGATACTAGTAATCTTCATGATAGTGCAGTTCTTCGGGCTCTTTTTAGCTAGCGAGATATACAGCGGCGCAACGTACCAGCAGGTGACAACTGCGCAGGTCGTGACATCCGCGGCGAGCGCGCTTTTCTTCATCGTCTACATCATAGTGCTGGCACTGGTGCTGCTCCTTATAATGAAGCTGTACAAAGGGGACAAGCTATTCATAATATTTGAAGGGGCGGTAGTATTCTTAACGTCCTTCTTCGTATTCATGCTGGTTTCGGGACTGGTCACCACCAATGTTCTTTTTAGCATAGCCGGCAACGCGATAACTACAAACTTCATCATAGGCATAGCGGCGGCGCTAGCATTAATCGCGCTGAAGAACAGGTTCCCAAAACTCAGGAACACGGCAACGATAATAGCCAGCGTTGGCGTAGGGCTAGTGATAGGAGTGAGCTTCAGTTTTATAGTCGCTCTGATATTCATGGCGATACTCGCGGTCTATGACTTCATAGCCGTGTTCGTCACGAAGCACATGATAACGATGGCCAGGGCAATGTCCTCAAGGAACCTCGCGTTCCTGGTAGGGGTCAACGAGATGGAGGCGATACCAAAGAGCAGCTTCAGCAGTGGCGAAATTGCGGAGTTCAAGAAGGAGATAAAGGGGGTAAAGATGCCAGCAGCTCTAACGCGCATGTATAAACAGGGGATGTTGCCTGTGGCCGCGCACATGGAGCTCGGCGCAGGCGATTTGGCAGTCCCGCTGATGGTGGCGGTCGCAGCATACAAGGTGTCATTCAGCTTCACCCTAAGCCTCTTCATAGTGATAGGCTCTATTTTAGGTCTCATCCTAACTACTTTTATATTAAGGAGATACAAGAGGCCGCTGCCTGCGATACCCCCCCTACTTCTGGGAGTCCTGGCAGGCATACTAATGTACCTGCTGCTTTAGAGGCCAGGCCTAAACCGAAAAGATACGTAGCCTTTTTATAGGTTAATCCTGATACCTGTATGAGTCCTATGTCAAAAGCCATTTTGCGCTATCTAGCACTAATGCTTTTCTCTGCTATTATCGCTTTCCAATTAGCGGCCGCGCAGGGCCCAGGAATGCCGTTCGTAGGCACAGCGTCAATAATGGCCCCGGCTGTTACTGCCAACAATACCGGTGCGTTAACGAACATATCGGTAATGGTAAGAAGCGGAACCGGTAAGGTGACCATAATCGGGCCGCGCAGCGTAGCCGGAGACACAAACGCATCTGCGATCAACGCATCGTTCACCGCAGCCCAGTACCTCAATGTTTCACAGGACGCTTACAACTTCACATACACTATAGCGGATTATAACGAGAGCGTATCCGGCCCGAGCGCAGGCACTGCTATGACCCTGCTTGCGATATCTGCAATATCGGGTAGACCGCTTTTGCATAATTTTACAGTTACAGGAACTATATACAACGGCAGCGTAGGTCCTATCGGAGGAGTATACGACAAGGCTAGCGCGGCTGCAGCCCACCACATGAAATTCATGATAGTCCCGATGGCGGCTCCAGGCAGCGAGGAGGATATGCTCTATTATTTGATACAGGGCAGGTTCCACATGCCAGTGATACAGGTCGCTAACATAAGCGCAGCTGCAGGCTATGCATTCGGAGAGGTTCCTATATCCGGTGAGAACACCACGTTCAATCCGTACACCGACTACCATACCGGGCTCATACCAATGGCCAACATATCATGCAGCAACGGCTGCGACGCCGCCCCATTCTCAGGCCTGACCAACTTCACCCTGAACATAACAGCGTCCGAGATAGCGAACGTGTCTGGATACCCGAACGCAACTGCGCAGTTCCGCGCAACGCTTAATCAGAGCAGGGCTATAGCGTCACTGGGTTATCTCTACACAGCTGCAGACACAAGCTTCCTCAACTACATAGATGCTTACTACTTCGCGCACAGCGGCGCAACCATAGACAGCGCGAGGAGCATCCTGCAGAACATAAGCGGCTACTGCACTTCCATCAGCGCTCCTCCGCTTACCGAACAGAACTATGAATGGGTCATCGCAGGCGAGCTCAGGCAGACGTGGGGATCTTACACGGCAGCAAGCACGCTTTCGCTCTTTTCAAACACCAGCCAGTTCACTACTGACACTGTGCTGGAATCGCTCTACAGCGGCGCACAGGCCAGCGGCTGGTGCTCAGCCGCCAACTACATGTTTGGCAGCGCGAGCGCCATAGGCGGCACGCCTGTCCATGTACAGCAGAGCCTCTCCTCCACTGCAGCTTCTAGGATAAGCCGCGCCTCATCGTACGGCAACAACCTCTATCTTGTCACTGCAGAAGAGGCATACTCGAGCAAGAACTACCCCCTGGCCATAATGGATTCTGACTATGCGTATGCATCAGGGCTTGCAGGAACTACGAGCCAGAACATGACCGACGCACAGTTAATTAGCGCTGCAAGCGCGATAGCGCACAACTCTACTTATGGCGCATGGGCCGCGCAGTTCGCCAACGAGGCTATGTTCTACGTGCGCGAGTCGGGGATAACAAACAGCGTAAACGGCTCCCGCTCCTATGCTCTGCAGGCTTACAGCGCAGCGCTCCTCGCGCAGCAGATGAGCAATGGCACCAAGCTCATATACCAGAGCCTCTCGCCAGGGGCTGCCACCACTACAGTCGCGCCTACGCAGGCGACTCAGACGCTGCAGTTCTACAACGTGCAGTTGCTGGTGCTCTATGGGATATTTGCAGTGCTTGTGGCGATATTTATAGTCGATTTCATCATATTGGTCCTTGTGTCAAAGATGCTGCGTCGCAGCAGGGGAAGGAGACCTAGAAGGAGATGATAGTATGGTGATGCCAGGCAAAACATGCGTTTCGTGCGGAAGGCTTACGAACGAGTATACCGAGTTCAAATGCCCCAAGTGCGGAAATAGCGTCATTATAAGGTGCCACCACTGCAGAGAGATATCAAATATTTACAAGTGCACTGAGTGCGGGTTCGAGGGGCCATAATGTCTCGAGTATCTGTGATATTCAAGGTTTACCCGAAGGAGGGAGCGATAGACGAGACTGCGAATAGGATAAAGGAGCAGTTGAAGCCTGTCGCAATACAATCCGAGGAGGTTGCGTTCGGCATCAAGGTGATAAAGGCACGCTTCGTATTCGACAACGAAAAGACCAATTCTTCCAGCATAGAGAACCAGATAAGGAAGATTGACGGGGTTAGCGAGATAGAGGTAGAGGAGGAGAGCCTCATCTGACCGCTTCGATAGCATTTTATAGCTGAAATACGATGCTGGCTTGGTCTTATGATAAAGGAGATAGAGCTCCGCAACTGGAGGACCCACGGGCATACGAAGATGTCATTCCAGAAAGGCGTCAATGTCCTTGTAGGCATAATGGGGTCTGGCAAAAGCTCTGTCATGGAGGCGATATCGTTCGCGCTTTTCGGCACATTCCCTATGGTAAAGCAGAGGAGGGCCAAACTGGAGGGGATGATAAAGAACAGGCCTGTGCAGGAGAGCGAGGCTGAGGTACGGCTGACTTTCGAGGTCGGCAAGGACGAGTATACAGTCACAAGGAGGATAACCGGCGCAGGGTCCACCACAGCCAGGCTGGATAAGAACGGTGCGCACCTCCAGTCACAGCCGGTCAGGGTGAATGAGGAGATAGCTAGCGTGCTGAAGGTGGATTACGACACTTTTGCACGTGCGATATACGCTGAGCAGAATGGGCTGGAGTACTTCCTAGACATAGCCAAAGGCGACAGGAAGAAGCAGATAGACGGCATGCTCGGCCTCGACCAGTTCGCCACCGCCGAGGAGAACTGCACAACGCTGATAAACAACATAAAGGCCGCAACAAGCGGCGAGGAAAGCATCCTGGCAGGGATGGACGTCGCATCGTTGACGAAGCAGCTCGAGAGGGCAGCCTCAGAGAAGGAAGCGGCTCTTAAGGAGATTAGCGATTTGAAGAGGAGCGAAGCATCGATCAAGGCAGACCTTGAGAGGATCAACGAGTTGATGGCGAAGCAGCGCCAGATGTACAAGAGGAAGGAGGAGCTGCTGAAGAAGGCAGCCGAGCTCTCGGGCAGGGTGCAGCTCCTGAAAGAGGAACTGGAAAAGATAAACGCAAAGACGAAAAGCCTGATGGAAAGCGCAGTCTATAATGCGATGGTGCAACAGCTGGCCAAGGAGAAGGAATCAAAAGAGGAGATAGAGAGCGCGGAAAAGATGGTCAGGTCTATAATGAAGGAGGTGGCAGGCCTGCAGGCGTCAATAAAGAATGATGAGAGGAGGCTGGCTGAAAAGATTAAGGTTGAGGCGCAGGCGAAGCTCGGGAGCGTACCTTCCCTTGAAAAGGAGCTCGCCTTAGAGACGGAATCTCTCAACGCGTTGATTAACAGCGCAGCACTCGGCAGGAGCAGGTTCTCAGACATCGACGCTTCGCTCAAGGAACTGCGGAAACACCTCGCCAAATGCCCAATATGCGAGCGGGAGTTGGGCGCTGAGCTGAGCGAGCGGCTGATAGCGGCAAAGCAGGCGGAGGCGGACGCGCTGCAAAAAGGGATAGTGCAGAGCGATACGCTGATAGAGCAGAAAAGGGCCGCTGTAAAAAGGATTGGCGAAGAGATTGCTGTACTTTCGCGCGCGAACAGCAGGCTTGAGGAATACGCCGGCGTCGAGGAGGCGCTGCTGAGGAACAGGGAGCACTTCGCCAGGCTTTCCAAGGACCTGGAGGAATCTGCAAGGATGCTTGAGGACAGGAAGCTTGAGCTAGAAAAGCTGAAAGAAAAGACACAGGATACACGTGCAATGCTTGAGCTGTACAAGAAAAAGGCCGAGTATGAGACCGAGATGGTCAACTGCTCGAAGCTGGCTGAGAACAACAGGCGCGAATCTGAATCTATCACCGTAAGCCAGAGCGACCTTGATTCGATGCAAAGCAGCCTTACGGAGAGGAGCGCTGCGCTTGCAAAGGCCACCGCTACAATCACAGGGGCGGAGAAACAGGTAGCCGGGCTTGATGCAAACATCGCAAGCCTGGTGAAGCAGATAGACAGCATAAAGGAGCTGCAGCAGAGGATAGAGAGGCGCAGGTCCGTGCTGAAGAACCTCAATATCTTCAAGACATCGCTCGTCGACACCGAGGCATTCCTGCGCGGCAGGCTCACGCAGTCTATAAACAGCCTGATGCAGGGCATCTGGCCAGATCTTTACCCGTATGCGGACTACCAGAGGCTGAGGCTGAGCGCGAAGCCTGACGACTACCTGCTTGAGGTGGATGTGCAGAGCAATGGCGCGAGCGACTGGGTACAGGTGGATGCGGTCGCCAGCGGCGGCGAGCGCAGCATCGCCTGCTTAGCGATGCGCATAGCCCTCTCAATGGTGGTCGTACCGAACCTCAGGTGGCTGATACTCGACGAACCCACTCACAACATAGACGCTAGCGGCATATCGAAGCTGATAAGCGTACTCGGAGACACGCTGCCAAATGTCGTGGAGCAGGTGTTCATAATAACGCATGATGATAATCTGAAGCAGATAACGTCAGCGAAGGTGTACCAGCTCGAGCGCGACAAGGGCTCCGCCGGGTCGACGACGGTCTCAGAACTGTAGGCTGCCAAGGCCGAAGTCCTCCCTCCCCTCGTCCTTGTTGCTGCCCATTATCGATGAGCTCTTCACTCCTGTGAATATCGCTATGACTTCAATCTTTCCGCTATAAGATGGGTCTATCCTCGCCCCCCAGACGACGCTCGCGTTTGGCGATGTCACTGCAGTCAGCCTCCTTGCGACCTCGTTCGCCTCTCCAAGCGTCATGTCCTCCCCCCCTGTTATGTGTATAAGCACGCTTGTGGCTCCCTCGTAGTCGACATCGAGCAGCTTGTTCTTCAATGTATCGTTGACAACGTCATCCACCTTGTTGCTCCCCTTGCCCTCCCCTACGCTTATCATCGCAAGGCCGCCGCTGCTCATAACGTTCTTCACGTCAGCGTAATCTAGGTTTATCAGGCTAGGCAGGTTTATCGTCTCCGTTATTCCCCTGACAGCCCTGGACGCCACCTCATCTGCAATCTTGAATGCCTGCTCCATTGCTACATTCGGGTAAAGGTCGACCAACCTCTGGTTGTCTATGACTATCAGCGTGTCTATGTTGCGCCTGAGCTCCTCTATCCCTCTCCTTGCCACATCTATCCTTACGCGCTCCAGAGAGAACGGGAACGTAACAATGCCTATTACGACTGCACCGGCCCTCTTCGCTATCTCTGCTACCACCGGCGCGGCGCCTGTGCCGGTCCCGCCGCCCATGCCTGCTGTGATGAACACCAGGTTGTAATCGGTTAGCGCACTCTCAAGCTCGGTCCTGGAATACTGCGCCGCCTTGTTTGCTACCTCCGGGAAGCCACCTGCACCGAGCCCCCTCGTAAGCGCCCCGCCTACGAGTATGCGTCTTATGTTTGCATCTAGGGTATTCAGGTGCTTGCCATCTGTGTTGATAGCTATAAGGCTGGCGCCCCTCACGCCCATCTTGCTTATCCTCTGTATCGTGTTGCTGCCGCCGCCTCCTATGCCGCAGACGGCTATCCTCGCACGGAAGAGCTCCTCATCGCTCACGCCTGCCGACTGGCTCAATGCCGCATCAACAAGCTCCATTCCAACACATTGAGCACTCTCAGGTAAGTTATAAATAGATTTTGAGGGACGGAAGGCGCATGGACGCATGCCGACCAGTAGCATTTTTATAGGTTGCCGCGGCATTACTAGTGCTTCTTGTTCTGAAGAAGGTTTTTGTATGGCCAGATTAAGGCCTGCACGCACATGCAGGATCCCGAACTCGCAGGCATGGGCGAGATACTCGCTCAGGAAGCCGAGGAAGAACTACGTAAGGGCACTTCCGCACTCGAGCCTGAACGTGTTCAAGACAGGCGTAGATAGCGGAGCGTATGACACAGCTGTAACACTCGACTGCGAGAGGCTTGTGCAGCTCAGGTCAAATGCGCTCGAGGCAGCAAGGATAGCAGCCGGCAAGTATCTGGAAGCTAACATACCTGGTGAATACTGGTTCACGCTCAGCGTCTACCCGCACAACGTGATAAGGGAGAAGCGCATGGCTACCGGTGCAGGCGCAGACAGGATATCCCAGGGAATGACACTTGCATTCGGCAAGCCGGTATCTGTAGCTGCAAGGGTCAGGCCAGGACAACCGGTTTTCCTTATAAAGATAAATGGCGCGAATCTCGACGTGGCAAAGAAGGCGCTCAAGAGGGCCATGTCGAAGCTATCCGGCAGCTACAGGATAAGCTCAGTGCCTATACTTGCGTCGTAGTTGTTTAGATGCGATTACTTCTGCAGTTCCCAGAGGGGCTGAAGCAGCAGGCCTTGGCATACGCCAAGAGCCTAGAGAAGGACGGCAACGAGGTATCCGTGTCTGCTTCGCCAACATTCGGCGCATGCGACTTAGCCATAGACGAGGCACGCAGCATAAATGCCGACAAACTGATCCACTTCGGGCACGCAGAGTTCCACAGGGTCGATTTCAATGTGGAGTACGTAGAGTACAATGTGGATGCGCCGCTAGGCATACTTGCGGAATCGCTCGATGCTATACTGGATTATGGTACAATAGGGCTTGTTACTACGATCCAGCACATCCACCAGATAGATGCCATAACCGAGTTCTATGAGAGGAATGGAAAGAAGGTCGTGATAGGCAAGCCATACGGTTTCGCTAAGAAGCCAGGGCAGATACTCGGTTGCGACGTAGGCAGCGCTGCGAGCATAGACCGCGATGTAGACGCATTCGTCTATTTCGGCGGGGGCATGTTCCATCCGCTAGGCGCGCTGCTAAGCACTACAAAACCCTTCATAGTCGTTGAGCCGTTCGCAAACAAGGTAGAGGTCATAGACCGGTACAGGAAATTGTATGCCGGAAGGAGCAGAGGGAAGGTCATGAAGGCTGTCGATGCAAAGAGCTTCGGGATACTCCTTACCACAAAAAATGGGCAGCACAACGAGGCGCTCGCTCGCATACTGAAGGCGAGGATAGAGCAGGATGGGCTTACCGCCTGCGTGCTTACGTCAAATACCTTCGACTTCGTATCTTTGGAGAACATGAGGGAATTCGATGCCTTCGTCAACACAGCATGCCCCAGGATAGCGATAGACGACACCGATAGGATAAGCAAACCGCTGCTGAGTGCGAACGAGCTTATGGAGGTGCTCAGGATGAAGAAGGAGCTCGCAGAGATTAGGGCGAAGAGATGAATCGCGCGGACGCCAAGCTTTGTCTAAGGAAAGAAAAGGGGGAGCTTCCTACGTGGCCTTTAGCGTAGCCGTTGCAATCTGAACGAATTGCGCCCCGCTTATATCGGTTGTTGTATACTCCGCCCAGAGCGCGCCGCTGTATGATGTGCCAATCGTGCTTGAGAACGACGCTCCGCATGATGCCGTCCCTCCACTCAGTGTAACAGGCGCGGTAAGTGATATAGTCAACGTCCCTCCGCTTGTTATAGTGTTTGAGTATCCGTAATAGACGCACGACGTCAGGCTGTTTGAGACGGTGCTAGGCGTTCCGCCGCCCGACACTAAGAATATATTAGCCGACTGCCATGTAGCGCCTGTCGCCTGGCCTATTACCGCGCTAAACGTTCCTGCGTGCAGAAGAGGGCTCGAGCAGAAGTACCCGGATGCCGGTATGCATATGGTCCCTACGAACGAACTGCCGCTGAACACTCCTAGCGAGAAAAGCGCCCCGAGTACTATGGCTATGATCAATATGGCCCAACCGTATGTCATTAGGTACTCCATGGCCGACTGTGCGCGTTCGCTTCTGCTATTGAAGTGCATGCTCATACGCATCCAGTGCATTTGTGCCCCTCTTCCAGAAGGTTACACCGCCTTCAGCGTCACAGTTGCGATTTGCGATACGAGTTCTGGCCCGCCTGACGTAGTTGTATACCATGCCCATATTGCACCGCTTGTAGATGCACCTATCGTGCTTGGCAACGCGACGGGAGTATCTGCGCTGGTTATGCTGTTCACTACGCTAAACGAAGCAGTGGCGCCGCTTGTAAGACCGCCGCTAACGGTTAGTATAGCGCCTGTGGCCGCTGGCACTGTATTAGACGGCGTGCCTCCTCCGGTAACAAATGCAAATGTAGCTGAGGTCCATGTGATTCCTGTGCTCTGACCAAGCGTTGCCGTGAAAGTCCCCGCATGCAACAGCGGCGAAGTGCACTCGTATCCTGATGCTGCGATGCATGTTGTCCCTACGAACGAACTGCCGCTGAATACTCCCAACGAGAAGAGTGCACCGAGCACTATTGCAATTATGAGTATGGCCCAGCCATACGTCATAAGGTATTCCATGGCGCTTTGCGCCTTTAGATTGCGTCCTTTAAGTGGCATCCTTACACCTAACCCTATTAAACAATAAACACGCTTAAATACCTTTCGTGAGTCTGCGATGCAGTTGCGAGAGAATTGGTTAGAAAGAGTTAAAAAGATTTTTTGAGGATTACGCTGCGATAGGATGGCTCGCTCCTCGCGGCAGTGTACAAAAGCTGAGCATAATAAATAGTTGCTGCTGATTATAGTATGGTGAAAGCATGGCAGAGGAACTAGACCCGTTCAAGATAGCGCAGGAGCAGCTGGACGAAGCCGCATCAATAATGAAGCTTGACAAGGAAGCGCACGCAATACTCAGGGAGCCGAAGCGCGTGCTTGTGATGAGCATACCTGTAAGGATGGGCAACGGCCATACGCAGGTTTTCACCGGTTTCCGTGTAAGATACAACGACGCAAGGGGCCCGGCAAAAGGGGGCATACGTTTCCATCCGCAGGAGAGCCTCAGCACGGTTAAGGCCCTTGCGGCGTGGATGACCTGGAAGTGCTCCTTGGCAGACATACCTTTCGGCGGTGGCAAGGGCGGAGTGATCTGCGACACAAAGAAGATGAGCGACAAGGAGGTAGAGGCGCTATCAAGGGCTTATGTGCGCGCCCTCGGTACAGACATGGGGCCTGAAGTCGATGTGCCCGCCCCGGATGTCTACACAAACCCGCAGATAATGGCATGGATGCTTGATGAATACATGAACATAGCAAGAAAAAGCGAGTTCGGGGCCATAACAGGCAAGCCTGTAGAGGTATGGGGCAGTGCCGGGCGCATGGATTCCACTGCCAGGGGAGGCATGTACGTGATGCGTGAAGCAGCTAAGATGCTGAAGATAAATCCAAGAAGGGCAACCATAGCTGTGCAAGGGTTCGGCAACGCAGGCAGATACGCATACACCCTTTCAAGGGAGATTATGGGCTCCAAGGTGGTTGCAATAAGCGACTCCGAAGGTGGGGTCTACGACCCTGACGGGCTAGACCTGGCGAAGCTTGATGAGGCGAAGAAGAGGACAGGCACAGTGCAGGGCTACAAGAGCAAGAAAGCCAAGAAGATATCCAACGAGGAGCTGCTTGAGCTAAAGGTAGACATACTCATACCCGCAGCGATTGAGAATCAGGTGAGGGCCGACAACGCGGACAGGATAAACTGCAAGCTTCTTCTAGAGCTTGCAAACGGGCCTGTTACACCCGAAGCTACGAAGATACTTTTCGAGAAGAAGATACTAGACCTGCCAGACTTCCTTGTAAATTCCGGCGGCGTGATAGGTTCGTATTATGAATGGGTGCAGAACATAACCGGAGACTACTGGGACACCGATCTCTTCTATGCAAAGCTTGACAAGAAGATAACCAAGTCATTCAACGCAACAATCGCGATGCAGAAGGAGTATGCAGCGAAGGGCGAGAAGATAAACCCACGCATGGCTGCATACATAATAGCAGTTGAACGCGTTGCAAAGGCGATGAAGGCGCGCGGTTGGTACTAAACCGATATTCAGACATTCCAGCTGAGTAGCTTGCGCGAAATGCAGAGCGGTATTACTTTCTCCTCAATTATGTCAGGAAGCTTGATTCCCTCTCCCTTGTAGTTTTCCTTTATAAACCTGAACTCTTCATATTCTGGATCGGAAAGTTTCGGATTTCCTTTCAACTCAACAAGGTAGGTGGAAAGGCGTACAGTTGCGTCATCAAAAATCGCACCAGATTCAAAGTCGCCCATCTTTTCAAGTATCACAGAGCCGCAGTCCAGCTCCTCCTTTATTTCGCGGGTCAGTGCTTCCTCTTCCGTTTCGCCTTGCTCCACCTTGCCCCCAAGGCTTGTCCATATATCCTTGCCAACTTTCCTCACCATTAGGAACGCGTTATTCTGTATGACGACCGCAGCGACTTTGTGTATTATCTTCATGTACTTATCTTCTTAGCTCGCTTATTTAATGGTTTCAAAACAGGTTTTTCTGAGTTCCTTTCATATGGTCGAATATTGGGGTCACTATGTAACCTTCCTTCATACTGCCCAGTATCGCGCACTTGTCGGGATGTTTCCAATAATAGTAGGCAATGTATGCGCAGAACACTGCATCGAGCATGTCTTCGTGTTTCTTCAGCTCCGATTGCCTCATTGCATTCATTTTATCCCCCAACATGACATTGCTACCTATTTTGAGGCTTGGGTTTGCAGAGGATAATCCCTTAATCAGCCTCTCGTATCTCTTGAACTCGCTAATGCGGAACGCTTCTTCCCTGTTAGGCTTCGCCTTGTACTTGATTATGCTGTTTAGACCGAATAGCACGACCGTGGAGGGGTGCGGATAAACCTCGAATAACTTCCTTGTGCGTTCCATGCCCTTGACATTTGGATTGTGCTTGAACCCTAGTTCCTGCAAAGCCTTTACTAGTTCTTCGCCGCGTATCTTGCCGTTTGACCATGCACCAAGCCTTGTCCTGTTTGCAGGGTGGGCACCGGCATCGTATTTCCTGAAAAGATCACCAACAATCTTCTCTGCGATTCTACGGCCTTCAACATTAGGCACAACGAGCGGCGCGTCTATTGCGATTAGTGCATCCTTCTTACCAACTTTGCCAGACACATAATCGGTTATTTCACTATCTGATACTACTATATCGGCATTCAGCAGCCTTCCCCTTTTCTCATCGCCTTCAATTATTGCTATCCCGGTGTTGTTCTTCTCAGACCACGCAAGGTCGATTCCAACGAACAACATGCAATCACCACGTAATGGCACTGGATGTTCCGGTTATTTTACCTTCCTTTCCTAAGCAAACCGTATCCACAGACGAGTGCGGCGATTATCCCGCCTGCAACATCACCTATCACGTAAACATACCAGTTCGTGAAGTTCCCCGACGCTATAGCGGGGCCCATGAAAACCGCCGGGTTTGCAGCTGCGCCTGTGAACGGGCCAGCGAAGAGCGCGAGTACTACGAGAGTGAGTCCTACGCCTAGGCCGCCGATTCTTGATGCTATCTTCTCGTTTGCCGCAGTCATGAAAACAGAGAATACAAGGAAGAAGGTTATCAGCGCCTCTATCATAACGCCTTGCATAACCGTTATGCCAGACGCAAGGGCAGGTACCCCCCAACCAGCAGCCGCGCCAAGATGTGTCGGTAGGACAGCCATAAGTACAAGGATTGCTATTGTCGCTCCAACTACCTGGGCAAGTATGTACGCAATTGTATCGCGCAATCCGATTCTGCGCGCAACGAACATGCCAACCGTAACTGCCGGGTTTATGTGCCCTCCCGATATGTAAAGCGCGGCCGTCACGGCGATGCCAAGCGCTATGCCGTATGCCAACGCAACAATCAGTATCGACACCCCACCGGCGTGCATCGCAGTCGTCGAGATGATCGCTCCGACTCCTATCGAAAGCAGCAAGAACGTCCCAAGCGCCTCAGCGAGGAGCTTCTGCCATAGTTTTATTGCCACGCAATCAAACTGTTTTAACAATCATCTTTTATATTTCTTGCTATGGCATATCAGGTCCTTGACGTCCATCCCATAACGGCCTGATCTTTTGAATATCTCTATAATGTTTGCGTTCCCAAGCTCAATGCCGTTTATTCCAAGGGATCTTATCACAGTGCTTATCTTCTTTGCGGAATCGGCCTCTATTTCAATGTAGGGCTTGACAAGCGGCCACCTTGCCATGTCTATCTCCCCACCTTTGTATCTAGCTTTGTATTTCTTTAGGGCTGCACGAAGCGCATTCTCGTCAAAATCTATTATCTTGGTCTCTATTTCCTTCGTAAAACTACAATCGCCGGGGGCGAGATTCGAACTCGCGGAAGCCATTTCTGACTAAACAGCTTAGCAGGCTGCCGCCCTACCACTAGGCGACCCCGGCCCGTTATCATTAGCCACACAACCCTTTTATTGCTTCGGAGGATACCCCCCAACCGCTTGCATTGGTTACGTCTTTAGAGGAATGCAGTGCTTGCTTATGCATCAATATGTCCGCTGATCGCAATGTGCTTTTTCGACTAGTGGCAGAAGCCGCCTTGCGCTCTGCACCCATGAAGGATGGTCTGCGCTTTGGCTCGGCCCTGTATCCTAAGAGCATAGCTTTGCCATGCTTAGGGTTGCTCCTTCCGGCCTGGCCCGGTTCACATAGTGAGCTACCACATAGGGCAGGACGTCTACGCTTCCGCGCAGGTCCGGCACAGATGCATGGCACTCGGACGGCATTGGCCCGCCAAAAGGGATTTGCGGATTGGAGACCCTTAGCCTCCAGCCTATCTGCCACAGATATAGCCAGTCCCGAATTTAAATATGTTCACCTTCTAATCTGTTTATATATCTAGGCAGCATAAGCATAATGAAAGGATTTAGCATGAGCGACGAAGAGTATATGAAGCTACTTGACCGCGCCTTCAGCAAGGCGCACATCGTTTCCAGCGAAAGCTCTGACTTCGTGATACCGAAGGTCGATTCGATAGTGCAGGGGAACAAGACAATCGTCAGGAACATAGGCATCATAGCAGACAAGGCGAGAAGAGACCCCAAGGAGATAGCGAGGTACATAAGCAGGGAGCTTGCCGTCCCCGTGGGGATCGACGAGCAGCGCATGGTGATAAGCGGAAGGTTCCAGGCCGCGGATATGGACAAGCGCATACAGCGCTATTTCGAGATTTACGTCATATGCAGGGAATGCCACAAGCCAGACACAAGGCTCGAAGGCGCAGGCCGCGGCATGTTCTATCTAGTTTGCGAGGCGTGCGGCTCGCGCTATGGCGTGAAGCACTACTAGTGGTACTATGAGAAAAAGTGGAGTCGACGAGAGGAGGGGTGCGCCGATCGAGTACAGGCTGAAGCTTCCGGAACAGGGCGAGGTCATCGGCACTGTGGCGAAGACAGCCGGCGCAACGAAATTCTTCGTAGACTGCAGTGATGGGAAGCAGCGGCTCTGCTCCATACCTGGAAGGTTCAGGCGGCGCTTCTGGGTGAAGGAGAACGACGTTGTGATAGTCAAGCCATGGGTTGTGCAGAGCGATATCAGGGGCGACATAGTCTGGAGGTATAGCGTGATGGACATAAACAAGCTCAGGGAGAAGCAGCTTGTATGAACTCCTTCCAAAGTGTAGCTTTATCTCTCTACAACTACAGAGTCTTTTTAAACCTGAAACGAGTATTCAAATCACTCGTTGTAAGGTGCCATCATGCAAACGCTTAACGACCTACTCGGCGAATCAAAAATATTTTTGAGTAGGGAGGCTCTCTCACCGCATTACACTCCGAAGAAGTTGGTGTTCAGGGAGAAGGAGATAAACAGCATAGAGCGTGCAGTCGCTCCTTCGCTCAAAGGCGACAGGGGGCGAAACCTCTTCATATACGGCAAGACAGGCACTGGGAAAACCTCGTGCGTCAACTACGTGATAGAGGAGATAAAGCAGATACCGAACACGAAGGCGAAGATATCGTACATAAACTGCAGGATATACAACTCGAGGTTCAAGGTACTGGCAAAGGTGACAAGCGACCACCTGCCCACATACGCGAAGCGGGGTTACGGCGCTGTCGACCTCTACGAAAGGCTTAGGAACTGGGTGGAGGAGGACAGCAAGATATTCGTCGCCGTGCTGGACGAGATCGACATGGTAAAGGACCTGGACGACCTGATATACACGCTCACGAGGATAAACAGCGACATAAAGGCCGGCGGGGTGTCCATGATAGGAATATCAAACCGGGTATCCTTCAAGGAGGACCTAGATCCGAGGAGCCTTTCGGCACTTTACGAGACGGAGCTCGTCTTCCCACCGTATTATGCCACAGAGCTCTATGCGATAATAAAAGAAAGGGCGGAAATCGGCTTCAGGAAGGGCGTTGCGAGCGACGAGGTGCTGCACTACATAGCTGCACAGGCGGCTAAGGAGGGCGGCGACGCGCGGTTCTCGCTAAAGGTGCTTGCCAGGGCAGGAGAGCTCAGCGAAGAGCGGAAGATCCCAACCATAACAATGACGGAGGCGCAGGACGGCGTCAGGATGGCCGAGAACGAATCCGTTTACGAGCTGATAGGGACGCTTCCAGAGCACCAGAAGCTTGTGCTATACTCTGTTGCGCTGCTCACCCGGAGCGGCGGCACGTACAAGAAGCTCACCGATGGCGTCGACACCTACCTGTTCAGCGGAGAGGTCTACAACCGCTACAGGTCAATATGCGATAACATGAAGAAGGAGCCGAAGAGTGAACGGTGGTACAGGAAATACCTGTCTGAGCTTGAGATGCAGGGCCTGATAGCAGCTTTCGAATCAGGCAAGGGAATACGCGGGCACACCAAGCTTGTCAAGCTTTTGGTGCCTACGAAGAAGACGTGCGATGTGCTTGAGAAAGACCTTTTCGGAGTGCCTGAGCATAACGGGGGGGCTGCGTAGGTGCTTCTTTGTACTACGATATTGTTTTCAGCTCATGCAACATCGACGGCAGCCTTGTATCAAGGCTTGGATTCTCAAAGATCGGCGTGATACCAGATAGTATAGCATTCTTGGATCTCGAAAAGCAGGGTGTTGGTAAGGAAAGGAAGGTGATTGCCAGCGGCCCTGCCGGAAAGCTCATATCGGCTGCGAACATGGGCGTCGCTGCTGTATACCTGAAAGGCATGGAAGCGGACAAGAAGCTGATGGCCTCGTTGGCGGACAATGGCGTGGCCCTATGCATATCGCTATCAGACATAACGGAGAACGACGGGCTCAGGCGTTCCCATACGATATTCAAGGCCGGCCGCCTGCTCTCAAGTGCGAGGAAAAACGGCGTCGACATCGCTTTCGTGACCCTAGCAAGGTCGAGGAGCAGCATGTGCTCCTACATGCAGATTGTCGAGCTCGCGAAGCTCATAGGTGCCGAAGAGAGCTACGCCAGGAAGAGCATAAGCGAGGTTAACGGCAGGCTGGTGGTCTGATGATGCGGGAAAAACATAGATATATAGCTGTGGAGTCTGGCCATGCGGTTACGGAACCCGAGAGGGATGACTTCGCGACAGGGCTCCGTATTGCGCTAATGCGCTGCATAGGCGAATCAAACTTCCACATGGTGAACCCAAGAGTAGTCGAATTCCTCAATGACAACACCTTCATACTAAGGACCAGCCTAGCAGGCTGCGGCCATGTCATAGCTGCGCTTGCGCTCATCAAGAGGATAGGCGGCCGGGACGCGTACTTCTACACCTTGGGTGCTTCGGGAACCATCAAGGCGCTCAAAAAGAAACGGATGTGACATCCTCCGGCGGCCGAAGCCGCGGGCTTGCATGGCGGTTTCTTCGGTCGCGATATCCCACCCAATATGTTTCCACACCAGCTGCATGTAGCTGTTGTTTTCCTCTGGCCAACGCCTAAAACTCTGCAGCCTGCGCTTTCATCCAACCTTTAAAAAGGTGGGTTTTAGGCTCGTTGCATTTATAAGCTTATATGCCCAATTACAATACGCTATTTTGTTTGACTGCTTTACCTGATTTACTTTAGTTTATGGTGTGAAGATGTATCCGCAACAGACAGCATACGACAGGGGAGTGATGTTCGCTCCAGACGGCAGGCTTTTCCAGGTAGAATACGCAAGAGAGGCGGTCAAGAAGGGCGCAACGTCGGTAGGAATGGTAACGAAGGACAGCATAGTGTTCGTAGCTCATAAGAACATAACCGCGCCGCTTACCGTGCCCGCAAGCGTACAGAAGATATTCCGCATCGATTCGTACATAGGCGTAACATACAGCGGTATAGTCGCCGATGGTCTGCACCTCATCAACATAATGAGAAGCAAGACGCAGACGCACAGGATGGTCTATAACGAGACAGAGTCGGTAGAGAGCATATCCAGGGACGTGTCAGAGGAGCTTCTTCTCGCCACGCAGTACGGCGGGATAAGGCCATATGCGATATCCGTGCTGATAGGCGGCATCGACAAGGAGCCGAGGCTCTACGAGATAGACCCCGGGGCGACTGTTGCAGGCTACAAGGCAGATGCGATAGGGACAGGGAAGATCATAGCAGACGAGATGCTTACAAAAGAATACAGCGACGACATAAGCACAGAGGAGGCTTTGGCGCTGGGAGTGAAGATAATCAAGAAAGTAGCTGACAAGCAGCAGATAAACGAGAACAGCATCGACATAGCAACGATAACAAGGAAGGACGGCTTTGCGATGATGTCTCCTGACAAGGTATCTAAGTATCTCTGATATTTCTCTTACTATTCTGATGGAATCGTGAAGAACATGGCTTCTTCTAAGACAGTCATAGCAAAGTACGAAAGGAATGGCTCCGAGTTCGAGATATTCGTAGATTCGGAGCTCGCGCACGACTACATAACCGGCAAGATAACCGACCCGCTCAGGGTCCTTGAGGCCGAGGAGATATTCAAGGACGCCAGAAAAGGCGAGAGGCAGAACAGCGAGAAGATAAAGAAGGTATTCGGCACGGACGACCTGGCGAAGGTGGTGGACACCATACTGAAGAAGGGCAACGTGCCTATAACAACAGAGCAGAGGAACCGGCTCGTAGAGGACAAGAGGAAGCAGATAATCGCGTTGATAGCCAAGAACTCGATAGACCCGAGGACGAATGCACCGAACCCACCGATGAGGATCGAGAACGCAATGAGAGAGGCGAAGGTGGCGATAGACCCATTCAAGAGCGCCAACGAGCAGATAGATGAGATAGTGAAAAGGCTGAGCGTGGTTATGCCGCTGAAGTTTACCACTGCCAAGATAAGCGTGACCATACCGGCCGAGTATGCCAATGGGTGCTTCGGTGTGCTCAAGCAGTACGGTCTCAAATCTGAGCAATGGCTGCAGGACGGCTCTCTGCAGGCGATCCTCGAGTTCCCTGCCGGGATGCAGAGCGAGTTCTTCGATAGGATAAACAAGGCAACGCAGGGCAGGGCCGAGACAAAACTTTTGGAGAGTTGATACGATGAAGGAGATAATATTGCCTGGCGACCTTGTCTCTGACAAGCCTATCAGGAACAGTTACACGTACATCGAAGATGGGAAGACCTACTCGATGGTGCTTGGCACTATAGAGAGGGAGCCGCTGTCTATAGTTCCGCTAGAGAGCGTATGGAGTCCCCGTATAGAGGACACTGTCGTCGGCATAGTCACATCGGCAAGAAACAGCGTATACGAGGTGGATCTGAGGTTCCACGGGAGGAGCATAATAATAGGCGGCAAATTCGAGAGGTTTTCGTTCAACGTCGGCGATGTCGTTGAGGCGACAGTTAAGGATATAGAGGAGAAGCGCACCATAATACTGAGTTATCCGAGGCTGCTTTCCGGTGGCACGCTCATTAGCGTCAAGACGGCGAAGATACCGAGGATAATAGGCCGGGACAATACGATGATAAAGCAGATAGCTGATAAATCGAAAAGCAGCATCATAGTTGGCAAGAACGGCCTGATATGGCTCAAGGGCGGCGACATAGCGCTTGCCACGAAGGCGATACTGACCGTGCAGGAGGAGGCGCACGTGTCAGGCCTTACAGAACGAATAAAGAAACTTATGGAAAATGGAGAACGGTGAATATATGGCATCAAAAGCTAACAGACCGGATTTGGTTGTCGATGGGAAGCGGCTTGACGGCCGCGCAATGGACGAGCTGCGCCAATTGAAGATTGAGGCGAACGTGCTGAAGAACGCCGACGGATCGGCGTATCTGGAGTGGGGCAGGAACAAGGTGCTCGCGGCCGTATACGGACCCACCGAGACGCAGCCGAAGCACATGGCAGACCAGACGAAGGCGATAATAAAGTGCAGGTACCAGATGGCCCCGTTCTCGTCACTCGAGGACCATGGGAGGACCGGCCCAAACAGGCGCGCAATCGAGATATCGAAAGTGACGAAGGAGGCCTTCGAGAACGTCGTTATGCTGAATGAGTTCCCAGGAAGTATGATAAACATATTCATCGAGATACTCCAGAGCGACGGCGGTACAAGAGCGGCAGGCATAACTGCAGCCGCCGTGGCGCTCGCCGGCGCGGGCATACACATGAAGGACCTGATATATGCCGTGTCTGTCGGAAAGATCGGGGAGCACCTGGTATTGGACCTCAACATGAAGGAGGACAACTATTCCGATTCTGACATGCCGATGGCGATATCCCCGAGGAACAACAACATACTGCTGCTGCAGATGGACGGTGAGTACACTGGGGAGGAGCTGCACAGGGCAATGGAGATGGCGATAGAGGCCGGCAAGACGATAGGCAAGATCCAGAGAGATGCGCTCCGCAGCGTCTACACCAATGTAGCGGAGAAATACGAGAGTGTTTGAATGGAAGCTATAGGAGATATAAAGAGCGGGTACATAAGGGAGCTGCTATCCAAGGGCCTCAGGGAGGACTCGAGGAAGGTTTCCGATTTCAGGAGCATAAAGGTGGCCAAGAACGTCATAGAGAACGCTGAAGGATCAGCGCAGGTGGACCTTGGCAACACAAGGGTTCTTGCAGGCGTCAAGGTAATACTCGGAGAACCTATGTCAGACACTCCGAATGAGGGCACGCTCGCGATGTCGGCCGAACTGCTTCCGCTCGCATCTGCAGAGTACGAGGCCGGTCCTCCTAGCCCAAACGCAATAGAGCTGGCCAGGGTGGTGGACAGGGGCATACGCGCCGGCAAATGCGTCGACATGACCAGCCTTTTCATAGAGGAGGGCAAGTCGTGGAATGTCTACGTAGACATCTATGTATTGAATTACGACGGCAACCTTTTCGACGCAAGCTGCCTTGCGGCAATGAGCGCGCTTGCCTGCACCAAGATGCCAGAATACGAAAACGGGGCAGAGGTTCGGGAGAAAAGGGTTAAAGAGCTTAAGATAGATAATATCGTGACATCGGCCACCTTCGCCAAGATAAACGGCGGAATACTGCTCGACCCAAACGGCAACGAGGAGAATGCGGCTGCGGCGAGGCTGACCGTAGCTACTGACGGCAAGTTCATACGCGCGATGCAGAAGGGCCTAAGCGGCAGCTTCTCAGCGAAAGAGGTAGAGGAGATGGCAGATATGGCGATGAAGAAGCACGATGAGCTCAAAAGACGCGTAATGGGTGCATGATCGCATGGCAAATGCAAGCATAAGATACGGGGCAAGGGTAAGGAAGAGATACGCAGCCGTAAAGCAGCAGAAGCGCGCGTTGTACAGGTGCGAGATGTGCGGCAGGGATGCAGTCAAAAGGATAGGCACGAGCATATGGAGATGCAGGCACTGCGGAGCGACATACGCAGGCGGCGCCTACTCAATGACAACAGCAGCAGGAGAGGTCGCGAGAAGGCTTGTCTCGGATTACGCTAGGAGGAGATAATGGTAGAGATAGTATACGACCCTATACACACGCTGGTTGTGCACGATGTGGCGAAAGTACCGCTGGAGGATCTCATAAGGGAAAGGATAACTCCCGGCGTGACGCTGCCGCTCTACTGGTGCGCAGGCGTGCTTTTCAGCTTCGCCTCTGCGCCGATTGCGGACGAGATAATGAAGGACTACTTCAAAGGGAAGATCCACTGGATGGAGGTGCACTATACGGAGATGAAGGAATACAAGTCGGTGCTGGAACTGGACGACGAGCACTACGGAGGCAAGGTGACCATCAGGGTGATAGACACCGCGGCATCACAGATACACAACGATTTTGTAGGATGGCTCAAGAAGAGGAGATGATATTATGGCATACGTTTGCGTGCACTGCGGGAAGAAGATAAAGCAGCTTGATAATTTCATAAGGTGCCAGTACTGCGGCTCAAGGGTGATAGTGAAGAGCAGGCCGAACCTCTCAAGAGAGGTGAAGACCGACTAGCTACTTGCTGCCCACTATTATGCTCTCTGATACGTTCTTTACCCGCTCGTACTTGACGCTGTTCTTCGCAAGCAGCATCGCAGTGTTGTCGCTCCTCGTGAGCTGCTCCGCCTTAATCAGAAGGAGGTTAGCCACCTTTCCACTTTCAAAATCCAGTATAGCATCCTCTACCAGGCCTATCTTCTTACCCTCGTTCGTTATTATCTCCTTGCCGTATAGTTCAGAAAGCAGAATAGCCATTCCATCACTTGATATTCATAATCCTTTGAGATGCAAATATTCTTATTATGTATGCTCTCAGCTCCTCCATGAACGCCTTTTCGTCCTTGCCTAGCTCTGAGAGCTCAGAGGCATCGAACATGGACATGTTGCCATGGACAAGGTTCCCCAAGTACTCGTCAGTAAGGTGGTAGCCCTTTGTGCCGCATCTTCCGCATACGTATAGCGGCATGACCGGGGCTTTGGTAGGGGACCGCAGCGTCTCAATATACCTGGAGAGGGGCGCGTTCCCGCAGCCCGGGCATTCCTTCTGCAGCGTCACCTCCCTGTACTGCCGTATCTCCGCATCTGCACCCATGCTAACAACGAAATTTTCTGCCGCTCTGCGCACGTCATTACTATCGATAAGCCGCTGGTCGGTCACGCTGCCTATCCTATCGAACCTGCTCTCTAGCGTATGGTCGCCGACAGGCTCGAAGAGCACCGTAGCCATTACTCCGCAATCATCGTAGTCTATGCGGACCTTCCCTGTGCTGCTAGTCGCCATCCCAACCTTCACTCAATCGCCGAACCTCAGTCTGTACGAGTCTATATCCTCCTTAAGTATCGTCTTCCTGCCATTCTTCCTAGCCTGCGCCATTGCGTATTTGGCTATCCTCCTTGCCTTGCCCTCCAATATCGCTGAAAGCGATTCGGCGGCCTTATCCGTCAATCTCACAGGGCCCCTCCTGCTTACTATCCTCTTTATCGCAATTTTGGGTATCCTTGTCAATGCACCATCCCGCAAGATTCAGCACTCAAGATCATCTTCACAGCTATAGGCTCAGCGTAGTGCATTATCATCATTATGCTATTCTGGCTTGCAAGCAATAAAAAGGTTACCCTGGCGCAACACGCACCTTTTTAATCTTTAATGGTGGAAGTACTACCTGCTGTGGTGAATTAATGAGTGTAACCGACGTGACGGACTCGACATTCGAGGAGGAAGTGGTAAAATCGAAGCTGCCTGTTGTAATAGACATATGGGCTGAGTGGTGCGGGCCCTGCCGTCTATTCAGTCCTATATTCGATGAACTCTCCTCAGATTACGATGGGAAGGTAAAATTCGTGAAGATTGATGCAGATTCGAACGAGGCAATAACCAAGAAGTACAACATAATGAGCATACCTACTACGCTTTTGATAGAGAAGGGCGAGCTTAAAGCGATGAATGTCGGGGCGATCCCTAAGGAGGCGCTGAAGAAGTGGATAGATAAGAACATATGACTTCTAGAGCGCCTGCACAGAAGACTTTAATATCTATCAACATGTTCCTAATGAGTGAGAGTGATGGCTAGCCAACACGCAGCGCGCCAACTGAGCGACTGATGCTAGCCATGGCCATATCCTCATGCAAATCGCTATTCCTTATGCCGGCTTATGGCATATCTATTAAAACCAGTATAGGTGAATATGAGTATCCTGATGGATACGGAGTTGGTGGCCATGCCTGACATACCATTCCCAAGGGGGATGCGAGACCTTATGCCCAACGAGGCGCTCTTCAGGAACGAGCTCCTGAAGAAGATAGAGAGCGTTTTCCAGAGGTACGGCTTCCTTACGATAGATACGCCCACGCTGGAGTCTGTGAAGGTTCTAAATGCGAAAGGCGGAATAGGCGAGGATACGAAGCTCATCTTCGAGACAAAGAACGATGAGCTGGCCCTCAGGTATGACTTCACCGTATCGTTAGCGCGGTACGTGGCCATGCATCAGGGCCTGCCCCTGCCGCTCAAGAGATACGTGATAGGCAAGGCGTGGAGGCGGGAGGAGCCACAGAGGCTGCGCTACCGCGAATTCACACAGGCTGACGTCGACATAGTCGGCGGCGACACCGTGTATGCTGATGCCGAGGTGATATACACCGTAGCGAAGGCCCTCGACGAGGTCGGCGTGTCCTATTTCATAAAGATAAACAATCGCGCGATGATGGATTCGCTGCTCGCCTCATTCGGCATAAAAGGCGCACAGTTCATGGAGGTGCTCAGGGTTATCGACAAGCTTGACAAGCTTGGTAGGGACAAAGTGACTGAGCTGCTGGGCGCGCTCGGCCTGAACAGGGACCAGATAAGCAGGATAGATGACCTGATAAACATGCAGGGAACCAATAGCGAGAAACTCGATTTTGCAGCTACAGTCTCGAAAGACAGCTCGGTTGAGGAGCTCAGGTCTACCATAGCACTCGCAGAGTCCTATGGAATAAAGGGCGCCATAAAGGTAGATTTCTCCGCAGTGCGAGGCTTCGACTACTATACCGGCATGGTGATGGAGATTGCGAGCACGGAAGGCGAGAAGAGCGCTCTGGGCGCAGGCGGAAGGTACGACAAGCTCATTGGCCTCTACTCAGTGAAGAGCCTGCCTGCAACAGGCGCATCCATAGGGGTAGATCGGCTGCTCGACATGATGGGATTCTCAGAATCACCCAAGCAGACATACTCAAAGCTATTTGTGATAAACGTCAAGGAGTCAAACTACAAGTATGCGTTGAAGACCGCGAACTGGTTCCGCGACAAAGGCATAGCTACAGATATAAACTTATCGACAAGAAACATATCCAACCAGTTGTCCTATGCGAATTCGCTAAAGTTCGGCTACGCCGCGATTGTCGGTGACGTCGAGGAGCAGGCTGGCAAGCTGAAGCTTAGGAACCTGGTAAGCGGCGATGAGTCTGTGATGACGCCGGAAGAGGCGCTCGCCGAGATAAACAAGTGATAAAGATGGCAAAATCCGAACTCGAAAGGGTGACCGAAGAGAAGGTAGCAAAGGGAGGCATACTGGTCAAGTTCTATTTCGACATGCAGAGCGAAGAGAAGGATAAGCTGCAGCCCCTGCTCGTCGACCTCATAAACGAGCGTTTGCTCAAGGAGCCTGGTGTCGTCTACTGCTACGGTGCCATAGAGGAGCCGATAAAGCACGATAAGTACTATATAACGAGCGCAGCTGTGCACGTCCTGTTCGAGAGTTTCAGGAACCTCATTATAATAGCGTTCAAGTATGCGCCAATAGGCGTCGAGATCCTCAGGCCGCAGAAGGACCTGCACGTAAGCGTCTGGGACCTCCAATCTGTGTTGTTGGACGTGGCGCAGTTCTCAACCGAGTACTCCAGGTACATACTCGAAAAAGTGTTGAGGCCGGAAGACATGCAGGCCATACAGGAGAACTTGAAAAACAGGGAGGAGATAGGCAAGCGGCTCATCGAGAAGAAGGAAAAGAAGGAATAGGTAGCGCGTGCGCACTCCAAGCCGGCTGCGCAGCTCAAGTGGAGTTGTACATTGTCAGGTTGATCAGTATGCCGCGCTGCTGGTTCGGCGTATCTGAGAGGCGGAACCCGCCGGCAAGCATAAAGTACTGGGTGCCTACAGAGCTAGACACAAGCCTTATCCTGACTATCTTGCCTGCTACTGTTGTCAGCGGTATGGTGGCATTCCTGAATATCGACGTTGTGACGTTCTTGCCCTTTATTGTCGAGTTGGGGAGGGAGAGGTTGAACGTATTGTAAGCGGCCACTATTGCCGGGCTTCCGTTGCGCAGAATCTCAACGTATATATTGCCGTGCTGGTTGCTCACTATCTTGAAGTTCAGGAACGGCTTATTGGCTATAAACTCCGAAGATGTAAGGTTGCCGGGAGCGGTCTGCGTGCCGCACCTGTATGTGCTGGCCACATACTGTCCGGGGGAGCTGTTCCACGGAGAGCTGAGATAGCACTTTACTATCGCGTTGTTCGCATATGTGATGTTGAATGGCTTTGTGCCGAATCCAGCTCCGGACGCGTTCCACCCAGTATACTGGCCATTAGAGAAGTTGCCGTTATACACGAAGTTATACGCCTGCTGCGGCGGGGATGTCGTAGAGTTGAATATAAGCATGGACTGGCCGCAGCTCCCGCCTCCAGCCCCTGTTGTGAACGTTATATTGTATACCTGCTTCGGACCGGTCAGTTCTGTCAGGAAGGTCGTGCAGTTGTAGCTTATCGTCTGGTTAACATACGTTCCGTTGTTCGCTCCGACCACAAGGAGATGCGCGGTGTCCGCATCGCCAGCCGCTGCCCATATGCCTATTGAATTAGTGGTGAGCAGGCAGTGCGCCTGCGTTGTGCTGTTTGTCTTGTTAACCGACAACGTGTACGAATAGCAATCGTATAGGGTCCCCCTGTTTATGGTTGTTGTGGCCGGCACGCCACTTATCGTTGTTGCCGCGGTCACTGTCGTGGCGGCGGAAGTCGTTAGGCCGTGGTGCGTGAGGAGGAACCCGCTCTCTACATAAGCGAGTATTGCAGCCAATATTATAATCACGATTATGGTGACAGCGAAGCGCTTCATGCATGACACCTGCTACATCAGGTATTTAACCTCGTCAGTTTAATATATGTTGTCCTTTTATATGGATAAGCGGTGTGATGTTTGGGAAGCATACCTAGGAAATGGAAGAAAAAGGGAAGAATGCGCTGGAAGTGGAAGAAGAAGCGCAGGAAGAGGTTGAAGAGGGCGCAGAAGAGGAGAGTCGGAGAGCTCTGATCACTTCGCTATTTTCTCAAGTATCGGGTATGTCTCATACAGCCTATCCTGCTCGAGCTGCTGGTAGAGCATGTATATTATGCCGACTGTGAGCAGTATGCCCATCCCTGTGCCTACAGCGCCCGTGAGCGTCGCAAGCGCAGCGAGAAGGCCTACGAATATGCTGCCAAGCACGGTTATGGTCGGTATGTACTTGTTAAGTATGCCCTCGACTATCCTCGGATCCCTTCTGAACCCAGGAATCTGCCAGCCCATGTCACCCAATTGCTCTGATATGCTCTTTGGGTTCTGCCCGGTCATCTCAACCCAGAACTTTCCGAAGACTATGCAGAGTATGACAAGCACAACCGTGTAGACTATCACATGCACCCACTCCGGCACAAGCACAAAGCCTCCCCATGGGAGGAAGAGCTGGGTCGTGTGCGTCGCCAGGTACGTGAAATAGGTGCTGTATCCGCCTATGCCTCCATAATTGGCTGAGTACGGGAGCGGGAATGTCGGTGATATCAGGTACGCGATGCCGCCATTAAGCTGGAGCGTCGTTCCCCCTCCGGTAGTGCCGACAGGCTGGTACAGCGCGAAGAACTTCGCAAGTCCTGCAAGCGATCCCTTCACATTTGCGAGGAACCGCAGCCAAACTGTTGCGCTAAGCTCCAGTGACGACGCCAGTATCACCGGAAGCACGCTGACATACAGGAACGGTATCGGAAGGCGGCCGCCAACGCCCCTCAGCTGCTCGAACGACAGCGGGAGCTCTATCTTCATTTCATAAGCGTATATGCTGACCAGGAAAACGAGTATCGCAAAGAACAGCGGTCCGAACGCGAGCATCGCGTTAGGTATGGCTGACGCGCCTCCAGCCTGAACTGCCGCTATCGCCTCCGGTATCAATATCCCGAACGTACCAGCCACTATCGCGTATGATACCCCAGCGGCGATGAAGACGTTTATGCCTGATGTTATGCCGTACTTCGTCATCATCTCGTCAAGATAGATTATCATTATGGCACCGATGGCGAGCTGCAGCACCACTAGCCCTACTACGGCGCTTGAGGCCACAGGCACATATCCTGTCACTACGAATATCGCAGACTCTACTACAGCGATGACTATCGCAGCCAGCTTCTGCAGGGTCTGGAAGCGCGCCCTCTGCGCAGTATCGTTCATGTCCATTTTTATTATCCCTGAACCTGCGATCAGCTGCAGCACTATGCTAGAGAGCACTATCGGGCCTATTCCTACCGTTATGACGCTGCCTATCCTCGCAGCGAATATTATGCTTACCAGCTGGAGCAGCGGCTGCGTTATCGCCTGTTGGTTGATGCCTATCGCATAGGTGTTGTAGAGCAGGAAGTAGATTCCGAGGATACCGGCCGTCCAGTACATTTTTTCTCTAAGCGATAGCGGAGTGGCTGGGCCACGTATCGTCGGTATGAACCTCGATATCCTGTCCATGAACTCCAGTGCCATCTACTCACCGTTCACTCCGCCGCTTTTCCGGTTATCCGCATCAGATACGCGCCTCGTCTGGCCACTCTTGTCACCTTTGCGCCCTCAGCGATATGGTTCTTCAGCAGGCCGTTAATTAGCGCGATAGAGATATCGACGAACTCGCTCCTAGAGTGCATCCTGTCGAACGAAACATCAATCCTTATGGGACTAAGGCTTTTAACGCTTGCCTTGCCGATGCCGAGCAGCCTTATCACCCGCTCGATCCTTGCCGCAGCAGTCCTTGCTGCTATTTTTGCCTTGCCTGTGAAGATTGCCGATGCCAGTTCGCTGCCTATGTACGACGCCACATGCCCAATCTCGTCCTGGTAAGGCCTCTCGAGCACGGCCGACATCGCAAGGCTGCGGTACTCCGGAGATGCGTGCATCTCGCTCTCCCTCTCCGCCTTTACCGTCTGCCTGGCCAGGTGTTCCACAAACCTGTGTATCGCAGCTTTGGCATCGCCGTGTACCTTTTCCATAAAGACGTCATACTTTGAAGAGAAGATGCACGAACCAGAGCCGTTGTTCGAGCACGCGCGCTCCACTACATCTACATACTGCTTCCTCGACGCCGTGGCGAAGCCGGATATGACGCCCGCCTCAAACGAGTGCATGTTGATGCCAAGGAACTCCTTTGACCTGTCGTACATCCGCATGTCGAGCCTGTCTGGGAATACGTTGTACATCACGCCTGCGTATCCAGCGTGCTCGAAGAACTTCACGAGGTCGCTTATCGATTCCTCATACAAAAGGTACCCTTTCGAATCGCTCAGCATCGAATATAGGTGCCTGCCTATGCGCATACCAGATCTCCTGCTTAAGCCGGACAGGCTTGGCGTAAGGTTTGCGAGCAGCGATGTGAATAGGACAGCGCTCTCAGGCATCCTTTCAGATACCTCTCCGCCGAGTATCCGTCCTATCAGAATGCTCTCGCTCCCCCTAATGTAATGATGCGGTGCTATTATTGTGACCTGTTTCTGGCGCTGCGCAGACTTGCGCGCGCTCCGCAACGTGCGTTTCCCCTGCGCCATACTCTGTCTTTTACAGCTTAGTTAATAAAAGCTTGTTTCTAGCGCCCCCTTTCATACATCATGACAGTTTCCAAGAGTTGTAGGCTATCAGGACGATATTGATTGCGATGAGCGCAGACACTATCTCTATCGAGTAGTTGACTATGAACGCGTTGGCTACCGATACCTCAGCTATGCTGAGACCGAACGCCGTTATCCCATAAAGCAGCGGCGCTGAGCAGCCGCATCCGGATATGACCCCCGCGAAGACGGTAGCGAATGCGCCTGCCGTGCCTGCCTTCACCCCTAGGCGTCCTTTCGATGTATTCCTCAGAGTGAATACCCCTATAGTGAGCATCATTGACGCTGTTATGACAAGCGCGTATATCAACGGCTTTGGTACTGTTATAAGCAGCACGCCGTAGTTCTGCAGGCGTATCAGGTAGGTGAAGATCAGGTAGTACACGGCCGCAACCGCTATGTTCAGCGCTATGTACTGTGGCCTGTATACGCGCGCGAGCGCTCTGCCAATGCTTGATGGTCTCAATCTACACACCCATACGGCTCTCTATCTTAGGTATGACAGGAAGCGAGCACACCGAGGCATTATTGCCGATGCTGCTGCACATCAGGGCCACATAGACATCCGCACCAGCATATTCGGTCCAGGCGAACTGCGTAGCCGGATGCGCAAGTTGCGCGTATACCTGCGCGTGGGTCATGCCCGTGAGCGGCAGCGTTGAGCCTGTAGGCGGGCCGTTACCGAAGTCCACCGCATCCGCACCGCTTGCAACATATTCTCCCCATATCGTGTATGGCGTGCCACCGAAAGTGTTTATCTGCAGTATGTAATTGAACGCGTCTATGTACGCTGGTATCCCTGTCTCATTCAGTATCTTCTGCACCTTTGAGAACGGGTTGAGCGTGAATCCTCCGGTTATTGGGTTGATGTCCTCCATAGGCAGGAAGTTGATGTAGCTGCTGTTGTAGAAACTGCCTGGGTTTACTGTAGATGCGTTGTACTCGACAGGCCTCCAGTACAATGTAGGTACGTCGCCGTCGCCCAGGCTGCTGTAGCCGGTATAAAGGCGGGAGAAGCTGCCGAACCTGCTCAGCGCAAGTGCCATGGCCCACCTGTTCTCGCCGCACCACACGCAAGTTATGCTCCCATAGTAGATGACCGAAGGCTTGCCGTTCACGATGAAGTTGTTGACCTTCAGCGGGGAAACCCCGACACTGTTGTTCAGCGTCCCGTTGAGAAGCATCTCTCCGGCAGTCTCGAAGTATGAGGCGGGAGCGTTGTTTATTATTGAGAGGTCTGTGCTGTTCAGCGGAGCGTTAAGATTGGTAAGCCTGTCGCCGAACGTGCCATTCTGCGTTATGATCGGATAGCCTGGCAAGCTGGTCGGAGGCACAGGCAACTGGCTCTTTATGTCGTACGCCGGGTAGCTGGCATGCTGTCCCTGGGCTATGCTATTTGTCCGGTTCGCAAGCGTCGTGAGCTGCTGCGATAGCCTTACATTCTGGTTCGAGAGTGACGTTATGACTGTGCGTTGGTAGAGCGCTATGATCACTAGCACAGCTACCGCCGCCGCAAGTATTATGCAGCCTGCCCTTGGTCTTCTCCGCTTTGCTCTAGAACTCTTGGTGTTCATTCCGCATTCCGAAAAAAGGTTAACTTAATAATATTGTCCGGCTAAAGTATTTATATACGTGTGTGCATGCAGACCAAGCAGCTTCTTCAGAAGCCGGAAACAATGCAGAAGAGCGTAGTGGAGATGGCCGATGCCCATTGCCACCTGAGCATACTGAGCGATCCACAGATAATACGCGACGCCGTGCTTTACGGTGTATCCACAATAATAACCGATGGGGTAGACACGCCGTCGAACATAAAGACGCTCGAGGTCGCAGACAACAAGAATGTATTCGGCGCTGTGGGCGTAGACCCAGAGCACGCGTTGGCGATAGATGAAAGCTCTTTCGATAGGGAGATGGAGTTCAACATCGGCCTTGCAAGGAGGAATGCGGATCGCATAGTGGCTATAGGCGAAATAGGCCTTGACTACTCAATAGGCGGAGGACCGCGCAACATTGTCAGGCAGAAGAAGGTATTTGGAAGATTTATAGACCTGGCAGAGGAGCTGAGGCTGCCTGTATCTGTGCATGCTAGGAATGCGATAGGCGATGTGCTCGATTTCCTTGTGGAACGGGAAGCAAAGAGGGTGCACCTGCACTTCTTCGAAGGAGGGGTTGAGGAGGCAAGAGTTGCACTGAAGCACGGCTATCTGATATCCGTGCCCCCGATCGAGTCGTCTAAGAGGAAAAGGGTTATTGCGATGATGCCTATAGAGAGCCTGATGGCCGAGAGCGATTCGCCTGTGGTCGGGCAGAACCCTAAGTCTGTCGAGAAGCCCATCAGGTACATAGCCGGGATAAAGAGGATGCCGTTCGAGCAGGTTGCAGCTGCGCTTGTTGCAAACACGAAGCGGTTCTTTGACGTGAATACGAAGGGCAGCGTGAAGATGATGCGTTATTAACTTTTGCTTCTCATTATTCACGATGGGCCCATAGCTCAGCTTGGATAGAGCGACAGCCTTCTAACAAACTTCTTAGAAAGAAGTTCGATCAAGAAAGAGGAAAGCTGAAGGTCGCGGGTTCAAATCCCGCTGGGCCCGAGGAAATTTACCGTCGTAAAAGTCGTTCTGTTTAGCGCATGCTTTAAATAACTAAAATGGTGAATAACTATGATGAAAGTTAATTCAAATGCCTTAGAAAAGCTGCATCCGCAGCTAGATTACGTCTATTATGGCGACTGTTTAGAATATATGCGCCGTATGCCTAATTCTTGTGTAGATTTGATTATTACAGATCCTCCTTTCAATATTGGTAAAAAGTATGATTCGTATAAAGACAATCTCAGGTTCGAAGAATATCTAAATTGGTGTTATCAATGGCTCGATGAAGCGGTCAGAATATTGAAACCAGAAGGCAGCTTAAGTCAAAGGAAGGTATTTATATGTAGACAAGGTGAGCCTTGGTTAAGGGTGAAATGATGCGCGTAGATTTTAGGGTGGAACAAGCTCAAGGAGCTAAACTAATCGTACAAGGAGGAAGTAGTGTTGCTGGAGGTGAATTTTTAGGCGGGATTCTGCGAAGAGATGGTGAGGTTCTTGGAAGAATAGGCACAGTGTTTCGGCAGGGAGAAGATAGCAGAGTTACTGCGGCAGAGGTGTGGCCTGTAGATTTAGGCGAACGTCTAAAAAGCTTTATGAGACGTAGGAAGCCGGTCCCTTATGCTGGAGAGCCTACATATTATAGACGTTATCCAAGTTGGACTCAGATCATCGAATAAATAGGAGTTTCAAGACCGTTCTGCTTGCGTAATACCTGTTGGTGTAGTCGTCCTTTATTTTAGCAGTACAGGTAAATTTGACCGGCCCAGGAAAGGGCTCGGCAAAGGATTTTAACCATGCGCCTGAAATCATAAATAGGGTGCTTGGTTGAGCCCGGATTTTTCGATTGTGACAACAAAGACGCCGCTTAGGGTCACGTTTACTGGCGGAGGCACGGATCTTATGGACTACTACACGAGACGCGGGCCTGGCGCAGTCGTCTCTGCCGCAATAAATAAGTATATCTATGTGACAGCGGCAAGGAATTTCTACCACGATGAGATAAGGGTTTCATATTCAAAGAGCGAGGACAAGCTCAAAAGCGTCGACGAGATACAGCATCCGGCAGTAAGGGAGGCGCTACGCCTGCTTGGCATAAATGGAGGCCTGCAGATTGTGAGCATAACCGAAATACCTTCAAAGGGTACTGGCCTTGGCTCGAGCAGCAGCTTCCTTGTTGGATTGCTTTACGCGTTGCACACTTGGCTTGGCGAGCCGGTGTCGCAGGAGCAGCTTGCAAGCGAAGCATTCCACATAGAAAGGGAGGTGCTCAAGGAAGAGGGAGGCAAGCAAGACCAGTATATTGCTGCGTACGGCGGCATAAGGCTCATGGAGTTCAACAGCGACGAAAGCGTCTCAATGAGGCCCATAGTGCTCAAGAGCGACAGGCGCGAGCTACTGCAGTCGAGCTTAATGATGTTCTACACAGGCAGGGAGAGAAGCTCTGTGGAGATACACAAAGAGCAGGTAAAGGGCATAGAGGCCAAGCTGGATATCTACGATGAAATGCGCGACATGACGTACAAGACATACGACGCTATCGCTAAATGCGATATCGAGGAGCTCGGCGCGCTAATGGATGCAAACTGGCAGTTTAAGAAGAAGCTGAGCAGCGGCATAAGCGATAGCGCGATAGACGCTTATTATGAAAAGGCGATAAGGGCCGGAGCCATTGGCGGCAAGCTGATGGGCGCTGGGGGCGGAGGCTTCCTGCTCTTTGTGGCGCCCAAGGAGAAGCATGCTGATATCGCAAGCGCGCTTGGCCTACAGGAGGAGCCTTTCAGGCTCGATCCCCTTGGCTCAAGGATCATGAACATGGAAGGGCTGTGATTTGCTGCTTCACGATACCTTTACGACTACTGCCCCTACGGCAAACGGCGCTTTTTGTACAAAACCACCGATGTCCCCGCATGCCGCATATAAAAGCTTAGCCGCTGTGCTCGGTTTTCTCGGCTGCCGCATCATTGCCAGGCCTGCCTCCCCTCTTTGACTGCTTCTCTATCCTGGCGTTGGCGAACTCTACCGCAAGGTCCTCATCCGCCGCGCTCTCCATCCATGCCTTTATGTAAATGGCGATGTTCCTGAACGGTTTGGAGAACCTGTCTGTGAGTTCGTACGCGCCGCTCTCATGCTTGAGCAGGCCGAGCTGCACGGCAAAGTCCAGGTACCTCTTTGCAGTAGCTACAGGTATGTTCTGCGGGGCCTCCTTAAGCCTGAGCGAGTGCTTCCTTTTAACCTCGAGCAGCAACGCCGCGAACCTGTAAGCTTCTGTTTCGTTGTCGTAGAAGAGCCTTGCTATGTCCTTTACGTTCACGCCCTTCAGCTTATCCTTGAGAGGCGCATCTTCGAACTCCCAGTACTTTATCGCCATTGCTCCACTAATTATAAAATAACACGGAAAGGGTATTTAATCCTATTCCATAAATACGGAATCATCTCTCCTTAATGAATGTTATTATGTCACCGTCTTCCAGCACGTGCGCGACGCCGACCTTCTGGTTGGCGAACCTAGCGCTCCTGCCGGATACCTGCGCGCACTTCAGCCTGTCGACTATCTGCGCATGGAACTTCCTCGCCGCCTCACCCACCGTTGCACCCCGCCTTAGCACCATCGAATGTGTATCCTCCCCGATTCTAGGTTTCAGGTATACCGTTATTATATCAAGCGCATCGTATATCTCGGCCTTAAGCCTATCGATGTTGGTCTTCTCTGTCGCGCTTACAGGGACTACGGCAAGTCCATACTTCTTTGACAGCGAGTCACCCACAGCGCGATAATCCTCCCTTGTGTCTATCTTGTTCAGCGCTACGATCGCCTTCATGTATTGCGCCGTGTTTGTTATTATGTCGATGAGCGTATCCTCGTCTGCCCTAGCCCATACCGAGACCACCGCGTTGTGGATGCCGAGCCCTTTCAATATCTCCTCCAGATAGCTGTCAGGCATGCCAGATCTATTTGTTTCGATTTTGATCCCGCCAGCAGGCTTCTCGCTTATCTGCACCGATGGCTTTCTCTCGTTTATCCGTATCTTGAGCGCATGGAATTCTGCCAGGAGCCTGTCGAACTGCTCCAGGTTGTTTATGTCCACCACGAAGACGATAAGCTCAGCCGGCTTCAGCGCCGCGGCGACCATCCTGCCCCTTCCTGCGCCAAGGTGTGCATCCTCTATCAATCCAGGCAGGTCAAATATCTGTATATGAGAACCCTTGTACACCATCGTGCCTGGCACCACGGTAGTTGTCGTGAAGGCGTATTGTGCAGTTTTTGACCTAGTGTTTGCCAGGGCATTTATCAGCGACGATTTCCCTGCGCTCGGGAAACCTACCAGCGCAACGGTCGCATCGCCGCTCTTCTTCACGAAATATCCCTCTCCGTGCTTCTTCCTGCCTGACGCAACTATCTCCTTCTTTATCCTTGCGATCTTCGCGCGCAGCATGCCAAGGTGCAGGTTTGTAGCCTTATTGTACTTCGTTTTCTTGTACTCCTCGGTGAGCTCCTCCAGTTTTGTCGTCAGGGATTCTGTTTTTTCGGTCATCTGATACACAATTGTATATTTCAGTAAATAAATGTGGCTAAAATTGCCTTTTGTTTATCCCCCGTAGTTATATTCGGATGTTATTTTAAATACTTATCATATGAGTGGTTATAAAGTGGATGAAATGGCAAGGAAAATGAAGAGAAGGAAGGCAACAAGAAAAAGGAAGAGATAGTTAGTCTCCTCCTTAGTTTTATTTCTATTTTTTTCTATCACATCATCTTAGCGAAGCGTTTCCTGAATGCGCGGTCGTTCTTCAGGTTGTCGAACATCTTCCTCATCTTGTTGAAGTCGGAGATCAGCTGGTGCACCTCCTTCTCCGTCGTGCCGCTGCCCTTCGCTATCCTCCTTATCCTCCCGGGGTTGTGGAGTATGCGCTCGTCGCTCCTCTCCTCCTTTGTCATGGATCCGATTATCACCTTGTACCTGTTGAGCTTCTCCTCTCCCTGCTCCATCATCTCCTTAGGGACTTCTGTGGCGCCCATCATTCCGAATATGCTCTGCAAAGGGCCCATCTTGCCCATCGCGCGAAGCTGCGCATAGAATGACTCGAAATTCAGCTCATCCATTTCCAGCTCCTCCGGCTTTATCTCGGCCTCTTTCACGGCATTTTGCACGCTTGCTACTAGCCCAGCCATGTCAGGCACCCCGAGCAGCGCGCCTATGAACTTGTCAGACCTGTACGGCTCTATGTTCGCCAGCTTCTCTCCGGTGCCTATGAACATCACGGCAGACCTCGCTGCGTTTGTGGCGCTCAGCGCGCCGCCTCCCTTGCCTGATCCGTCAATCTTTGTCACTACCACCCCAGTAACCCCAACTGCGCTGTTGAACTGCGCCGCCTGCCTGCCGGCCACCTGGCCTATATCGGCACTTATCACCATTATCTTCTCGTCAGGCTTGAAAGCGCTGGAGACCCTCTTCAGCTCCTCTATCAGCTGCCCGTCCAGCGCGCTCCTGCCGCTAGTGTCGCACACTACCACCTGCTTCTCCTTGAACCGCTCGAGGCCCTCCTTCGCTATCTTAGCAGCATCCTTCTCGCCCTTTTTCCCGAAGAACGATACGTTTGCCTGTTTAGCCAGGGTCTCAAGCTGCTCGTAGGCCGCAGGCCTTGAAACATCGCAGCAGATCAGTGCCGCGCTCAGCCCCCTGTCCTGGTAATACTTGGCTAGTTTCGCCGCCGTAGTTGTTTTGCCCGACCCATAGAGGCCCATCAGCAGTATCCTCTGCCTCTTGAGCTTTGGCTCGTAGGACTGCCCCATCAGGGCAACCAGCTCATCGTAAACTATATTGGTTATGTAGTCCGTCGGCGCAACTCCGGGAGGCGGCCTGCTCTTCAGCGCCTTCTCCTCTATCCTATCGGTTAACTCACGCACAAGCGCAACATCGACATCTGCGCTGAGAAGGCTCTTCTGCAGCTCCTTGTTAAATTCCCTTATCGTCTTCGCGTCTATGATAGTGGCGCGCTTGAGCTTCGCTATCGCCTTCCTCAGGCCTTCGCCAAGATCCATAAAACTCGCCTATAGTATCTTGATGCTCCATATTTATAACTTCTATTCGTATTTAGCGTGTTATGCCCAGACTGAAGATGGTTCTAGCGCAGGCGAACCTAGCGCTCAAAGGCGGCGCAGAATTCACCATACTTAAGATCGCGCAGCATTACAATACACTGATATACACTGCTGAATACGACAGGAACAGGACATATGACGGATTCAAGGAGTTTGATGTGCGGACGATAAGCAAGGGCGGTTTTACTGGCGTGCTCCCATATGGAAGGATGTCGCAAGGCCTTGACTATGGCCTATCCTTCTACAACTTCAAGGTCAAAGAGGATTACGACGTCATCAATGCTCACATAGGGCCAAGCCACTGGATAAGGAACAACAACGAGAGGGTGATGTGGCACTGCCATACGCCTATGAGGGACATATACGACCTTTATGAGTACAGGATGATGATGAGGAGCCCGCTCGCCAGGCCAGTGTACAGGCTAGGCACCAGGATAGTGAAGGGCATGGACCAGGGCGTGGTCAAGAGGATAGAGAAGATCGTGACAAACAGCGAGATAACCCTTGCGCGGATCAAGAAGTACTACAATAGGGGTGCGACGATAGTCGGGACGGGCGTCGATTGGAGGGATTTCAAGAGGGACGGAGACGGTAAATATTTCTTCTACCCATCAAGATTCTCCCCAAACAAGAGGCAGGATTATGCTATAAGGGCGTTCCAGTTGTTCAAGAAGCGCACCAAAGGATACAGGCTGGTGCTGTGCGGAGTGACATCGAAGGACCAGTTCTATTACAACTACTATAAGCGGGTTAAGGAGCAGGCCGCGAAGGTCGGCGATGTAACGGTGCTCGCTGATATATCCGAAAAGGAGAAGGCAAACCTCTATTCAAGGGCAACCGCCGTGCTGTTTACGTCTGTTATGGAAGACATGGGCCTTGTGCCGCTTGAGGCGATGGCGAGCGGCAAGCCTGTCATATCTGTCAATGAGGGCGGGCCGACCATAAGCGTGAAGGACGGCCGCACAGGATTCCTGGTGGGCAGCGAAACCGAGATGGCTAGGCGCATGCAGCAGATTGCCGATGACGAGAGCCTAGCTGAGAGGCTTGGCAAGGCAGGGCTAAACAGCGCAAAAAGGGAATGGTCGTGGGAGTCATTCTTCAAGCGGTACGACGCAGCTATAAGGGGAATGAGGCTATGACTTCTGCGTTATCGCCTTGACCGGAGATGGCCCTATCACGTATCTCGATATTACCTTTGCAGCGTAGTCCAGCGCCTTCTTTATGTTCGCCTCAGTACTGGCGCCGGTGCAGATCATCTTGCCGTTCTTGAAGAGTATTATTGACACTCGCGGCTCCGCAATCTTGAATATGGCGCCAGGAAACTGCTCAGGCTCGTAGTCGACCTCCTTCACCTTCTTAGACAGCAGGTAGAGGTCTATCTCAGCGTGCAGGTCGGCGCTTACAACTATGTTCTCTATCTTTATTACAGGATTAGTTATCATCCCGTCCTTAGCTTTCTTTGGTTTTGCTGCCGTTTTAAACACCAACGTACCACTATTTATATGTGCAAAGGTTTAAATACTATTGAGCGTTCTGGGCTGGTGAAAACATGGATGGGGAGGTCGCCATTGTTGGCGGCGGCGTGATAGGCCTTGTGCTAGCCAAGGAGCTGGCGGGGAGCGGAGTCGATGTTACGGTTTATGAGGCGCGCAGGAGGGCCGGCGAAGGCGCCAACAAGGCATCGGGAATCGTATCCGTAGGCGGTTTGGCCAGCATAGGCGTGGATTATCACGATGCTGTACTCAATTCTCTTGACGGCGCTGCGCTCTACGCAGGCGAGGAGAAGCTGAGCATAAAGGCGAAGGAAACCAAGGCGTATGTGCTCGACAGGGAGGTATTCGCCAGGCTGTGCGCAGATGAGGCAATCGAAGCAGGCGCAAGAATAGAGTTTGGGAAAAAGTTAGACAAGGATACGGTCAAGGAGCTTTCGCGTGGCAGGATAGTCGCAGGAGCTGACGGCGTTGTATCCGGCGTGGCTAGCCAATTCGGCTTCCCTGAGATAAACGATTATGTGCTTACATACAAGGCGGAATACGCAGGCGCCGACGTGCGCGACCTGCACTCCTGCGAGCTTTTCTTCTCAGATGCGCCAAAGAGGTTCTTCGGCTGGACGGTGCCGCATTCTAAATCGGTCCTTGAGGTTGGGATAGGCGAGTGGATACGCACCAGGCGCAACAGCGTGTCGGTGTTCAATGCGTTCATAAAGAACAGCATTGTCTCGGCGGAGATACGCGGCGCAACGAAGGAATCTGGCCTGGCGAGCATAATACCTCTGCAGGCCAGGAAAGCGACAGTCAAGGGCAATGTGCTGCTCGTCGGAGACGCTGCCGGCCAGGTCAAGGCAACTACCGGAGGCGGGCTTGTTTTCGGCGCACTGTGCGCCAAGACTGCGGCGGAAGCCATAGTAAACCATCTCAGGAACGGCGCGCCGCTCTCTATGTACGATAGGATGTGGCGCCGGAGATACATGGCTGACCTCCAGATGCACAGGGCTATACATCGCTATTATTCAAGCTTGGGCCCGAGAGGCGCGCGGCTGCTTTTCAGGCTCGCCAGAACGCTTGGCGTCGAGGGGTTCCTCAGTGAATACGGAGACATGGACAGCCCGCGCAAGGTCGCGAAGAGGATTTTTGTGAGATGAGACTCCAGCTCCTCCCATGCATCGGAACCAATCCCACCGAAGCAAACGCATGCGTCTATGCGGATTCCAGCACCGTTGACTGCTCCTCTGGCGTGCGTGCCCTAAAGATATAAATAGCTTAACCGCTCATAGTAGCTCGGCTGTTTCTAACAACATGAAACGCGTGATTTAATGAGCCAGTTTGGAGTCCAGCTTCATTCAAGGTCGCATACAAAAGCCTCAGGCAACGGCAAGCGCAAGATAAAATCAAGGGACAAGTGCAGGAGCGAGATAGGGAGCTACTTCTCGGCTACGAAGATGTCGGAGGAGAACGCCTACAGGGCGCACAGAAAGCGCGGCGGCCATCTGACAATGGTGCTGAAGAGCGCTGGTTATGCCAACCTGCTGACAAAGCAGGGCTACAAGAAGGTCAAGATAAAAGGAGTGCTTGAGTCAAAGGATAACAGGAACTTCGCGCGTCAAAACATAATAACGAAGGGCACGATAATCAATACTGAGTTTGGCAAGGCGCAGGTGACAAACAGGCCTGGCAGAGAGGGCAGCGTCAATGCGCTCCTTCTAGAGGCTTGAGCTGATGCCTGCAGTTGTATACGAATGCAGCGTTTCAGAATCCCAGGAGCTGAAGAAGTTCCTGGAATACGACCCATACCTCGACAAGAGCCTTGATGCCGAACAGCTGAAGAAGCTCAACAGCGACAGCGACGCAAATATAATATTCTCAAGGCAGGAGTTCATGCTCAGGGATGGAGCATCTCTCGGCCTATCCAAGGACAAGCTCTACCTATACATAAACGCCAGCGAGGATTTCCTGGCCGGTGCCGAAAAGAAGCTCAAGAATAAATTCAAGAGCATAAGGCGTGCGCCGAAAGAGGATGAGGAAAAGTTCATAGATGTTGTAGAAGAAGAGCACAGCAGGGGCAACGCCGGGATCGGCGCCATATTCGGTGGTTGAACGAACGTGATAAGCTCCGATGACCTGTCGCGCGACCAGATAATGCACATATTCAGGATAGCTGACGACCTTAAGAGCAGCAAGGTCGAGATAACGATAAAGGAGCACGCTATACTCGCATTGCTGTTCGACAAGCCCTCGCTGCGGACCCGCGTATCGCTCGAAGTAGCAATGGCCCAGCTCGGAGGCAACAGCGTCTACCTGGAGAACCAGATGACCCACCTGCAAAGCGGCGAAACGTTATCCGACACGACAAGGATACTCAGCAACTATTGCGATTTCATAGCCGTAAGGACGTTCAGCCAGGACCAGCTAGTAGAGATGGCATCAGTATCGCGCGTGCCGGTGATAAATGCACTTACGGATGTTGAGCACCCCACGCAGGCGCTAGCTGACGTATACACTATAATGCAGCACGTCGGTCGCATCCGCGACGCGAAGATCGCATTCATGGGGAACGTGGCTTCGAATGTTGCTAACTCGCTGATGATAACTGCGGCCAAGCTGGGCGCCGAGGTCGCACTCATAGGACCAGCCAACGAAAACCCCCCAAACAGCTTGTACTACAACAAGGCAAGGGAATACAGCAAGGTGTATACCGACTCGTCTGTCGAGAGCGGGCTTGAAGATGCAGACATAGTCTACACAGATACGTACGTTGACATGGGCCACATAAAGGGATCCGACGACTACGTGCAGACAGAGCAGGAGAGGCACGCAGAGGATAGGATAAAGATATTCTCCCCGTACCAGCTCAATGCGAAGGCACTATCGTATGCGGCGAAAACCGCGCTTGTGATGCACGACATGCCGGCGCACAGGGGGGTGGAGATCACAAACGATGTGATGGACGGCCCCAGAAGCATAGTGTGGGAGCAGGCGGCGAACAAGCTGCTCCTGAACAAGGCGATACTGCTATACCTCTCGGAGATCGGCCCATCTAGATAAGTATAAATTCTTATTCTGAGACGCAGTAACATGGACCTTCTCGCCAAAGTCGGAATCGGCGCTGCAATACTCATCATCATATTCGCAGGAGTGCTCGTTTTCAGGTATGCTGTCGCGAGACCAGGGCCGCTTTCGGCATCGCAGGCGCAGCAGATAGTGCAGCGCGACCTGAGGCTCTCCTATCCGAACGCCACGATAAACGTGATAAATGTAACGCCATCGACGCTATCCTCGGGCAGCTGGAACGTGTTCGTGAGCCTGGTGTACAACGCCACAAGGCCGTGCCCAACCGTGTATCTCGAGCAGTATGACTACCCGGCTACCGGGCTGGTGCCTAGCGTCGCCAATCTCTACACGCAGCACTGCATAATATACGGCCTCTCGAACACCTACCTGCCGTACTACACGTACCTGATAACCTCGCCAGAGATAGCTATAGCAAAGTCGTTCAATACCTCATTTCCAGCGCTTGTCGTTTATGTCAACACATATGGATACAACAGCACCAACGTGTATGCATCGCATTACCAGAACCTCACGCTAAGCAGAAGCGTATTGCCATCAGGCAGGAGCTTCATCGACGTATGGCTTGTGAACTACACAAACGTGCGTGCCCCGTACTCGGAATACGTGATCCTGAACTCATCAGGCTCTATCCTGTTCAACTACACCCTTTCACGCTGAAAAATCACCATAACGATATTACAAAAGTAAATCAAAATATACTATGATAAACAGCCATATACTACGATGAACAAAATTTACGCCTTTTCCATCTCATGAAGCGGGGGTTTTCAGTCACGAAATTAAAACTACTACTATCAGAAACAGATGCACAAGGTTTTTAAAGCTATTTATTGCATTAATTGCAGGCGATAAAATGAGCGACCTCGTTAACGACCTATTGGGACAACCCAGCGGAAGCAGCACGACACCACAGGAAGACTTTAGTTCCTCGCAGATAAAGATTGTTACAGCCGGATACGGCGGAGCTGGCTGCAACATAGTCAACCGGCTTATAAAGGCCGGGGTTAAGGGCACGGAATTCGTTGCTGTTAATACAGATGCGCAGCACTTCAAGATAATAGATGATAGGATCAAGAAGGTGCTGATAGGAAAGTCGCTAACAAGGGGGCTCGGCGCAGGCGGCGACCCTCAGATGGGCAGGAAGGCCGCTGAGATAGACAGGAACCTCATAGAGGAGTCGCTGTCAGGCTCGCAGCTCGTATTCCTATGCGCCGGAATGGGAGGCGGCACAGGAACAGGAGGCATATCAGTAGCTGCGCAGGTGGCGAAGGAGCAGGGCGCCATAGTCGTAGCTATGGTAACGTACCCGTTCGACCTCGAAAGGGTGAGGAAGGTAAAGGCGGAGGAGGGCATCCAGGAGCTGAGGAAGCACTGCGACAGCGTTATAATACTGGACAACAACACCCTGGTTAGGCTTGTGCCGAACCTTCCGATGAACGAGGCGTTCGCGCTAGCCGATTCGGTTCTGGCTAAGGCAATAGGAGGCCTCGTATGGACGATAACGCAGCCAAGCATGATAAACATAGACTTCGCTGACGTAAGGAGCATAATGGTAGGCGGAGGCGTGGGCTTCATAGCTGTTGGAACAGGAAGAGGCGCTGACAAGGTGAACTCCGCTGCTGAAGGAGTGCTGAAGAACAAGCTCCTTGACGTAGACTTCGAGGGCGCAAGCGGCGCGCTTGTTCACATATCCGGAGGTTCATCACTTACGATTGGCGACGCAGTCCATGCCGGTGAGATAATCACCGAGAGGATGGACCAGAAGGCCAACGTGAAGTGGGGCGCCAGGATAATCCCAGGTTACGAAGACCAGCTCGAGATCGTGGCAATAGTGACAGGTGTCAAGGGAGCGAGCATAGTCGGGAGGCTGGAGGAGAAGAAGCAGGAATCTTACAGCGACCTTGAGATGATCGGCTAACCACATTGGCATTTAGGTGAGTTCAATGTTGGGAAACCATTCCGGGGAGGAATTCGTAGCTAAGCTTGCGGTAGTTGGAGTAGGAGGGCAGGGCTGCAACCTTGTGAACAGGCTGTACAAGAGCGGCATAAGGAGCGCAGACACCCTTCTTCTAAATACAGATGCCAAGCATCTCGGCATAGTCAATGCTGACAAGAAGATACTAATAGGCAAGGAGATAACACGCGGACTAGGGGCTGGCGGATTCCCTGAAGTCGCGGAGAAGTGCGCAGAAGCCTCGAAGAACGAGATAGCAGAGGCCATAGCTGGATACGACATGGTTTTCGTTGCAGCAGGAATGGGCGGAGGGACTGGCGGAGGCGCTGCGCCGGTTGTAGCGAAGATAGCCAAGGAGCAGGGAGCGCTGGTTGTAGCATTCGTAACCTATCCATTCTCGCTTGAGAGGAGCAGGAAGAACAAGGCCGATTGGTCGCTCCAGCAGCTCGGAAAGCACACTGACACAACTGTTGTGATAGAGAATGACAGAGTGCTTAGCTATGCACCCAACCTGCCGATGGAGAAGGCGTTCGAGCTTGTTGACAGCGTTGCGTGCAACGCTGTAAAGGGCATCGCAGACACGATAATGCTGCCTAGCCTAATAAACCTGGATTTCGCAGACGTGAGGACCGTCATGCGCGGCGCTGGGACTGCTGTGATAAACCTTGGCGCAGGAAGCGGGCATGACAAGGTTGACAAGGCGATAAAGTCAACGCTCACCCACCCGATGCTGAATGTCGACCTGCTAGGCGGCAAGAGCGCGCTTGTTCATGTAGCTGGCGGCACCTCCCTTACGATACAGGAGGCGACGGCGATAGGCCAAGGGGTAACAGAGGGCCTTGATGAGCGGGCTAACGTGATCTTCGGCGCAAGGCTGATACCAGAGCTGAACGACCAGATAAGGGTGATGTCGATAGTGACAGGAGTCACACCGAAGTTCGGCCTCGGGATAGATAGGAGCGCCACGCCGCTAACCGACATGAGCCTAGAGCTGATCTGAGCGCGCTCCAGGAATAATTTATTAACCCTCTTGTTCAAACTAGAATGTAGCAGGTGAAGACGTGGGGGACGATGTAACGATTGTATCGATGAAAGATGTCAGGGTAGGCCGCTACATAATAATCGATGGCATACCGTGCAGGGTGGTCGATATAGAGACAAGCTCCCCAGGCAAGCATGGATCCGCAAAGATGCGCGTCACAGGCATCGGCATGTTCGACGGGCAGAAGAAAACGCTGCTCAAGCCGTCCAGTGCAGACGCTGAAGCGCCCGTGATAATAAAGAAGAAGGCGCAGGTGGTCTCTGTTAGTGACTCCACGGCGCAGCTTATGGATTCTGATACATATGAGGTTTACGACCTGCCTATTACAGATGAGTTCAAGGGGAAGCTGAAGCCTGGCGCGACTGTTGAGATCGTGGAGGCGATGAGCAGGAGGGCGCTATCGCGCACGCTTGGCAACGAGTGATTCCATGGAAGTCAGCATACTATCGGACAAGAGCAACCCGAACACTAAAAGAAGGGAGATATCGTTTGCTGTTGTGCAGGACGACAAGACCGCATCGAGGGAAGAGGTGAAGCAGGAACTCTGCAAGAGGCTTGGCCTAAACCCTGATACAACGATAATAACGCATATGAAGCAGGAGTTCGGCATGAAGAGAAGCATCGGAGTGGCGCATTCCTATGCGTCAAAGGAGCAGATCGGCGGCGCGGAGCCGAAGTACCTGATTGAACGCTTATCAAAGAAGGGCGAGGCGAAAGCTGAGCAGGCGAATGCCGGGGAGGCCAAGCAGGAAAAGGGGGCAGGAGCGGCTGGGCCGGAGAAAAAGGAATGATGATTGATGGCCGACAAGAAGCAGAAGCAGACTAAGCAGTACAAGCCTGGGCGGGTGTGCCCCAAGTGCGGAAGGAGGATGGCTGAGCACCAGGATAGGTTCTCGTGCGGCAACTGCCACTATACTGAGTTCAAAGGCCATGAGAAGAGAGGATAACCTCATGCCCCGGATCAAAAAGGGAAGCGCGAGCCATGAGCGGCCTATGAGATACGCCGTGTATGTCGCCTTCCTTGCCCTTATCGTATTGCTTCTTGAAACCTCAAACCTTTACGCCACCGGGAAGCTTGGCGAGAATGCCTATCTGGTGTATGCGTCAATAGCGCAGTCGTTCATATTTTCGTTTGTAGTCTTGGCATACCTGTTTGCCAGCGGCAGGAGCCTAAGGCAGGCGTTGGCCAGGTTAGGCCTGGCGCGGAAGCAATGGAAGAGCGCGTACATAGCTTATGGCATAGCCATATTCGTATCGATATTCATTCTTGAGATACTGCTAGGGGTGTTCCAGGCGGTCACAGGCGTGCAGCTCCCGACCAATGTCGCAAAGCTGTTCAGCGGGCTGCCGTTCTACTTCCTGCTCTTCTCTGTCTTCATTGCCCCGATAAACGAGGAGATACTTTTCAGGGGCTTCCTTGTGCCAGGCATAGGGAATGTGCTATTATCCGGTCGGAAGAATGCAAGGAGGGGCACCGCAGCATACAAGAGTGCGATGTGGGCCGGGATAATACTGAGCGCACTGCTCTTCGGCGTGCTCCACTACCTGTCGTACAACTCGATATCGGAGCTGATAGCCGCACTGGTGTTCGGCCTGATCGCTGGCTATGTAAGGATAAAGAAGGATTCGCTGTATCCCTCAATAATAGCCCACATGCTTGTCAACTTCCTTGGATTGCTGGTGCTGGCGATACTAATATGAATGAACTACGCGTCGTGGTTGTCGGGCCGATGTATCAGCAGAACCTGGGCTACATAGCCAGGGTATCAAAAAACTTCGGCGTACCGAGGCTGTACATCGTTAATCCGAGGTGCAACTACAAGGGCAAGGAGGCAATCAGATACTCGAAGCATGCAAAGGAGCTGCTGCAGAGCGCGAGAGTGTCAAGATCGATAAACGATGCAACAAGGGGCACATTCGTTGTGGGAACAACCGCCTTATGGAGGAAGACCAGCCAGGCGTTCCACAACGTGCACACTCCGGGAGAGCTGCTAAAATTGCTGAAAAGGAACAAGATAAGCAGGATATCCCTGCTGATTGGCAGGGATGATACTGGGCTAACGAAAGGAGAACTGATGGGGTGCGATGCAACCGTATTCATACCAACTAGCGCAGGATACCCTGTGCTGAACATATCGCACGCGCTCGCGATACTCCTCTACGTCTTCTCAAGCCATGAACTGAGTGGCAGGCCAAACGCCCCCGACAAGAGGGACATTGAGAGGATGAACAGGCTAATTGGCATATTCGTATCAAAGAGGAAGGGGATACGCGACAGGAAGGCGGTAGCTATGGCCCTCAGGCATATCATAGCAAGGTCGTCGCCAACTAAAGGCGAGCTAAAGGCCATATCAGTTGCATTGTCGCCCAGGGAGTGAGCATAGCCAAGAATGAGGGTTACGAAAACCCCGTCAAAAACTAAGGTCCTTCTGATTATTTCTTCGGAGCTTGCCTCCTGCTCTTTATTATCTTGACCTTTGTCGGGGTTAGCAGTATCTTTGCATCGTCAAGCCTGGCTATGTCCCCGTTAGTCTTCTGCACATAGTCCTTCAGCTTGTCTATCAGTCCCTTAAGTGTGTTAGGCCTCTTCGCCATCTCAGATATGTTAAGCAGTATAATGTTCTTCCTGCGCAGCTCGTCCTCGATGAGCGCAAGGTCAGATTCCTGCTGCAGCGCAACAGGCTTGATGTAGAAATCTGCTGGTTCATTCATCACGTCTACATTCTCCATCTCTGCAGAATTCATGTATTCCTCTACGTCCAGTTCCTTCGATGTGCCCAGCACACCTCCCAGCTTGTTGAAGATGCTCATTCCATCACCATAGTCGCCAACAAGGTATAGCATATCTCTTTTTTAATACTTTCTCTTTTGCGGAAGAGAAGGAGCCGCGTTTCCATCCTACGCCAAGCAAAGATTAAAAACATACCATGATTATACTAAACGGTGCAAATGATAAAGCTGAAGAGGGTCTATGAGCCGATAAGCGTGACCGACGGAGAGCGCATCCTCGTCGACAGGCTTTGGCCCAGGGGCATACGGCACAGCACATCCAACATAGACATATGGATCAAGAACGTCGCGCCTAGCAAGGAGCTGAGGAAGTGGTATTCCCATGACCCGAAGAAGTGGATGCGCTTCAAGAAGCGGTATAAAAAGGAGCTGGATGGCAATACGGCTCTCAACAAGTTGATCAGGATAGTGCAGAGCGCAGACCCGGTCACCTTTCTGTATGCGGCTAGGGACCAGAGGCACAACAATGCGGTGGTGCTGCTCGAGGTAGTCAAAAGGATGATGAAAACAAAGGCATAAGGCGCGTTTTTTGGAGAATGTGATAGTTGACACAAGCAGCATACTCTTCGGCATGGCAGCCAAAAAGGACGTCTTCAGCATAGCCGCCAAGAGGTTCCATAAGCCAGTGCTCATATCAAGAGGCGTACTGAACGAGCTTTTAGGAATATCCAAGAACAAGGGCAGAAGGGGAGCGTCGGCGAGAGCTGCCCTCGCACTGATAAGGGTTAAAAATGTTAAAGTGCATAGAGATAAAGGAAGCGTCGACTCCTGGATCGCTGGCTCAGCCGCAAAGCATAATAACACAGTCGTCATAACGAATGATACGGCTCTTTTCAGGAAGGTGAGGTCAGTAAACAGGAACGTTTTCAAGCTTTCAAGGAGCGGAACTCTAAGAGGATGAGTGAGAGATTGTACAGCATATACAGTGTAAAGGACACATTCAAGATGCCGCCCGAATATTTCGGCGAGGACATAGAGAAGGTCGCCACCACAATAATCCAGAACAAGTATGAAGGGAGAATAGACAAGGACATGGGCGTGGTGGTCTCGGTGTTCAACGTGAGGGACATAGGCGACGGCATGATATATCCCGGGGATCCGGCTACGCACCACGATGTTCAGTTCGACGTGCTCGCCTATACGCCTCAGGTCGACGAAGTCGTGCCAGGGATGGTTACCGAGCTTGTGGAATTCGGCGCATTCGTCAGGATAGGCCCGATGGACGGACTTGTCCACGTCTCGCAGATAGCCGGCGAATTCCTCACATTTGACAAGAAGAACCAGGCGTTCGTATCCAGGAAGAGCAGCATAAGCCTGAAGAAGGGCGACATCGTCTACGCAAAGGTGTCGACCGTGAGCATGAAGAACACGATAAAGGACTCGAAGATAGCGCTTACGATGAAGCCTGACGGCCTGGGCAGGCCGGAATGGGCGAACATGGCAAGCGCGAGGGCGAGGGCCAGGAAGGGAGGTTCAAGAAAGAGATGATGCAATGGCAGCAGCAAAACTTGTACATAGCACGCAGAGAGGGGAGGAGGGGTGCACATCTTGCGGTTCAGGAATATACGGCCAGGCGGTAAGCGGCGTCATCGACACCTACGGGGTCCCAACAACCGATAAGGAGTGGAGAGAGGTGAGAAGGATAGCCAGGCAGGACTTGGAAGCGGCAGGTTTCCCGACGGTTGACACGAAAATGCTTAATGCAGCAGTCTCTGAACACAAGCAGAAGATGCCGGCAAAGCTGGAGGAATGACACTATGGCAGAGGAAAAGGCGTGCAGGAACTGCAGATTGATTGTAAGGCACACTGACACATGCCCGCTGTGCGGATCGAAGGAACTGACAGACAAGATCGGGGGCTACATAATCATACTGAATGCGGAGAAGTCTGAAGTTGCGAAGAAGATGAACCTGAAGATGAACAGCATCTACGCCCTGGACATAAAAGGTTGAAACGGCTGGCGTTCAGGTGGTCATGGCTGTGAAATAAGCGTCCATTGATGACAAGGAGCCTGTTTTTAAGGCTGCCCACCAGTTCTGATCCATCGGGCGAAAAACGATAAAGAGTTGCATCAGGGTGAATGACATTTCAGGATAGGCGGTAAAGTTTAGGTGAAATTATGATAGAAATTGAGACAAAAATAATAGATTTTGATGAAAACAGGCTCAAAGCAGAGCTAAAGAAAAGGGGCATACGAGGTACTGGAGAAATACTGCAGAGAAGATGGATTTTTAATTTGTCTAAGAATGATGGTTCGGATGAATTCATAAGGGTCAGGACCGATGGCAAAAAATGCACAATCGCATACAAGTATAGAAAAGGTGAGGGGCTTGGAAATACTGAAGAAATCGAGGTAGCAACAGACAACTTCGATAATGCTGCAGAAATCTTTTCAAAGTTAATCAAAAGTAAGAAATACCAAGAAAATAAAAGAGAAACCTTCATGTTAGGTGCGGTGGAGATAACAATCAACAGATGGCCGATGATTCCGCCTGTTTTGGAGATAGAAGCGCCCAGTGAAAAGGAAGTGCGAGACGTAATAAAGGAATTTAGTATCGCCGGCAAGGAGTTAGGCAACATAGGATGGGAAAAGCTCTATAAGCAATACGGAATAGACCTGAACGCGTACGAATTTTTAAAATTCAAATGATTTTATAGTAGTGATATCTAGCCGGAGTAAATCGCGAAGGTAAAATTCCGGTTGATCAATTGAGGATTAACTCCAATTTCTTAAATGGATTTATTATCTAGTCTTTGCCGTCCGCTGCCTTTTTCGGCTCGCTCTCCTTGGCGATCTCCGCCCGCTCGTAGTCCTCCTGCACTTCTACCTTGTCTATGTCCTTCATCAGCGACAGTATAGACGCAACCAGGCTGGACTTGCCAACGAAATAATCGGCATTCTTCTTTGTCTTGCTGTCATACGATAGCACCATCTCCTTGCCCTTCATCGAAACCGAGCTTGGCTTCACGTTGTATGTCTTGCCGAGCGCCTCGACCCGTTGCGCAGGCTCAGTGATATTCCCGACTATTCTAACCTCGTATGTTATGTCCCTGCCTGCGTAAGGGTGATTTGCATCGACGACCACCCTACCCGAGTTCACGCTCTTCACGGTTGCGGCCATATTCTCTACTTCTACCCTCATCCCAGGATACGGGTTCAACTCCCTTGCTCTGAAGTCCGATAGCGGCATCACCCTCACAAGCTCTTCGTGCCTGCTGCCGAACGCATCCTCTGGCTTGAACGTGAACTTCTTCATCTCGTTGAGGTTCATTCCTCGAAGCTCCCTGTCAAGCCCCTTTATCACGCTGTTGGATCCGAGGATGACAAGCGTGGGACCATACGATGAGTCCTTGTTGAAGATGCCCTTTTCTTTCGCTAGCTTCTCGTCTGTCGTAGCTATCAGGTCGTTGGTTGCCGCGTCCCATGCGCTGTATTCTACCTCCAGGAAATCTCCTTCTTTGAAAGCCATAAGATTACCGATAGCTATAATTGCTTAAATATGTATAAAAAGATGAGGATTAATCTAAAAGTGAGACCATGGAGCAGGAAAGGAAGAAGAAGCTCACGCTTTTCATCGGCGCGATAGTAGTCGGCGTAATGTTCGTGACATCGTATGCGGCTTTCGGCAGCAACGGCTCTGCGCCTACAAGCAGCACTACGATAAGGCAGAACACCTACGCGGTGTTCGGCAGCGTGAATGCCATCGTCACTGGATATGGCAGCAGCCTCATGATAACCCTGGACAACAAAAGCGCAGGCAACGCACTGAACAGCACGCTCTCAAAGCTGGAGGCGAACAACACGATAACCAACTTCATACCGACAACCGGAGGTTTTCTGGTTTATGCTACAGGGAACTTCCCGTATACTGCGCAGGAGACTCTATACGGCTCCCTCCCCAAGAACTCCATATCGCTGAACGGGACCGAGGTCATAAGCACCCCGAACGCGTTCGTCCTCTACTACTATGGCACGGCCATAGACGTCTACACAAACATCACCAACTTCACCGTGCCGTCCAGCCTGCTTAAGCCTATCGGCTACAAGACCAAGGTGAACGTGCAGGCGCTTGTGCTGCAGGATGGCCGCGTATACGATAGCAACATACAGGTGACCTGATGGCCGACATAGGTGCGATAATACGCAAGTACGCGCTTAAGAACGCGCACGATTACGGCAAGGCGAGCGAGGGCAGCGTACTCGGCAAGGTCATACCGTACTCGAAGGACGTCAAGGTCCAGGACCTGAAGAAGCTTGTATCTGAGGAGGTCTTGAAGGTAAACGGCATGGACCGCACTGCGATTGAAAGGGAGTACGGCAGCTTCAAGGATGAGTTTGAGCAGAAAGAGCGCGAAACCCTTGAAAAGACCGCGATGCCGCAGATCAGGATAGATGGTGCAGTAAAAGGCAAGGTCGTGACTAGGATATCCCCGGCGCCTACCGGCTACATGCACATAGGCCACGTAAAGCAGGCGCTCCTTAGCGAGGAGGCGTCCAGGATCTACGATGGCAAATTCTACAGGTATTTCGATGATACCGACCCGGAGCTGTGCAAGCAGGAGTACGTGGACTCGATGATGAAGGACCACGAATGGCTTGGCATGAGGTTCGACAAGACATACTACGCCAGCGACCACATCGCAGAGATGTACAAGTACGCGGAGCAGCTGATCGATGCTAAGAATGCGTATGTATGCACCTGCTCAAGGGAGACGATGAAGGAGAGGAGGTTCCTAGGCATCGGATGCGAGCACAGGAAGGAGAGCGTTGAAGGGAACAGGAGGCTCTTCAGCGACATGCTAGATGGCAGGATGGCCGAGGGCGGGTCCACCGTGCGATTTAAAGGGGACATGGCATCGAAGAACACAGCGATGCGCGACCCAGTCATAATGCGGATAGTGGACACGCCGCACTACAGGACCGGCAAGAAGTACCGGGTGTGGCCTACATATGATTTCAATACGCCAATAGTGGATTCGCTCAACGGAATAACTGACATAATACGCAGCAAGGAGTATGAGCTGCGCGATGAAGAGAGTAGGGCGATACTCGCCGCGCTTGGGCTGCGCATACCGCGCATGCACCTCGAGGCCAGACTCAACATAAGGGGCAACATAACGCAAAAAAGAGAAATAAGGAAGCTGATAGACGAGAAAAGGCTACAGGGATGGGACGACCCAAGGCTGCTTACAGTTATGGCGCTGAGGCGTAGGGGCATCATGCCGCAAGCGATAAGGAATTTCGTGCTCAGGCTTGGCATGACAAAGACGGACAGCACCGTACCGATGGATGCGTTGCTAGCTGAGAACAAGAAAGTGATAGACCCTACTGCAAAGCACCTCTATTTCGTGCCTGATCCGGTCAAGATGGTTGTAAAGGGTGCGGCGCGGTCCAAGGCGAAGCTGAGGCTGCATCCAACGAAGGATTATGGATTCCGCGAGTATGATGTAGGCGAATATTTCTACATAAGCAAAGATGACGCAAGCGGCATAGAAGCAGGCGCTGGCGTAAGGCTGAAGGACTTCATGGACGTAAAGGCGACGAAGAAGGGCAGCAGCATAGAGGCCGTAATCGACCCCGAAGCCAGCGGCAGGATAGTCCAGTGGGTATCGGATGGCAACTATTTAGAGTGCACAGTGCTCGTGCCCTTGCCGATAGTCGACGACGAAGGCAGGTTCAGCCCAAACAGCCTAAGAACCGTGTCAGGATACGTGGAAAGCTACGCCGAGAAGCTGAGGGAGCGCGAGATAGTGCAGTTCGAGAGGTTCGGCTACTGCATACTCGATGACAAGAAGAGGATGCAGTTCATCTTCATCTCAAAGTGACCTCCTCCTCATGAAATTAACGTAGTAAAGGAATGCTGCAACGCCCAGAGGGTCCGGCACCCTGCCCTCCTTTACCAGGCGCATCGCTTTATCGAGGCTCATGACTCTAACCTTTATTAACTCATCCTTATCCGGATGCCTCTTCGCCTCGCGCAGCCCCTCGGCCAGGAAAACCCTCACCGCGTTCTGCTTTATGAAAGCAGGGCTGATGTAGCACTTGAAGAGAAGCTTCAGGCTCTCAGCTCTGTATCCAGCCTCCTCCCCCATCTCCCGCGCAGCCGCAGCGGCATAGCTCTCGCCCCGCTTCGTCTTTCCGGTTATCACAGAGTATACGTAATTCTTCAGCAGGGGTCTGTACTCCTGCAGCAGCACCACCCTGCCCCTGTCAAGTACGGGGAGCACCGCGATAATGTTGCAGTGCATCCTCACATAGGTCACGCGCTTGCGCATCCTTCTAGGAAGCTTCGCATTCATCATCTCAAGCGAATAATTCTTTGTCTTTATCAGCGTCCTCGCCATGCAATCACTACACCTTCATAGCCTCCTCTATTTCCGATGCTAGCACGGAGAGCTGCACGCTCTGGAGGTGTGGTTGCAGTACACCCACAACTTTTCCGGCATCGCCGTACCTCTTCATGTCGAATAGCGCCATCGCTATGTAGAAAAGCGCGTTGATCGAGAATGAATCCGGCTTGAGGAGCAGCTCCGCATCCTTTAGCGCCAGGCCGGGCTCCAGAAGGTTTATCTCAAGCATCATCCTCGAGTACGTGCCAAGGTAGCTGTCAATGCCATTTATCCTCTCAGCAAGCACGGAAGCCTCCCTGAGGTTCGAGAGCTTCATGTGGCATATGAAAGAGAGGTAAAGCGCGCTTATCGGAGGCCTCTCCTCATTCAGGTAATTGGAGCAGGCGCTTATGGCGTCATTGAGCAGACCCCTGGCCGCAGATGCGAACTTAGCCGCGTTGTCCCTCAAGCCGGCGTTCTCCTCCATGAAGCCATTTCTATCGTACCTTATCCCGGCTATCTGGGAGTTTGACTGCCTTATGCGCAGAAGCGCCTCTGCGTAAAGGTAAGCCGGGTCCTTGCTCTCTTTATACAGCGCATCGTACGCGCTCGCCGCCCCATCGTAATCGTTCGCCTCGGCCAGCTCCGTTATCTTCGATATAGACTGAGGAGCATTGGCGTCGCGAGCGCCGCCTTGGCCAGGTGCGAGAGGCAGCTCGCATAAGCTGCATATCCCGGCGTGCCCGACTATCATAGTATCTGCGCCGCAATAATTGCAAGTCGTACGCCTGCCGCTCTTCGCAACGAACTCCAAAGCCTTAGAGTATGTGCCAATCCCCATCGATTAGATATGGGAAGCGGTTTATTTAGCAATTTCCCTATGCGCCATGGCCATGTTACCTCTTCCTCAGCACCGCGAACATGTGGAGCCTGTCAAAAGGCTCCAGGGCAACAGTCTGCAATAGGTCAAACTCGTCACTGAGCAGCTCAAGCTCCCTCTTGAAGACGATCTTTGGATCCTTCGAGACATCGGCACTCTGCGACTTTATTACGAAATACGCTATGCCACTACGCTTCAGGAATCTTGCGTTTGCCTTGAGCATCTGCGCCTGTTCCCTGGCAGAAGCGTCCTGGTATATTATGTCGCACTGCTCAACCGTATCAGCATATCTATCTGGGTACCTCGCATCGGCCAGTATAGGTAGCATGTTGCCTCTCATCTCGCAGACCCGTACTAGCTCGCGCATGTTCCTCTCCGAGAGCTCTATGCAGTACAGGCTGCCGTTCTTGGCTATATCGCTTATGTGGCTCGCTGTCGTCCCTGTAGCCGCACCTATGTAGAGGACGCTGCTCCTTTCATCGAACGCGAAATGCTTGAGCCCATTAAGTATTGCGGCTGCAAGTTTGCTCCTATAAGGGTTCCACATCCTGTACTCTATCCCGTCCTCTGTCTCAAGCCCCTCGGTGTACGCCCTCCTTCCCGGCGTGATGTTCCTGGTGGCCAGCAGCCCGCCTATCTTGTAAACCCCGGGAAAGACCTCCTTTACTGCCATCTAAGCACTGCACACCTGCCGGTATGCCAGCCTAGCTTTGGCCTCAAAACTACTTATTGCTTTGCGTACGCGTAGCTTATCAGCCTCCTGGCCAATGCCCCTTTGTTCAGCACGGTGTTGTACTCGTGCCTCTCCTCAACCCCTGTCAGTATGTCCTCCTCCGCGTGCTCTATCTCCAGCTCCTCCTCCACCACGTCAGCCATCTCGTCCTCTATCGACATGAGCTCCTCCTTTATGCCTTGCGGGAGATCTGTCCTGGTCGTGAGGTACGCTATCGACACCCTCTCCGGCGGGCTCCTGTGCGTCTTCTTGAAGAAGAGGGCTCGCAGCACGCGCTCTATAGCGCTGCTGTAGAGGAGTGATGCCGCTACGAGCTCCTTCGAGTCCCTTCTCCGCCTCGCCAGCTCGAAGTCTCTCTGTGCCTTCTTCAGGAGGCCATACCCCTCAGGGCCACCGCCCCTACCCATGCCTTCCACCACCTAAAACTCCCAAACTAGATTTAAATACTTTCCACGCATTTAGATTTAACGAGATACCCAAAAGTTCCTTTACTGCAAAATCTGGTATAAGAATGGAAGGCCTTCCGTCGAACAGGTTCGTAGCCGGGCTCGCGTCCCTAGCCGGCAGCGGCGTGACAAGGGACGAGATGATAAAGTACTTCACAAAGCTTGTGGAGGAATCGTACGGCGTAGAGAAGGTCTCCATCAGGGACGTTGATGGCATCTCAGACGGTTCTGCCGTGTGCACGCAGCTGATATCTACAAGGAAGCCGTTCGTGGACAACAACCTGAGCGAGTACTCGATGTCGCCTGAGCTAGCTGGCTATGGCAGCAGCGGCTACAGGAGCTACGCTGCAGTGCCTATACTCGCGGATGGCAGGGTCGTCTCAATGCTGGAGATGCTCTCGCACATGGAGAACAGGTTCACCGATGATGCCATGCGGGACATCTCTGTAAGCGCCCTGCTCATAGGCTTCGCGCTCGCCTACAAGGCGGAGAGAAACAGGAGCACAGCCCTCGCAGGGTACTTCGACGCTGTGTTCAACAGCGGCAGCCCGCAGATGCTCGTTTCGCCCGACGGGAAGATAGTCAAGGCTAACAAAGCGGCCATCAGGAACTTCAGAGTGCAGCAGGGCGCAGAGATAAAAAGCGCGCTCGGGGTTGATTACGGCACGCTGATGTCCATGGCGGGCTCGCATGGCACTATAGCAGTTGAGATGGACGGGGCTAGCAGGGCGTACTCGGCGGCGGTGAGCAAGGCTAGCGACGCCCTGCTCCACGTGTCGCTCCAGGACGTGTCAGACGTATCTGCTATAAGGGGAGCGATGCAGTCGATATCGCAGAGCGCAGACACCATGATATTATTCACTGACGCCCTGCTGAACATGGTCGATGCAACCGACAGCTTCGAGAAGATATTGGGCTATGAGCGCAGGATAATGATGGGCAAACCGATAGCCGACATAATAAGCGACAAGCGGCGCGAGGACTTTGCGGCATCATTGAAGGGCGATGACAAGAAGGCATCAGTGGGCAGGACCGATGTGGTCTCGATAGGCGGATATCCGATAAGGATGCACTATTCCGCAGTGAAGTCTGTCGGAGGGTACTCCATAATGTTTACTAGATCAGATGCCGAGAAGTACGTGGAAGACCTGCGCGAAGGGTTCAACGACTTTATAGCCAACGCCGCAGAGATGGTAATAAGGGTTGATGGCATGGGGTACATCACCTCGTGCAACCTTGCAACCGAATCGACCCTCGGTTATGCGCGGGAAGACCTTGTTGGGAAAGAGATACGGAGCGTATACAAGGACCAGGCGATAGTGGATAGGGATATGGCATACGCAAGGAACCTTGGCAAGCCTGACAATTCATATGTGGATCTGCTAGGCAAGAATGGCGAAATCGTACCAGGCACCCAGTCGATAAGGTTCCTCACAGATCAGGACGGCAACTCCGAATACGTGATAGTGATACGTGAGCTGCTGACAAAAAGGATCCTGGATGACAGGGAGCTTGCGCTGTCGAAGATGGAGCGAGAGATGAAGCAGCTCAGGTCCACCGGCGAGCTGAAATCGCAGTTCATATACAACATATCGCACGAGCTCAAAACGCCAATGACAAACATCAAGGGCTTTGCGAAGCTGCTGTACAGCGGCGAATTCGGGCAGCTGAACGATGACCAGAAGCAGTACATACAGACGATATCCGATGAGGCTGACAGGCTGATGCTGATAATACAGCAGGTGCTTGATTCTGCTAAACTGGACGCGCAGAAGATAAAGCTGGAGCTGAAGGATGTAGACCTGAACTCGATGCATGATAACCCAAGCATAGTCGCCCTGAAGGAGTCGGCAGAGGAGAAGGGGCTGTCGTTCAAGTGGGACGTCGCATACGATGTGCCTACTGTGAAGGCGGATCCGAACAGGCTCATCCAGATATTCGTGAATCTGATAGGCAACTCGATAAAGTTCACAGAGCGCGGCGGCATACATGTTAAGATATCGAAAAAGACGAAAGGCAAGGTCCAGTGCGATATCATAGATACCGGCATAGGCATAAGCGAGGAGGACCGCCACAGGCTATTCAGGAAGTTCTACCAGGTGCAGGCGAAGAAGGACCTCGTCAAGCAGGACGGTGCAGGCACGGGGCTTGGGCTCTCCATAACAAAAGAGCTGGTCAAGCTGCATTCCGGCGAGATATCCTTCGAGTCGCAGCCAGGCAAGGGCACGAGATTCTGGTTCACCCTTAGGATAAAGCCGAAGGCCAGAAGGCAGAAGCAGCCATCAGGCAACTAGTATGCCGCATGCGTTTCCGAACGCCTGCGCCTGTGTCATTGATCCCTGCAGGGATGTGTAGCTCAAGTCCTTGAATATCCCTTCTATTGTCGTGTTCAGTATGTTGCCAGTAGTGAGGTTGACCTTAAGTATGAGCACAGGGCCAGAGGATAGCGAGGAGTTCGAAAGGGTCGACCACGTTGCGTTGTAGTTTCCACTGCCAACGCTCGTTACCGAGAATGACATGCGGTAAGGCGCTTGCGCAGTTACGTTCGCGTATGTTGCAGGTCCTGATGGCAGCCTGCTATACTGCTTCGCATAGTCGTTGTTGTATATCGTCTGGGTGCAATTGGCCGTGTTTGCATAAGCCGTCGTGTAATTCTGCATCAGGCCGTACCACTCGTTGTTCTTAAGGTAGTTGACTATGCGCTCCTCTGGAGTGGTCGCCTGGACCGTGGTGGTTGCGGCTGTCGTCTGCCTCGCTATAGATGTTGTGGTATTCGATGATGGCACCACCTGCTGGCTGATCACGTGTATCCTGCCAGAGCTTGGCTGTTCATTGAGATACGACTGCAGAGGCGTTATGGTTATGGATGCGCTGCTGTTAGTCAGCGAGTTAAGCTTTATCTGCATGTCTGCATACGAGTGCATGCCAGCGTTAACGTTAGTCGAGTTGTAGAGGATAAGCGTCACGTTCAGGATTGGATTTATGTACACTGGCGACCTGCCTATGTATACATATGCTACATTCGATGCCGGGGCGGCGCCGTGGAGCAGCACTATGTACTGCACGCCGCTGACCCTCACTACCGCAGGCGTGTTTGAAATAGTCAGCGTTGTAGGCCCGGATACGCTTATTGCACCGCTTCCTACCGTTATGAACAGGCCGACAACTACCGCTATCACAACAGCGACGATTACTGCCAAGCCGATATGCAGCCTGCGCACCATCGAATCAATACATATCATAATCCAAGGTTTATAAATGCAACGAGCAGAAAACCCGCCTTTTTAAATGCTGGATGAAGCCGCGGCTGAATAATACATGCCGGTTCGGCAAGGAAAGCATAATATTCTTTACGTTGATATTCTCATCGGCGATCGGATGTCTGCAAGCAACGTACCTGTCAAGGAAGTAGTAATGGCGCTGGTAAACGAGAAGCAGCAGCTTACCTACAACGAGCTGAGCGACATGATGTTCAGCAGAGGCGTCTCTGAGCCCGACCTGAAGGGCTCGCTAAAGGAGCTTGAGGATTCAAAGCTGATAGCTTCCAGGAGCAGCGGCGGGGTGCTCACGTACTATGTGCTCAACCAGGGAGACTCGCCAAGGAGAGTCCTCATAATAGAAGACGACAAGAACATAAGCAAGCTGATGGCCCTCTCGATAGGCAAGGGCTTCGAGATAGGCCAGATATACGACGGAGGAGAGGCGATAGAGGCGATAAGGGTGGCAAAGCCCGAGCTCGTCATACTCGACCTTATGCTGCCGCACAAAGACGGGCTGGACATATGCCAGACGATAAAGAGCGACCCGAGCACCAACAACATAGTAGTCATACTCGTAAGCGCGATGGACCCGACGAGCAACAGGTTCAAGGGAATAAAGTACGGAGCCGACTATTACATAAAGAAGCCGTTCGACCCCAACGAGCTCCGCACCCTTGTGACGATATTCCTAAAGAAGAAAGGGAAGAGGTTCGATCCGCTCATAGACCTGCCTGACGAAGAGCGAATATCGAAGGAGGTGGAGAGGTCGATAAAGGAAGGCGCGCAGTACACGATAGGCACCCTCAAGATAGGCGGCCTCGGCGCATACGCCAGGAGGTTCGGCGAGCACGCCGGCGTAGTCATACTCAGGCTGATATCCCAGCTCTTGCAGGATTCGGTGAGAACGAAAGGTCCAGGTACGTTCGTCGGCTTCCTGAACAGCGACGAGTTCGTCCTTGCAGGGAAGAAGGGCGAGGTCGAGGCCGTGATAGAGGAGGTCAACAACGAGTTCACAGCCGTGTTGCCGTTCATACTGCAGGATGCTGGCTACAAGCTGATAGACCTGAGCATAGACAGCCTCTTCGAGTCTAAGGAGGTCCCGAAGCTCACTCTCGAGTACGAAGAGTCTGACAGGGACCAGATAAAGCAGAGGAGGAGCGAGATACTCCAGGGCAGGGGAGGTGGTTTCGGCGGCGCAGGCGCATACACATACGACGAGCTTCAGAAGCTGTTCGGATCCAAGAACCTCGACATAAAGATAACGAGGGATGCTAACGGCGTAAGGCTCCACATAGGAAAGAACGCCGATGGCAGGGATGGGTAGAGATGACCAGCTGGCGCGCGAAAAGATCCCAGGCGACCATCGATTTCCTAACATCTTACGGAATAGTGATAGTCGTTGTTGCGATTACTGTGGCGCTGATATTCGAGCTCGGGGTATTCTCGCCGCAGTTCGCGCCGACGTACTGCAACGCAGCGCCGTCTTTTTCGTGTTCAGCGTTCATCATGGCGTCTAACGGCACATTCACGTTCCTGCTATCGCAGTCGATTGGATCCTCAATAAGGATAACCGCCATAGGCTGCTCCAGCGAGATAAACGGCACTGGGGTTGGGCCCAGGTACGGCAATGTGCAGATGATAGGTGCGTCAAACTATTATCCGACAAGCTTCACGCCGGGCACTGCGCTATTCTCCAACATGCCGAAGCAGTTCAGCGTCTACTGCTACGATGCTCCTGGCAGCTCGCCGGCATCCGGCTCGCTTGGATCCACGTTCACCGGTTACGTGTGGCTGAATTACACCTATTCGGGGCTTCCTAGCACATACAGGACGAACCAGCAGGTGATATCGTTCAGCACCACATATACTTGAATAATTAAAAAGGTAATGATTGAATGGATTTCAGTGATTGGTTGCGGGCCGGAACCATGTTGAAGATATCTTTCATATTCACGGTAGCCGCGCTGATGCTGCCGCAGCTCGCCAGTGCGTCTTATGTGAGCATCATACAGCCGTTCAATACTACTGTGTATTCGCAAAACGCTGTCGTCTATATAGGTAAGGATGGGCCAGGGCAGACCTTCTACATCACGATATCCGCTGCAACGACGAACAGCACAGGGGTAGTAAACAACCTTGGCTGGAACAAGTTCGTCGTGACAGGGCTGCCGCAGGGGTGGATAGCGCAGAACTCGTCGCTATACAACCCGACGCTGTCAGTCAAGATAACCCCGTCTTCCGGCGCGCCGAACGGCACATACAGGTTCAACCTTACTGCGGTGAACATAGGCAATTACTCCAAGCTTGGCGCTCTCAGGTTTATTGCAGAAGTGAACGTCACGCCTGACGTCTTCAAGCTCGGGGTGTCACCAAGTACGGCTCAAGTAAGCGTCAGCGAGCCTACCGACATATACGTCTCAATCAACAATACTGGCGTGTCTGATAGCCTCTTCCTTATAAGCCTGTCAGGTCTGCCTGCATACAACATAACGCAGAGCGTGATAGCGCTGCACCATACAACAGAAACGTTCACATATCCTGTCACGCTCGGTGAACCTGGCGTGTACAATGTCAACATCAGCGTCAAATCGGTCGCCAGCCCGTTAATATACAAGCAAAGCAGCGTAAGGATAATAACGCAGGCCACGTTGCTGAACGACTACTACGCGACCGGGAGCGGCATAATCGCCTTCCCTATAGTCTACGAGCCGGTCTACGCCGTGATGTACCTGATAAGCCTAATCCTCAGGCACTAGATAGAAAGGCTCTAAAATGGTTGTGCACAAAACGAATAAGCCCGAATAGCTCAGTGGTAGAGCGACTGGCTGTTAACCAGTAGGTCGCAGGTTCGATCCCTGCTTCGGGCGTAAGGGCGGGAGGTCCTATGCCTTTTTCTCAATCAGCCCACATATCCCAGGCACAGAACGTCTCATCCCATAACCTGTTTCGGGCACCTTAATATCCGACATCTTTACTCCTTTTCTTATGTACGAATTCCCTTCTAAGTCTAAATGCAAGCCTTCCATCCGAATGCCTCATCGGTACACCCAAAACTGTGCTGCAAGTAGGGCAAACGAGCTTTGGTGCGTCTTCAGGGACCTTTATCTTTGCATCCTTCTGTAACTTTGCTAGTTCTGGCGGTGCAGATATCCTGTTAAAGTAGCATCTTATGAGAGGACCAGGACCATCCTTTTGATACCAAAGAACCTTTGTATCGCCGCATTTCTTGCAGAAAACATCAAGCATAACGGCCTTGCCTCCTCTAACCCTCCTATATTGGTCATTTTTCATTTTGACCCTCATGGCTTCACCTCATTGACACTAAGTTTTGAGATGAATCAATTATACATCTTTCCTTACAGAAGGATTAGCAGAAAGCCCATGACTTTCAATCGTGGGATGAATGCGGATTAGACAAACACATATGTATACAAATATTGATAAACAATATACTATCAAAGGATTAAATGGACTATGAACACAACGGGACAAGTGTGGCGATGATAAACTACCACAGCCTTCCGCTCAGAATATAAGAGGTCAATATTGGTAGGGGATATAAAGAAAAGGATGGATGAAATTATGGAAACTGTGGCAAAGAGAAAATAATAAATATGTTTCTTCACATAATATTTATGTGATTTAATGCCGAATATTACCCTTGTAATTAGCAAGGAGCTTAAGATGGAAATGAAGAGGCACCCCTCTGTCAAATGGTCGAGCGCGGTAAGGAACGCCATAGAGCAGAAACTTGCGGATTTCAGAGAGGCTGAAAGTATAGCAAAAAGAAGCAAGTTCAGCTTGAAAGATTGGAAATCAATAAGCGAAAAGATATCAAGGGATGCTGCAAGACACGCAAGGGCGCTTCTCCATGAAAGTAACGGTTGACGCCAACGTACTGTTTGCGTGTCTGATAAAGGACTCAACAACCAGGAAGCTCTTCTTCAATCCCGCTCTGTCTCTCTTTGCACCAGAATTCATCGTAGAGGAACTGCTGCAGCACATCATAGAGATACGGGGAAAATCGGCCTTAGGGGAGGAAGAACTGCACCGCCTGATAGCAAAGGTTTTTGGACAGCTAACGCTTGTACCTGATAGGGCACTTAAACCATTCCTGCCAGCCGCAGCAAGCCTTGTTAAGGATCCAAAGGACTGGTTGTATCTTTCATGCGCGTTGCATGAAGACACTTTAATCTGGAGCAATGACAACGACTTCAGCGAACAAGAAAGAGTCAGGGTTGTTACTACAAAGGAGCTCATCGCTCTTGTAGGATTACTATAGATCAGAGAAAGCGGCCGTTAACCAGTAGATTGCAGGTTCGATCCCTGCTTCGGACGCTCTCTTAAATAAATAGGCAGATAATTTATCAAGTTTTTATCTACCTAACTGATTACTTCAGTTGAAAATAACGATCCAAAGCCATTCGTCGAATTTGCATTCAAACAGTATTATCTGCAGATAAAGGAATTTTTAAGCTAGAATTCCTTTGAGAGCATGGCACTATCTATGAAACGAGAAGGGCATGGATAGTGCGTAGATAGTAGAAGGCTTAGATAAGGCTTAATATTTTGATGGGCAAAGCCAGAGTATGCCAAAGAAAAGCAAGCCTACGGAGCTCGATATGAAAAGTGAGGTGCGTAAGTTCCTTATTGTTGCTAACCTTAGAGGTTATGCTGCTGATAACACCAAAGCTTGGATAAAGGAGAAAGATGGTTCTACAACAATAGTCTATGAGCGCGAAGACTGGAAGTACCACGATAACTTTTTCGGAGGTGAACCCTATGGCGGTAGAGAGGTCGTATTTTACAAAGGTGAACCAGTATGGATGATGGTTTACTATGGTGCTATAGTAGAAACAGAATCAGATGTTAAAGGACTCTACCAGTTTTTACAACGGGCTTTGAGAGCTGATCCGGAGAGTAACCCATACAGAGGGCCGAAGAGCTTCAAAGAAGGTGAGCTTGAATACAGAAATTCTTGGACCGGTGAAGTAGAAAGCTTTTCCGGCGAGGAGGGCATTTACAGAGCAGGAAAAAGAATATACTGGGCAAAGTATTTAGGCGGTTTTGTAGACCAAAGAGCGGAATAGCTTCAAGACCGCTCTGCTTAACGCAGTTATTGGTCTTTCAACATGTTCGACTTTCCTACAATCGCATCTGCGTTATGACATCGTATATGACGGGCACGCAGATAGTTGTTGACGGAGGCGTACTCCTGGTGTAATTACCGTTGCACAGTGTTTCAACTTCCAGTTAAATATCTTTTAAGGACTCTAGTAAGCAGTAGTCCTGCTCAGATGGTGCGGTCTCCCTTCCAGCTTCCTTCCCGCAGCCCACAATAAAAAGTCTATGTACAGTGCAGATACTTTATTTATACACTATCTTCATCTTTCTTACCCTTGCGCTTTTCGTTAGTTCATGGCCCTTTGCATTGGTAGCGCTGAAAATGTGCTTTACTCCAATCCCTCTTACCGCGAGCGCATCGGCTATTAACGACCTATGGCATCTCCAAGGTACGGCCTCCGCGCACATAAGGGCCAAGCGCCGCCTTTTTGCCATCTTCATCAAAGCATTTATGTTATCTCCGAATTCCTTTGTCTGCATATAGTCAGCGAAGCCCCTAAACGACGCATTATACCAATACGTATTTACCGAATCCTTAGAGGGGCGCCTCAGCCCGCCCAGCCCTTTCATATGCACGTAGCGTATGCGGTGCCGTTTCAGCCCCGCCGCAAGCCTTTTCTCGTTGAATTGCGGGTTGGCCCTTGACTTTGGTATGGTGCGTATATCCACCAACTCCTCTATCCCGTACGCTTCAAGTATCTTCACGAACTCGCTAAACTTACGCGTAGAATGGCCTATGGTAAAGACCAATGGTCTATCTCTTGGCATTCGTCGCCACCCTATTTATCTTCCTCAGTTCTCTTACCCTGACAAGTGCCCTGCCTCTTATCGGAAAGTGCATCACGTATGCCTTTGAGCCGCAAATGTCGTTTTGCCAACCGAATTTAAAATTGCCGTGTCCTATGAACTTCGAGTAAGTGACCTTTCCTATAAAACAGACGACACTTGGTTTATTCGCGGATATCAGGCGCAATATCCTTTTTCTGCCACTGACCTCTTCTCCGCGCCTCAATTGAGACACGTCACGCGACGGCCTGGCTATTATGTTCGTGAAATTAAGATTGTATACCTGCCGGAACTTGTTCTCGTATATCCTCTTCAGTTCCATATCGTTTTTTAGGTCATCGACATCTTCGTTTATTATGCCGGCACGGCTCAGGAGATACCAAAACATCTTGTTATTCGAGAAAGGGACACCGCGGCTGTACGATCCGTAATGCGGGTTTATCCCAACGAACAATATCCTTGCGTTTTTCGATGAGATATAACGTATCATGGTTATCAGACCCGCGATGAACTTAAGAACTGTAAGCCGAATCGGGCAGGCTCCGCGTTCAAACGCCGCGCTTACTTTGCCTGGCCGGCGAAGTAGCGCTTCCCGCGCAGTATGAATCTCTTATCCATCTTCTTTGGCGCGAAATACCTCTTCGTGAACTCTATTACCTTCTTCGGGTCGAACTCCTTGCAGCTGTATACGTCTATGGATATGAAGTTCCTCACGCTCATAGTGTGTATCACTATCGATGAGTCGGCAAGCGGCACCCAGCCGCTCAGCCCTGTCTTGCTCGGGAAGGTCTTCCTGTCGGTCCTGAATATCGATGGCGGAGCCTGCTTTTTCATCCCTATAAAATCGACCATCTTGTCAAGATAGCTGTAGCAGTGGTCTAGCTCGCCGCAGACCTCCGGCTTGCAGTGATAGCAGTCGAGCAGAAGCTCGTAGCCAAAGACCCCCTTGTTCCTCATACCCTGCCCTAGCGATAAGGCGGGCCGCCATCGATCTGATGGTCAGCCTCCTATCCTGAACATCTTCGTGCCGCAGACAGAGCACGCGCCGGTCATCGCCTTCTTGCCGTTCTTCATTGTTACCTGCTTCGCGTCCTTCATCTCCCTCTTCTGCTTGCACTTAACGCAATACGCTTCCATACAATCGCCAGTAATACCTATAGATGTGCCTATTTAAAAATGTTCCTTACAAGCATGGTTTGGGGGCTGAGAGGCGTGGAGCTTGCGCGCCACGCCGCCTGTGCAGGATCAGTTGCTTTTCTTCTTGAGCTCCTGTATACTCTCCTCTATGCCTTTTGCCTCCTGCTCCAGCGATTTCTTGTACTCGGATAGGACCTCTATCCTCTCCTCCTTAGTCAGGAAGCCCCTCGCGTCCTCGTACGCTCCGCATCCGCACCCGCATCCCCTGCCGCTGCCACATCCGCACATTCCATATCTTCGCATTTTTTCACCAGTTCTTATATATATGACATCATATATTACAGCTGGCAAATATTTAAATATATCGGTTGTCCTATATGTAATTGGTTAGAATGAGGTACAAGTACGGGTGCGACATGCGCGGCATGTTCTCCTTCCAGATATTGTGGCTGCTATCGAAGAGGAAGATGTCCGGCGAGGAGATAGCCAGGGAGATAGCCAAAAGGAGGGGGGAGAAGCCGAAAGCCGGCACTCTGTATCCAGCGCTGAAGGAGCTAAGGATGGCGAACATGGTTAACGGCGTAAGGAGCGGGAGGACCATAACATACTCGCTCACGGCTCATGGCAGAATATGCTTAAGGCACGCTCTGACGTACTTCTGCAGGTCTTTCGGGGATGTTTTCAATGACGCTAAATAACGTATTTAAATATTTACGCCAAATTATATAAGGAGCGTTTTGCATTATAGTATATACCATCAATCAACAGGGGCCTTGCAATGACAAAATATGTCCTCGTATCTGACTCAACGCTTGTCGCGCACTACAGGCACTTCCCATTATTGACCTTTCTGCCGTGTGCGCCATCAGAGCTTGTCCCAAAGTCCGTGTACTATTTCCTGAAGGGGCCTCAGGACGCCCCAATGCCAAACGGCGAGGCGGCCACAGCCCCTTACTCTATAAGGAAGCTTGAGGCCGCGCTGCTCAAGGCAGGCGTGAGGAGGGAGGACATAGCCGTGCCGCACGAGAGCCGTCTCGCTGACTTCATAAAGGACGACACAGAGGTAATAGCGGTATCAACCATGGACCCGCTAGGGACAGGCCCGCTGACAATGTCGTACAACGTGCTCTTCGGCACGACACACACGCCATGGGTGAGAGTCGAATGGGAGAGGCTAATGAGGAAGATAAACGCGCTGAGGGCCGGCAAGAAGGCTAAGCTGATTGTTGGTGGCCCAGGGGTCTGGGAGTTCACGATAGAGCCGGAAGCTGTGCAGAGGTACGGCATAGACTATGCTGTGCAGGGAGAGTGCGATGACATAGCCGCCCAGGTCTTCGAGCAGACCGCCACCGGAAATATAGACAGCAGCCTATTCTCTAACGGCTTCATATCCTATGATATGCAGTTCCACAAGAGCTACAACGAGCACAACAGGTTCCTCTCAAGGAAGCTCGGCCTGGCAAAGGGTGCGCCGACGCTAGAGGAGCTGCCTCCAATAGTGAGGCCTGCGATGATGGGGCTGGCCGAGACGATGCGCGGATGCGGCATAGGCTGCGACTTCTGCGAGGTCACCCTGAGGCCGATGAGGTACTATTCGCCTGAGAGGATAGGCGAGGAGGTTAAGGTCAACATGCAATCAGGAGCGACTAACGCATGGCTGCAGACAGACGAGATATTCGCCTACAAGCACCTCAACGCAAAGTTCGAGCCGAACCAGGAGGCGCTGATAGAGCTGTTCAGCTATATAATGTCGATACCTGGCTTGAAGAGCACAAACCCCACGCACGGAAGGATATCGATACCGGCTGCATATCCGGAACTTATAGGGAAGATCTCATCGATAGTCAAGGCCTCGCCATCCAACTGGATAGGAGTTCAGGTCGGAGTAGAAACAGGCAGCGACAAGCTCGCCCAGAAGCACATGCCGAACAAGACGCTGCCTCTCAAGATAGGCGCCGACGGCACGTGGCAGGAGATAGTATGGAAGGGAACCAGCAACATGAACAAGTACTACTGGAGGCCTGCCTTCACAGTGCAAGTCGGCCAGATGGTAGAGACACCGGAGGACAATTGGGATACCGTCGCGCTGATAAACTGGATGAGCAATTCCACCATAGAGGGCACCAGCAGGCCTTTCGAGTTCACTGCTACGCCCATGCAGAACGTGCCGCTGGGGCTGATAAAGAGCAGGGCGTTTTCGGCGATAAACCTAGACGAAGCGCAGATGGCAGTGTATTATGCCAGCTACAGGCACCTGGCGAAGATGGCGATGCGCGACGCAAGGAGGGACAGCAAGGGCAACATGCTAGTGAAGAATGGAACCGCAGGGCTCATCTACGTGGGCGGCTGGTCGATGATGAAGTTAGTTGAAGGAATAGCGAAGAAACACAAGGTCGACATAGAGAAGGTTAAAAGATGGGGCCTAGACAGGGAGAAGAACAAGCAGACAGCGGTCATGGCAAGCAGAGTCTAAAGCTTTATATCCTTCACAGAGATATCATCACGTCAGCCATGGGTCTGTAACTCAGTTTGGCTAGAGTGGCAGGCTTTTAACCTGTAAGTCGGGGGTTCAAATCCCCCCAGACCCGAGTAAAATTTGCGACGACAAAATTTCTGAGCTAAAATTTCTTCGAGAGCAAGACACTATCTATGAAATGTGATGGGCATGGATAGTAAGCGTATACGTAGGAATGCTTAAATATTTCCTATGCCGTATAAGATTACTGATGGTGGGCAAGGAGAAGGAAGTTGCAGCACAGGACGGCAAAGCAACGACTTCTGAGAGGGCGTTTGGGCAAAGGGATTACGTTGCTCTATTCGGTAATGTTCTAAGGGCTACAAGCACCGGAAAGCACTACAAATACACCATCTTGCTACCAATAAGAGAATACTACGAGGGTGCAGAAGGCAATGCCAAAACAGTATTCACCAAGAAAGACGTAAAACAGCTTAGGCGGCTTTTACGTGGCGACTTTGGCGGTGTAACATTCAGTTATTCAACTGGAGACTGGATAGATGACGATGGTAGAAACGTGGTTAATGACCACGCACAATACGAAGTTTCGGGCCAGAAAAACAGCATGGTGCGAAAGTATTTTGCAGAGCTAAAGGCAAGATTGTTATTGCATGCAGATGAAGTAAGAAACATACCGCAGAACGACATATACGTGCAAAGGTCAGCGGTCAATTTAGGAGATGATGTATTCGAAAAGCCGCCCCTGGAAGAGTTAAGCGGCAGGTTAACGAAACTAAAGGAAAAGCTTAATAATCTAAAAAGATGATATGGATGGCAGCGACAAATATTGAAGCGGAAGGTCGAAATATGTGGGTATCACAAGATAGATCGCTTGAAGTTCCCTATGCGTTACAGAGGGTTACGATTAGATTCAAGAGCGAAAAGGCCGATCTTGAAGCCCAGGAGATACTAGGCAGAATGGGCAAAGTGCATTACTTTGAAGGCCCTGATGGCAAAGAAAGAGTAAGCATAACCGAGGAGATGCTCAAAGTGCTTGAGGAGAAGCATATCCATTTCGAGCGCATTACAAGGCCTGCGCCCGTAAGTAACACCCTGAGAAAGTAACTAGATTGTATGTCACAAAAGAGATCCGACAGGGATGTATTCGTGGTATGTTGTGGTATGGAAGGAGCAAGAGCTATGGCTAGAATTGATACCGTTTTGATAGACGCGCAAGGAACAATACTGTAAATAACAAGCAGTATAGTGAACTATTGAGGCTCGGAATACCCCGTGAGATTGTTAGCGCGTCGCCGTCTTATAAGCCACCTGCGGTGAAAACCCAAAGAAAGTAACAATCTAGTTATAAAGTTTCAAGACCGTTCTGCTTGCGCAGTTATTGGTCTTTCAACGTTCGATTTCTAACAAAACCGCACCAGGTGGCTATATAAACTTCAAGTTCTACAATGCTCTTGGAAAATCTGGTTCGAAAATCGGAAAACGCTTTTGAGGAAATGATTGCATGCTGCATCAAAAACCGGGTTCGAATTACGGCGACAAAAGGCTAGAGAGTGGCAGGCTTTTAACCTGTAAGTCGGGGGTTCAAATCCCCCCAGACCCGAAGCCTTAAATATCTGGAAAAGGTCAGCTCCTACGGTCACTGTGCCTGAAACGAAACCTTTCACTAACGCTGCTTCAAAGAAGATAGCCGAGTTAGACTGGATAGACGGAGGCAGCATCCACAGGCTAATTCCTACGCTTCGAGGCTCAGGGCAGGACTTTGGCTTCGGCGTTGAATGCCAGCTGCCAGGAGAGATATACTGGAAATGGATACCGCTGCTTACAGGCTCGGAAGAGTTCAGGAAACGGATAGAGGATGAAATAAGAGCATCCATGTGCGACAATGGCCTTGATTGGCCGACGTACCTGAGGCTGAATTGGTCAAGGAACGGGCTGAACCTGGAGACCAACGGCGTGAACGGCTGCACGGTCTACGTGCTTAAATCGGAGTCAAGATACACGGAGCACAACGTTGATAACCTTAGGCAGGCAATGGTGCTGCAATTCGCGCTGTCCATCTACACGAGAAGGATGATGCAATTTCTAGATTTCTTAGAGTCGCAGGGCACCGAAGGGTCAGTGCTGGAGGACAGCAAGCCGCTTGGAGAAGAGGACACAATAGAGGTAACAATCAGATTGGTCTCAACGAAGAAAAAAGGGCGCGCCCTGCGGAGATTGGATGTTTGAGCAGAAACCCATATCTATTTAAACGTTGAAGCAGTAATACCACAATAAGTCAGCTCTTTGGCTATCACAACCTCTAAATATGGTTGCGAATAATATAGATAGATGCCAGGGTGGCAGAAACCGGTAACGCGTACGCCTGGAATTTTTTCCTGAAAGCGTATGGCTCTTCGGAGCCGTCTGGGTTCAAATGCCTTAGAGCTGAATATCCCAGCCCTGGCGTCATGTGTGCTTCCATGGCAGACGAGAACGCCGCACCTGCGGCAAAGGAGGAAAAGAAGGCAGAGGCGCCGAAGAAGGAGCAGCCGAAGGCCGAGCCTCCTTCGCAGCCGAGACAGCACAAGAAAGAGGCGAGGCCGCAGCACGAGAAGACGGCAACGTCAATAATAAGGATGGGAGGCAAGGACATAAACGGCGAGCTCGGCCTCGAAAGGGCGCTGATGCAGATAAAGGGCGTAGGCAGCAATCTCGCCCATTCGGTATCGTTTGCCGTGGAAAAGGAATTCCACATACAGAAAAATACGAAGCTTGGGTCGTTAAGCGAGGAGCAGATAGAGTCTATAGAATCTGTGATAAAAGACCCAGCGAAGTACGGCATACCAAAGTACATGATAAACAGAAGAAACAACCCCGACAGCGGTGTGGATTCGCACCTGATAGGCAGCGACCTCACCTTTGCCGTGAGGCAGGATGTCAACCGCGATGTAGGGATAAGGACGTGGCGCGGCTACAGGCACCAGCATGGCCAGAAGGTGCGTGGCCAGCATACGAAGAGCACAGGCAGGACAGGCGCGACAGTCGGAGTCATGAAGAAGGCGGCGAAGCAGCAGCTCGCAGCCGCCCAGCAGGAGAAGGGCGGAGCCGCTGCGTCGCCAGCAGCCGCGCCGTCAGCTAAGAAGTGATTGATTGGGATCAGCTAAGAGGAACCGAAGGAAATTCGAGAAGCCAAAGGACATCTGGAGCTCCGATAGGATATCCTCTGACAACGCGCTCATGGAGGAATACGGGCTCAAGAACATGAAGGAAGTTTGGATCGCGCAGACGCGCGTAGGAAGGGTGCGAAGGAACGCGAGGGAATTCCTCTCAGGCACCGCAGACACGAAGGATTACGAGAGCGCGATGATCGCCAGGCTGGTCAAGTTCGGTATAGTCAAGGATGGTGCGACCCTCGACGACCTGCTGGACCTTAACGAGCGTGCATTCATGGAGAGGCGCCTGCAGTCGATAGTGACGCGTAAAGGGCTAGCGAGGACCACGAAGCAGGCTAGGCAGCTCATAACACACGGCTACATATCAATAGCTGGCAGGAAGGTCAACAGGCCAGGCTACATGGTGAGCCTTGAAGAGGAGAAAGCTGTCGGATACTACAAGCCGATACAGATACAAGTGCAAGCGGCAAGAGCGCCAGCGGCAACCGGGGCGCCAGAGACCCCCGGAGCAGGCGGAGAGGCGCCTGCAGGTGCGCAGCAGTCTGGCGAAGCTCAAAGCACTGGGGGATGACAATGGCTAAGAAAGATGACGCGAAGAAGCAGGCGCAGCAGGCTGTGAAGAAGGAAGCAAAGGCGAAAGACGTATCATACGAAGCGAAGGCCATGGAGGAGCCCAAGGCCAAGCCGCGCGCCGATAGGATCGCCGTGGCTCACGTATTCTCATCGAAGAACGACACAATAATAACGCTCACAGATCTAAGCGGCGCAGAGACCTTCGCTGTCGGAAGCGGCGGCATGGTTGTAAGCGCAGACTCCCAGGAGGGTTCCCCATACGCAGCCATGCAGGCTGCATACAAGGTTGCGGCGGCTGCGAAGGAGAAGGGCATAACGAACATCAACATATCGATAAGAGCACCTGGCGGCCACGGCGCGAAGACCCCTGGACCTGGTGCGAACGCGGTTGTCAGGGTTCTGGCGAGGAGCGGTCTAATCGTGAACAAGATAGAGGACGTAACCCCTATACCAACAGACACGACGAAGAGGCCTGGCGGGAGGAGAGGAAGGAGGGTCTGATCAAGCGCGGTGAGCGAATGGCCATTGAGCGCTCTGCCGGGGCGATAATCCTAATAACCGACGCCAGAGCGCCAAGCATACTTATACTTGAGCAGAACAGCGAGTTCTACCACAGGCCGCCGAAGACGATAGTTTTGGACATAGGCCCCAAGGGGCACATAGAGCCCGGGGAGGACGATGTCACAGCCGCAAGGCGTGAGATAAGGGAGGAAATAGGCCTGGATGTAAGGATTGACACCAGCTTCAAAGCTGTCAAGAAATACGTTTACAGTAACAACGGCAAGGATGTGCGCAAGAAGGTAACCTACTTCATATCGAGAATCAGGATGCGGGACGTCCGCAGGATAAAGCTAAACGAGGAGATATCAAGATATAGGATAGTTCCGATAGCAAAGGCCGCAAGGGCGCTGAAGTACAAGAGCGACAGGGATGTAATCAAGAAGCTCCGGGAGTACCTCGGCTCTCGCTAATCCCCTTTGTATCCTGCCCTTCCTCTTCCTCAGTCATTATACGCTCAGGGCTTTCTTCCGGCATGCCTCTTCACTTTCCCAAGCGTGGAGCTGTGCTTGCTTATCAGCCCTGCAAAGGCGTTCTCGTTCATTATGTATGCCTTCGAGCCCTGGTGCTTCAGGTGCATGCCAAGATTCTCCATAAGAAGAGCGTCGTGCGCCTCCAAGTTCCTGATGAACATGCCCTTCCTGTCGAAGCCGCCGATGCAGTCGAATAGTCCAGCAAGGTAGCTTCCGGAGTAGTCGTTGACGTACTTGAACGTCTTCGTCCTCCTCTCCAGCGCCTTGTCGAACAGCCTCTTCAGCCTTGAGTTGTAGAAGGCGGCCCCTCCATCCTTCAGTATTATCTTGTTAGCCCCGACCCCGAGCTCGTTCACAGCTATCCGTATGAAGCGCTCCAGCATATCGCTGTCGTTTGTAGTGAGCTCTATAGGCTGCCGCCTCTGGCCTGCGCTGTATACGCCGAGCATGTAGCTTACGTCGGGCGACAACTTCAGCTTGGCTGCCATGATAGCTTCTGGGATTTATGCTTAATAAGCGTATTCCTGGCTCGCGCTGTGGTGTAAAAAAGCAGTCTTGAGGTATTATGGGAGGACCAACGCTTCCTTCTGCACATCTTTTGATAAAACTTTTCATAAAAGTTTTACGAGGTGATCTATCCGCAGGTTCCCCTACGGATACCTTGTTATGCCTTCGCCCTCCTCACAAAGCCCTAACTCGAAAGTATCCGAAGATACTGCCTCACTAGGACCTCACTTGGGTGACGTGGCAGGCGGTGTGTGCAAGGAGCTGGGACAGATTCACCGCCTAATAGTGATGGGCGATTACTAGGGATTCCATTTTCATGAGGGCGAGTTTCAGCCCTCAATCCAAACTTAGGTCGGTTTTAGGGGATTGGCTCCTCCTTTCGGAGTTGCATCCCATTGTGCCGACCATTGTATGCCGCGTGTAGCCCGGAAGATTCAGAGCATACTGACGTATCGTCGCCGCCTCCTTCCTCCTCTTTAAACAGAGGCGGTCTCGACAGAGTGCTCGTCCCATCGCTGGAACGGTGGCAACTGTCAATGGCGGTCTCGCTCGTTCCCGGACTTAACCGGACAGTTCACACCACGAGCTGACGGTCGCCATGCACTACCTCTCGGCTCGTCAGGCAAGATCTTTAGTCTGGCCTTCACACTGCCGTCGCTCCCGGTAATATTTCCGACGTTGAATTCAATTAAACCGCAGCATCCACCCCTTGTGTGCTCCCCCGCCAATTGCTTTAAGTCTGTTGTCGTGTAGAACGACACACGAATTCAACCTTGCGGCCGTACTCCCCAGGCGGCAGACTTAACACTTTCGCTACGGTACTGCAGGCGTTCGAGACACCTGCAACACCAGAGTCTGCATAATTTACTGCTAGGGCTACTCGGGTATCCAGTGGGCATAGTTTCCTATCACCCATATCTGATCCGATTCGTTCTCCTAGCCTTCGCTCCTCACTGTCGGATGCGTTCTGGTCAGGCGCCTTCGCCACCGTTGGTCCTCACAGGATTACAGGATTTTACCCCTCCCCCGTGAGTACCCCTGACCTCACCCGCTCCCTAGCCTGTGGGTATCCCATGCCCGCATTGACGTTGAGCGCCAATATTTCACATGAGACGGCACAGGCCAGCTACGAGCGCTTTAAGCCCAATAATCGTGGACACCACTTGTGCTGCGGGTATTACCGTGGCGGCTGCCACCCGTCTTGCCCAGCACTTATTCGCCAAGCTTGCTATACTTGGCAAAAGGT
>JAJYWI010000012.1 GCA_021791535.1 Microcaldota archaeon
CGCCAGTACGTGAAAGCCCTTTTCAAGGGGAATAAGCGCTGGCAAAGAGCGGGAGTAACACTGACTCTCTTGAGGTAGCGTAATACCTCGTCACTTAATCGGTGACTTGCATGAATGGCGTAACGATTGTTCCACTGTCCCAACCACGGATCCGGTGAACTTACTGCGCGGTGAATATGCCGCGATCTCTCAGTGGGAAATGAAGTCTCTATGAAGCTTGACTATAGCCTGTAGTTGTTGTGCAATGGGTTATGCATAGCGTAAGTGGGAGCGTCGAAGTGAGGGCTGCGGCCCTCATGGAGCGACAATGTAACACCACTCTTAGCCTGTTTCGCAGCTAACCCGGAAGGGAACAGCTGCAGGTGGATAGTTAGACTGGACGGTTGATTTCGATAAGGAAACGAAATTGACCAATGCTCTGCTTAGACGGGTTGGAAACCCGTCGATAAGCGCAAAGGCAAATGCAGGGCTGACTGTATCTCGAAAAGCGTGGGATGCAGACGCGAAAGCGGGGCTTAACGAACGTTGATGGCCTTTTTAGTGGGGCCTCAAGCTGTCAAACAAGTTACTCTAGAGGTAACCGATTCGTCGCGGGTGAGAGTTCACATCGACCTCGCGCATTGATACATCGATATGGGCCTTCGTTATCCTGGCGGTGCACAAGCCGCCAATGGTTGGACTGCTCGTCCATTAAAAACGAACACGAGCTGAGTTCAGTACGTCGCGAGACAGTACGGTAATATCTACTGGGAGTGCAAGCGTCGGAGGATAAGATCCCCCTAATACGAGAGGAACAGGGGATCGGCGCCTCTAGTGTACCGGTTGTGAATGCATAGCCGGGTAGCCACGCGCCAAACGGATAAGTCCTGAAAGCATCTAAGGACGAAGCTATACCCGAAACGAGACGCTAGGCCGGTCAAATTATATGACTTTGATAGGACGGGTGCGCAAACAGGGAGCTCACGCGACCTGTGAACATACCGTTACTAAAGGCTAACTTTTGCAAACTTCTTCCCCATTTTTGTTTATGGAGGATTAGCGTGAGCCCTAGAAGGGTATTTATATTTTGTTATACATGTTATACACATGGCTGACGATACGCTTGTTGTAAGGAAAGTCGACAAAACCGTCTATCGGAAGTTCAAGCAGAGGGCGGTAGAAGAAAATACGAGCGTGGGAAGGGCAATAACGGAAGCGATGCATGCGTGGACTAAACGTAAACAAAAAAAGAAACTAAATCCGGCCGCCATCCTTGAGCTTAACGGCATAATAAAGACCAAGGGCAAGGTCAGGTGGAGTGAAGAGATAGACAAGACATTATACGGCTGAGCCTATGATACTTATAGATTCGAGCGTTTTGGTGGCATTGAACGTGGAAAAAGACGCCCATCACGAAACGGCTTCAAAGTTGATGGCAAGGATTGTTGGCGGTGATTTCGGCAGCGGCGTGGTAACTGACTATATCTTTGATGAAACTGTTACGGTAGTTATGTCACGTTCAAGCTCCGCCAAGAAGGCTGTAACCACAGGCGAAAAAATAAAAGAAGCATTTGCGATTTTGAAGATAGATGAGGACGCTTTCGATCAAGCCTGGCGAATATTTAGAAACCAGACAGATAAGGCTGCTCTTAGCTTTACTGACTGCACCACATTAGCGATTTCACAGTCCAACGATATACCTTACTTAGCTACATTTGACAGTGGATTCAAGAGCACGAACGGCTTAAAAGTTATAGGCTCCTAGACTATAGCAACCCTGAAAATTAATACAACTCCTGCTGCTACAAATCCATAGCTTTCATCCCGGCCTCAGTTGTAAAACCTTCAAGGAAAGCTATAATTTGAAAACTTCTTCTCCATCTTCTTTTGTTTTGAAAAGAACCAGCGCGAGCCACGTCGTATTCAATGGTATACTTCTTCATTTCGACCGTTATGTAGTTTTAGGTAGTCAAATAATATATACCCTGCTCTTCTAAAGATAATTATGCCAAGAAGTCGCTTACGTTTTGATGAGCTGATTAAGGACAGGGAAAGGATCGGCATGCTAATTGAAGGGAGTTGCGTTTCAAACATCCGAAACGGCTACAAGGTTCTGCCAGAGTACCAGGAATGGAAAAAGCATAGAGAATTTATCGCCACGGCAATACACAAAAGCGGCACCATACTGGATATAGGATGCGCTAACGGCTTCCTGCTGCTGTGCCTGCAAAATTGGACCGATAAGAAGCTGGTGCCTTATGGGATTGATACCAACTACAGTGCTGTTTCCGACGCGAGAAGGCTCTTTCCCAGGCAAAGGCGCAATTTTGTTAATATGAGCATGGCCGAACTGGCAAAGTCGAGGGAATACGGGTTGCCAAGCAAGCTCGACATAATATATTGGGCAGTAGGGGACAACCTCCAGTTCAGCATTAAAGAGAACCGGAAACTTGTGTCAGAGTGTCTAAAGCGCGTTAAAAATGGAGGCAGGCTTATACTAGGGTTTTATGACCCGTCAAGGAGAAAGAACCTGCGCAGAATCTCGCAGCTCAGAGGCGGCGGATTCAAAATCCAAAAGGTAATCAAAAACAGATACCACCATGGCCTGCTCCTCGCAATTCTTGAACCCGGCGCAGCATAGAATAAATAAGTGCAATGGAAAAGCTATCTATGGCTGGATTTGTGATAAAGCAGGCATCCTCAAAGCTCAGAATAGAGGAATTGCTAAAGGTTATTGCAGAGATAAACGCGACAAAGGGCAACACGGTCCAGGTATTCGATCCAGATATGATAATAGACGAAATGCACCTCGCCGGAGCTTACATGAATGCGGTAGCAGGGTTCAAATCCCATACAAACATATCGAAGAACATTGCGACAGAGATGATGCTCTTTGCTGCGATGACCAGGCAGATAAACGAAGCCATAAGGCTGGTAGGCGCCAAGTCGAACAGGAAATTCGTCCTGTTTGCGAGCACTCCCAGCGCTTTCAACAAGGTAAAAAAGGTTTTGGATCACGTTAAAGAGTACAAAGTGTCAGAGAAGCATTCAAGGGATACCTCAAAGAAATTCGGAATAAACGCAAAGAAGGACTTTGACCTGTTCGTGCTGCAGAGGATGGCGGTATCAAGACTCTAACGAGCGCTTTATCATATCAAGAAGCTGCGGGAACTGTGTGAATCCAGCCGCCTTATTGAAATGCCCAGCGCCTCTGATTAATGTAACTTTAACATCCAAGCTAGTTGCGACATTTTCTGCCATATCGAGACCTACATAAGGGTCATTATCTGAGTTTATCACGTGAATGTCGCCTACGTTCTTCTTTATTTTGTCAAAATCGAAACCGTTCTCATAAAAGGTCCTATTTATCTCTGTTAATTCATTATTCGGGTCGTTAGCCGGAGTGATAAAAGCAGATACTAGAAATACTGATTTGACTTCCTTGTCTATTGTTTGAAGCAAATCCAGTATAAATGTAGCCCCTAGGCTATGCCCAACCAATATCGAATGCTCATCAAGCTCACCCTCAATTTCCTTGAACACCGCTAGCCAATTGTCCAGCGTCTGGCCTTTTGGCGTAGGGAATGCCGGTACGAATACTTTACATCCTAATCTCTCTAGCGAATCTTTTAGCCAAGGAAACCAGTTCTCTTGAGGGTTACCATAAGCCCCATGAATAATGAAAATTTTCTGCACCTTACTCTTCCTCGTACGTTTTATTTATCGTTGCGTGTATCGCCTCTGCTTTCTTCTTGCCTATCTTCTCGACCTTCATCAACGATTTGACATCAGCATTTGCCAATCTCCTTATGCTCTTGAAGTGCCCGAGCAGCGACCTTGCGAGCTTCGGCCCTATGCCTGGCAGGTTCGCGACTATGTACTCCTGGTAGTTCGATGTGCTGTAGGCCCGCCTGCCCCCTTTCATCGACGGTTCCCTAGCGCTCCCGTCCTGCTCGTGCTTAGCTATCGTCGTTATTATGTCCGAGGTGTCCTTTGCACCCCTAGACATTATCACCTCTATGCCGTTGTCCACATACAAAGCCACCATGGCCCCTATTATGATGTTCCTGCCAAGCCTGTATTCCTCCTGGTCGCCCTCAACTATTATTATCGGCAGCTGGTAGTTCTCCTTCAGCCTCTTCGCCTGGTCCAAAAGCCTGCCGTTCATCAGCGAGCTCTCGAAATCCGAAACGGTCTTGCGCTCAATGCAGACCCTGTCTGATATCACGTAATCGCCAACGTGCACCATCTGCTCGTCTATCTCTATGCCGTTCTCCTCCAGCGCATCCCTAAGCTCCTGGTTCCGCTCCCTTCTGTCCACTATTACCCTGAAGGACTGCTTCATGTCTGCTCACCGAAGGTTATGTTTGTTATGCCTGCAACGCCTGTGCCTTGCGTAAGGAACAGCAGCTCAGAGCCAGGGATGCCTGATGGCAGCGACACGTTGAAGACATAATGCCTGATCGACGGGGTGAGGGTGAAAGTAGCAAGCGTTTTGGCAGATGAGAACTGCGTTGGTGTCTCTATGCTCAGCGTGCTGGGTCCGTTTATAGCTGCGCCATAGAATGACACTGTGGTGTTTATGTATGATGCACCTGTGCCTTTGTAGGCGCTGGCGTACGGCGCCACAACGGCTATCTCTCCGGGGTACGTCGGCTCCCATAGCCCAACACTGGTGCCGTTCATGAATACGTTGAAGTTGGTCCAGTCAAGAGGCGACGGGTACGCCACGAAGCTCCTGAATATCGATGCGTTTATGGCGGATATGGTGGAGAAGGCTATGACGTTGCTATCGGCGTACACCGGCTGGCCGAAGGTCTTTATCGAATACGCCTCGAGCTCGCTCAGCTCAGTAGAGTTCAGCACGTTCTCGTTTATAGTGACGAACGCCGTATTGAAATCGTACAGAGAAAGCAGTGACACTGCTGTATAGTTCTCGTTCACCGGAGATTCATACGAGAAGTTGCCTAGCTGCAGGTTGGAAACCGCAACGACAATAGGTATCGAGTACAGGGTCAGCTCCTGCGTTACGTTGATCCTGCCCCCGTAGCCGCCGAGTATCGGCTTGTGCGATGCCGAAGTGTAGAATGTCGCCTCTCCAGCCGCTAGGTCAGGGAATGGTATGTAGTTGTTTATCAGTATCGGCAGCTGCAGCACCGTGAAGTTGGAGTTGATGGAGCCCAGCTCCTTGTAGAACTGGGGTATGCTTATGCTTGTAGTATTTGCCTTGGCAAACGCGCCGCCCATCACGCCCGTGCTCTCAGCGAGGAATAGCACTGTGATTATACCTACGATAGCGAGCGTATAACTGCCCTGTTTTGCATGGCCGTGGAACCTCTCAATCACGTACTTCATGCCAAACGCGGCAAGCATCGTGATACCTATGCTGAAAACCGCATAGAACCTGTCTGCCTCCTGCACAACGTTGAACGCCGGTATGAAGTGGTATGCGTAGTATATGCCCGGCAGGCCGCTGCTCACGTAATTGCCAAGCTCGACATAAGGGCCGAGCACCATCCACCCGAAGAAAATCGCGATTATGATCCATAGCCTTGAGCCCTTGAAGTTCTTCCAGATGCCTATTATTGCCAGGGCGAGCGCAGTGTAGCCTATGTAGGCTATGCGCTCGTTCGGATCAACAGAATATATCGACCCGTAGCTTTTCGTCAGGCCATAGAGCAGTCCGTTGTAAGGGCTGGGCAGCAGGAATGACAGTATCGGGCTGCTCCACTCAGCGTCATTGGCGAGCGTGTTCCTGCTGTTTACGTTAGCGGCCCCTCCAGGAGAAGTATACCCGTGTATTATAGGGATAATCCCCCATGACCCAACGACCAGCACAGCCACGACCGATATCCCGAGCGCGTACCAGAACCTCCTGTTCTTCAGCAGGCGCCTCGCATCCGGGTGCACCGCATATGCGATGAACACCACGGCGAGCAGGACTACGGTCATTATGCCCTGCTCGACGTCCCCCATGAACGTTGCGAACACGAAGCAAACTCCCATGCCTATTGCGTACCTGTATTTATGCGTGTCTCTGAGCATGCGCAGGAAGAAGTAAAGGGTAAGCGGTATCCAGCCTATCACCATCCAGTCGAGATGCCCTATAGCTGCTGCGGTATGCCACGATCCGAATGCGTAGACTATGCCTGCGAAGAAGGCGGCATACTTGTTCTTGATTATGTAGTCAGCGAGGATGAACATGCCGAGCCCTGATATCAGGAAGCCGAGGAAGAATATGACGTCATAGGCGAACGTCACGCTTATCGCCTGGAACGGCGCAGTGAGTATCGCGCCTATCGGGGAGAAAGTGAAATAGGCGATGTTGCTCCCTATCGGCCAGAACAGCAGGTGGGTGTACCAGAAGCTGCCTGGCATGTGCACCAGCGCATACTGCGCCCACCATATGCCCCACATGTTTATATACACGTCCCCGCCCGTACCAGGCGCGACCGTACTCATGTTTGTTGTTATCGGATAGAAGAGCACAAGCGCTATGAAGAGGTAGAGGAAGCCGGCTACTATATGCTTCCTATGCACACAGCTCAAGTATCCGCGGGCCATGTCGGCCACGCTGCGCCTCGCAGCGCGGTGCACGTGCCCAACAGTCGCATTCTCTTCCATCAAAACGCCAAAGCAGGACTCTACTAATCTATCCTATAATAATAAAAGCGTTCATTCCAACGGTTTCGCAAGCCTCTTCAGTATCAAATAGAGCGCAGCATACACAGGCAGCTCCACATCCGAATCCTTGTAAGGGCCATACTCCTCGCCGTGCATCTGGAATGCCGGCACGCTGCCTGTCCGCACCCTCATCACGCCCTGCCTGAAAGCTATCGCGTCCTTCATCGGGTCGAATCCATCAAGCATCGTGAGCTGCACAGCCTTCCCTGCGAGGCCGGTATCCCCGTGTATCGTCTCTGGTATCCTTATGAGATGGTAAATGTCGTTGGTGACGTTCTTGTCTATAGAGTCGCCCTGCGCTATCGCAATGCGCTTCATCACGTTGCCCCAGAATTCCCCTTTGCGCGGTATGTTCACCTTGTCCCAGTTGCCGGTCGTTATCCCGAATATCACGTCAGCCTTGCTCCTCACAAGCTTCCTGGCTATGACCCTATCTATACCCAGAGATGCGAGGGAATCCACACCGCTGTTCAGCGCGCTGACCATGGCCTTCGCGAGCTTCCCTCCCCACCCGTAATCCGACGGGGTAGGCCCTGTCAGTCTCTTGCCCCTCTGGCTTATAGTCGGGAAGAACCGCGTTATGTCAAGGTTGACCCCCGCGATGTAGTCGCTTATGCCCTTGCGCTCCTGCGAGGTCATGCTGAAGAGCTCCTTGCTGTCGACCCTCACGTGGTAGCCCCTGTTCCCGCTGAAGTTTACGCTTATCTCGCCCTTGGAGAAGCCGAAGTCCGGGACCAGGAAGTCCTCGATCAGCTTTATAGTCTCCGCCTTTACGCCGTCGAGGCAGTTCTGGCAGACCCACGAACTCCCGTGCTTTGACTGGCATTCGAGGTGCAGGTCGTTCGCATCCAGGTCGAATATGAGGCCAGAGCCTAGCCACTCCTTCCTCTCCATGGGCCTCCTATCTGGATACCTGTAGAGCGAGCTGGAATATGACGCGAAGGCCGGTGCCTTTTCGGCCAGATATCTCTTGAGGGATGCGTTGTCCTTGAAGGAGTAGTGCCTGTATGCGATTTTCTTCTCGAAGTCGCCGAAGCCGAACTCGCGCTCGTTCACGTTGCCTATCTGGAAGTTCGCCTTCTCGTAGTACCTCCTGAAGAGGCCCTCGGCGATCCTCTTGGAGCTCTCATCTAGCATTCCATCATATCAATTCTTCCGGCAAGGAATAAAAATTTGCAATGCTGGAGACCGCATTGACGTTTGACGTATTGGATTCCGTCTATTTAAATGTGCTTTCCTTTTAGGAATAAGCCACGGGCAGTGCAACGGCGGCTACACTGAGGTGGTTGTTGCAGTTACATCGCCGCCTTTTATCACTTCTTCCTTACGTACATCTCTTCTACGGCAGAGAGCACAGTGTCCCTGTAGCCGTTTGCAGGCATTATGTCAAGGTACTTCTTTACGGCTTCTGCAGCCTTTTTGCCGTAGCCCTCCCCAACGCTCTTTGCGTAGTCTATGCTCTTGTACTTGTCTATAAGCGACCTCATGAACTGTATCTCATCTTCGGTCTTGTCCTGCCTCCTCTTCTTCCAGATCTCGTCTATGCGCTTCTTTTCCTCCGGGGTCGCGTTCCTGTACATGTGCAGGGCTATCAGAGTGATCTTGCCCTCATAAAGGTCGCCATTGTTCTTCTTGCCGAACTCCTTCTCGTCGCCAACCAGGTCGAGTATATCGTCTGTTATCTGGAAGGCTATGCCGGCATTGTATCCTATCTCCTTGAGTATCCTAAGGTCCGTGTCTGAGGCGTTGCCGGTCAGCGCACCAAGCTGCATTGGCCCGTAGATGGTGTAGTAGCAGGTCTTGCTGTCGGCTATCCTAATGTAAAGCTCCTCAGAGGCTTTGCTCAGGTCCTTCACGTCGTGTATGAAGTGGTTTTCCACATACTGGCCCTCGACAGTGTAAGAAAGCATTTCGTAGAACTTGTCGTACAGCTTGTTGCCCTTCTCCGGCCCGACCTTTATTATGTAGTCTTTGAGCATCTTCCACATCGCTATCTGGCCGGTGTTTGTTGCGTTAATGGTATGCACCCAGCCGTAGAGCCTCTGGGCGGCCGGCTTCCCTCTCCTAAGCTCCGAGTCGTCCTCAGCATCGTCCTGCATAAGGATCCAGTCTTCAGAGAGCTGCTGTGCGGCCGCAGGAAGCAGCGCATCTTCCAGAGATGCACCGTACAGGTGCGCTGTCAGGAGCAGGAGGCCAGGCCTCCTGTATTTGCCTTGGCGGTCTATGTAATCGCGCATTATCTTGTGGTGGTCTGCAGGCTCCTTCATCGGCACATAGTCGCATATGGTTTTGTATATGATAGGCCTGTACTTCTCAACTAGCTCCTTGAAACTGCGGTTGCTATGCCCGTTGTTTTCCTCAGCTGCAACAGGGGCTATGCTCTCCCCATTAGAACCCATAGCAGAATACTCAAATTTCCACCTATTTATAGGTATGCCTGCATTCGTCGTCCGTGAAACATGATGGCTGTTTTCCCTGCGCAATGCAGCACAAGAAATGCATTTAAATACCAGGGATCGTTGAATTAATTGATGACAAGCAAAGCTGCAGACTTTATAATCAGCATGGAGGGCGTAGGCAGCTCTGGCAAGACCACGCAGATAGGCATGCTAGCCGAGTCGCTGCGCTCAGGCTACCGCGTGACATCGCACAAGATAATAAACAGGAATCTGCTGGAGAACGCGCTCAAGCCGCTATACAGCGGAGAAAGGGAAACCATATGGGTAGCGAGCCTGCCAGATGTCACTGTAGGGGCGGACATGCTTGCATGGCTTGCACTCTACATGCAGAGGTACTCCGCAATAAAAGCTGAGGTGGATGAGAAGCCCCACATCTTCCTCATAGAGAGGTACATTTACACCGCATTCACTCATGCAGCTGCCAGGGCAGTGCTGCGCGAGATAGCAAAAGTAATGGGAGATAGTTCACATGCACCAGGACGCCTGGCTGAGCAGATCCAGAAGGAGAGCGTTGCAAAGAAGGTGCATTTCGAGCGCCTAGTAGCACAATACAAAAACACCGGGATGAAGAATGCAGGAAATGAGATAGATGCCCTGTACAAGACATTCGCCGGTGCGCGAAACATAGTGACCTGGCCTAACCTCGTATTCGTGCTTGACCTGCCTGTAGAGTTGATAAAGCCCAGGGAGGTCAAGAGAGAGAACCGCGCGTACACTCCCGGGGATGTGATCTACTACAGCATCGTGGCCGAGCTGTACAGACGGGTCGCAAAGAGGGAAAAGGGCAGGGTCTACCTAATCGATGGGGCGGCCCCACCTGCAGAGGTAGCAAAGAAAATATCCGCGATAGTGAAACGCAGGTGCAAAATGAGGGCTTACAAAAAATAACCACATCGTTTCGTCAGTTGCGGAATACGATTCTTCGGATAAATATCTCCCCGATAGCATAACTTCGGTTCAATGCAGATGGAAGAGATGACGAGATTCGAGGATTTCTCGCTCGAATACCGCGACAGGGTGTACAAGCAACTTCTGGGCTACTTGCCTGTGGTAGATGACCCCGTTTACAACAGGATGATAAAGGTCTATACGGAGAGGAAGGGCAATTACAGACGGCCATCCTATCTGCTTCTCTGGACAGCACTCTATGGTGGTTCCATCGAAGAGGCCGTGCTGCCGGCAGCTGCGCAACAGGCTTCTGAAGATTGGATGCTGATACACGATGACATAATGGACGGCAATCCTGTCAGAAGGGGCAGACCGGCCGCACATGTGATATATGGGCTGCCAAAGGCAATAAACGCAGGCGACGGCCTCCACGCAGCCATGTGGAAGATGGCTATAGACGCGGCTTACAGTCTCGGTGGGTCACGGGGGCGGAGATACTTAAACAAGGTCTATGACGTAATAATCACGACACACATAGGAGAGCACTTTGACGCGTCATTGACGGCAGACGTGAAAGATATAACGAAGTTCACTATTGAGGATTACTACAAATCAATACACGCAAAGTCTGCGTACTATTCTATATACGGACCAATGCAGCTTGGCGCGATAATAGCAAACGAAAGTGAAGAAACGATAAGCAGGATACCTAACTATGGCACGCCTGCAGGTCTTGCCTTCCAGATAACCGATGACATACTTGACTGCACTTCGACAGAAGCTGTGCTCGGTAAGTCAATAGGAAACGACGTCAGGGAGGGTGCAAAGACGCTGATACTATATCATGCTGTGCAGAACGCCTCATTAGGAGACCTGCAAAGATTGAAAGAGATATACTCCAAGAGCAGGAAGCAGAAGACAGAAGATGAGGTCGAATTTGTGCTTGGGAAGTTCGTAGAGCTCGGCTCAATAGATTTTTCCAGAAGGGAGGCGCAAAGGCTTATTGAAGAAGCCGCAAAGCAGTTCGAGATAGAGACACACGACATGCCAGAATCGATGGTCAAGAAGCTCGCAAGATTAGCAATCGGTCACACGGTAGAGAGGAGCAAGTGAAAAGACAGGCGGCGCTCACCTGGACTTCCGTATATGTTCGTCGAGTAGGAAATCCACATCAGTTTAGTGGTATCGCCTAAGTCATCTTATAATGGTCCCCTCGCACGTCCCCTGCAATGCCTTGGCAAGGTTGCCTTTCTTACGCAGGCTTATGATAAAGACATCGCCTCTCATGCTTCTCGTCAGAGCAAGCTTCGAATGCATTCCGCCGGTCACGTCATTTACCCTTCTCTCAAGCAGCTTCATATGGCCTATGTCCCTTTTTGCAATTTCCCCAATCACCTTCCCGTCAGGGTCAAGCACTCCATCCACATCTGTAACGAATATTACCCTTTTCGCCTTAAGCGTGCGCGACAGTCCTGCTGCAATAGCATCGCCGGATACCACCTCCATCCCGCTGCGTGTGGAAAGGGGGGCATCGCTAGAGAGCAGGGGCACATAGCCCAGGTCAGAGAAGCCCTTTATCACCCAGTCGTTAATCAACAGCCTACCGCCTGCCATCCTGCAGAGCGATCTGGTCGACAGCGTCAAAACTGGTATGGACCTGCTTGCGAGTTTGGATGAAAGCTTTAGGCTTACCTCAAGGGCCATGTTTGCCAGTTTGGCGAAATCGGTCTCGGAGCCCTTTCTGTACTTACTCAGGCGCTTTGTCTTGGCAAACCGGTGCAAGAAATAACCAGCGCCGTGTATCACAACGAGCTTCTCCCTATTCAGCACTCCGGACGCAGCAATCTCATCCGCTATCGCGGTAGATGCGCTTTCAAGCTTGTCTATCCCCCTCCTCTTATCTGTGAATGCAGAGCCGCCCACCTTTATTATGATCAAGCAATCACGCAACAGACTTAGAGGCTGTTGCATGTTTCAACGCAGGACCATAAAGATCCAGAGCCTTGCACCCCACGGGCGTTATCTCACCAGCGCTCCTTTTGGTGGCAACCTCATCAAGGGGGAAGAAGGAGAAGCGCGTGTGTTCGCTAGATATGCGAATCGTATCGATGTTTGTGCCGCTCAATCGATACAAAAACGCGGTTATGTCGAACATTGTACCGTTATGATTATATGTGAATCTACCAAGTTCCCTAAGCCCTTCGGCATCCATCCTTAATCCAGTCTCTTCCTCCATCTCCCTGACCATTGCCGTAGCTGGGGTTTCTTGTGGGTCGACGTGACCGCCAGGCACCTCCCACATGTCCGGAAACAGTTTGCGGTCAACCGCCCTCTTCATTAGCAAGATCCTACCATCGGTTGTCATAAGGTAGACCCCGCAAAGCGGTATTCCATTCTCTGCCCTCAGCAGGTCAGCAGTTGCCATGAAATGATGCAGTTCTACAAGATATTTATAGCTTACTGGAGGTGCGTTGAAAAACGCAATAAACCTGCATCCATTGGGCGATAAACGTAATACACACTAGCTGCGTCAATGGCTGATATCTATCCAGCAATCAGAACAGATGCTTGGCATGTTGCCTACGGCGTGCATGGAGAAGGGTGCAAAGCGCGCATTCTTAAACGATAAATGCCAACAAACGACGATGGGCGTAGCATGTTACGTCTGCCTGCGCAGCACAGGGCATAAAAACCTGACATGCAAAAGCCTATCATGCCTAGCAATGATGAGATAAAGCAGGTCATAATAGTCAGGGCTGACCTTGACATGGGGAAAGGGAAGCTCGGCGCCCAGATAGGCCATGCTGTCATGCTCAGCTTCCTGGATGCCCAGAAGTCAGACAAGACCATAGCTAACGAATGGCTTCAGTCGGGGCAGAAGAAGATAGTGCTGAAGGTCGACGACGAGGAATCGCTGAGGAAGCTCTTCGCAGCATTCAAGTACAAGAAGATACCGTGCGCGCTTGTCGAGGATGCCGGTCTGACACAGCTCCCGCCTGGCACCACCACAACGCTTGGCGTAGGTCCATGGAGGAGCGAGGAGATAGACCAGTTTACAGGAAAGCTGAAGCTATTCTGATCACACGTATGTAAGCCAGTCAGCGAACTCCTTGTTCTGGCCAGTTACTACTTCAGTGTACTTCTGGGAGAGCAGCTTGGTTATCGGGCCAGGCTTCCCGTTGCCTATCCTTATGCCGTCTATGTTGACTACAGGGGTGATCTCGGCCGCCGTGCCGCAGAAGAAGGCCTCATCGGCTGAGTACAGCTCCTCCTTGTGCACCTCCCTCTCCTCGACTATCAGGCCTATGCTCTCAGCTATCTTTATTATCGAATCGCGTGTCACGCCCATCAGTATGTCTGCGCTTGCGCTTGGCGTTATGAGATGGCTGTACTTGACCAGGAATATGTTCTCCGCAGCCCCCTCCGCCACATAGCCGTCAAGCGATAGGAGTATAGTCTCGTCGAAGCCAGAGGCTTTCGCCTCATTGTTGGCTATTATCGAGTTGATGTAGTTGCCGGAGGCCTTCGCCTCTACCGGCAGTATGCCTGAATTGATTCTGCGCCACGACGAGATCTTGCAGCGTATGCCCCTCTCTTTCCCTGCGCCGTAGTACGCGCCGAACGGCATGGCGGCGATGAACACGCTGGTTGGCGCGTTCCATGCACCTACCCCTATGCTGTCCCTGTTGTAGAAAGCGAACGGTCTTATGTAGCATGATGCCAGCCTGTTCGCCTTTACCACCTGTACTATTGCCTTGGACAGCTCCTTTCCTGTGTAGTTCAGCCTCATCGAGTATATCTTTGCGCTCCTCTGGAAACGCTGCACATGGTCGTCAAGCCTGAATATGGCTGTGCCGCCCTTAGTTTCATATGCACGCATCCCCTCGAATATGCCACTGCCGTACTGCATAGAATGAGTAAGGATCGGGACCTTCGCGTCGCTGTACTTCTTCAGCTTGCCGTCCAGCCAGACCTTCAGGTTACCCTTGCCGTTTGCGCGGCTGCGCACTCGTGCTGGCAAAATATCAGTATACTACCAACAATAAACTTAATAATCCTTTTTTGAAGGTTCTATCATGGCTCTGACAAGGGATCGCGCGCTCTCCATCCTTAAAAGCAAGGGCATGACCGATTTCCAGATAAAGGTCCTTCTGGCAACGATGAGGATACCAAAGGGCGAGGTCGTCACGTATAAGGAGCTTGCTAGGATGATAGGGCGCCCAAAAGCTTACAGGGCTGTCGGGACTGCCCTTAGGAATAATCCACTCGCGCCGCAGATACCGTGCCACAGGGTCGTAAGGAGCGACGGATCCATCGGCAGCTATTCCGCGCCTGGCGGGACAAGAAAGAAGAGGAGCATGCTGATGGCAGAGGGCGCCATAAAATAAGGGGCCGGATTGCCGGCCCCGCTGCAACTACCCCTGGTAGTAACCCCTCCTCTGCATCCCCACGGCCTCGCTCACCACAGTCCCTGTGAAGTACCTGAGTATGTCTATCTTGCTGCGTTCAACCACGCTAAGGCAATTCCTCCCATGCTGGGTCAGCACCAGGCTCTTGCCCGGCTCGTCCTTCGTCGCGAAGTCGACGAGATTCCTCTCCTTCAGCCTCTTCAGCGTGTACCACAAAGAGCTCTTCGATATGCTATAAGACTCCTCCATGTATTCTACGAAGCTGGATGCGCTGCTGATGCTGTCCACTCCTATTTCCAGCATGATGAGCTGCTCGCGCCTGCTAAGCATAACCCCGAAATCTAACCTAGTAGTAGCTTCCATTTGGACCATACAAACACCTTTTTATTTTTTTGATGTTTTACGCGTCCAGATGGAACATCGGTGTATTAGTGTAGGTCCACTTGCATGAGCTTGCGCTGCCTATAACATAGGAAAAGTACATTCGCAGCGCTTGTCCCTGCATCTACACCACATTCCTTGCGTTGATAAGTTTGCGCATGGCTACATATTTAAAGCTTATGTACAGGTTGGCATTGCTAATAAACTCCCTCTTGCTCATAAGATATGAAAGTTGCTCAGAAACTATAACCATGCCGCTTAGAGCAAAGCCTAACATGACATAACGTATAAATATTTCCGATATCATACTCCTGTCGTATGGCAGAATCAACAATATCAGTCAAAAAGACCGACTATAAAGCGCTCTTCGACTCCACAATCTCAAAAATAGAAGGCAGCCAGCTGTTGAAGGATTCCCCTATAATTATTGAGAGGCTCAGCCAAATAAAGGCAGACCGTGAATTCTTTAGCAGGTGGTCAAAAATTCTCGATACTATAAAAGTCGCAGGCGACTATGAACCCTATGGGTGGGTCGAGGATACTAATCGCGGAATCGGGTACTTCGGCAAAGAGATAGATGTGGGTGAAGATAAACCAGGTGACAGGCACAAGCACGATACGACAATTCTAGCAAAATTAATGTTTACAGCAGGAATCGTCTGGGGTGGAGAAGCTGCAAATCGATACTTCGATGCTTTGGAGTCGATACTTAATGAAGTCCCAAGAGAGCCATACGTGGAGCACGACGACTATAGAGACATGTTATACCGAAAGGGGATGCACGGCCTTTCTGTTGCAGTATCGTTCATAGAGCTTACACATATCCTTGCAAACATAAATAAAAAGAACGCCTTGCGTCTTTTAGAAGAAATCGGGAACGAAAACATGCGTAGAATTATTGTGACGGTCAGAAGGGATGCAGATTGGGTATACTCTGACAGGGGGAGGGCAGCTGCCGATGCTTTCCTCGACCGCTTTTTCATGGAGCCGACGCTGGAGATGGTTAAAAACGGCCTGGTAGATGAGCACTCCCCACTCTATAAAATACTGAGGTCTCCAGTAAAGCAAAAACGTATTGTAGTGATGGATCATGCCATTGAGAACAGGGCGGTTCTTGCCCTATTTGACCTTGCCAAAGTGTGTGGTGCAAACAAGGGCTATCTCACTGTAGTTATGCGGCAAGTGGACGAGGTATTGGAAATGCAGCTCGTAAACCTGCCGATATTTATTGCATACATCGAGGCGTTCAAGGCGGAACTCCTTACTGATGAGGCCTCTAAACAGTTAGAGAATTTTAGTGATTATTACGATGCCAGAGGTCTACTGAAATATTACTCTGACAGGGCACTCATCACAGTAAACACAAAGCTCTATGCTGTGTTATCCAGACGCGGCGATAAACTCAGTTAATTGCACGTGATGCATATTTGAAGTTGCTCACAAAGCACTAATCTGCTCATAAAAGGGCATATTGATCAATTTTATGAGCAAAGTCGTACAGGTTACGCAATCAAAAGATAACTAATCAGTATGAAGCGCCCTTTTGCAGTCATAAAAGCACCAAACATCATTCTGCAGGGCTGTCATGCCTGCTTAGCCTCTCGAGCTTATTCTCTGTTCTGTGCGCAGCTGCAAGCCTCTCAAGTTCGTGCGGGTTAAGGTCAACATGGGGCATCGTTTCGCTGTTTACCAGATCTGGAAATCCGTCGTTCAGCACTCTGTAGGTCTGCTGCATAAGCTTCCTGTAATCCGGATGCCCCTGAATCCCAGTCCTGAGCTGGAGCATCCACACCGCCTGCCTAAGGTCCATAGTTGCAAGCCACCTGAGCCTGTGCGCGAACGTCACTGCGCTCTGCGCATACGCCGGAAGCAAGTCAAGCATGTCTGCATGCAGGGTCTTTGAAGCCTCCATCGCATCCCTGAATGCGCTCTCCATGCCTGAATCCACTATCGCCTCAGGCATATCATATCCCAGATCGGTAGTGAGATCCTGCCTCACCTGCAGCGTGAACCTGTTCCTCTGGAGGTCCCTGAATATGCCGAAGTTGCCTGTCCACTGGAAGATGAAGGTCGGGATCTCGAATGACCTCGGCGGCTTGTACCTCCTGTTCAGCGAGCCTCTTACCGCTGCGCTCATTGTTTCATTGGCAATCCCCTGGTCAACTGCACGCCTGAGTCTTCGGAAGCCGAGTTTCGAGTACGGGAAAAGGGTAGCTGCTGCGACGTCCATCCAATCTGTTGCTGTTGATTCAGCGATCAATAGCTCTACATCCTGGTTGGGCGCCTCCGCCTCGTCAGCCGCAGCGTCAGCCGACCTTGCAAGTTCATGCAGGCGCGACTCCCTCTTTTTCAAGAAGGAGACCATATCATCCCCATGCTTGCTGCTTACCCTTGCCATGAGCGGCTCTGATATGCCAATAAGTTCGCCATGCATCGCTTGCGCTGTTGCGTTTATCGGCGGGTAGCTTGCAGCCAGCATCTTCATAATCTGGTACTCGTATGTTCGGAAAGAGGCATACATGCCTATGTTCGTTATTGTAGATGCAGGCAGCGGTCCTCTTGTCAGGTCGAAGGTCTTAGCCTTTATCGCGGTCTCGTAGGCCCGCCTCGCCTTCCTCTCCTCGCGGTCCGCGTCTATGCCCTGGATGCTCCTTATCCTGTCGAACTTCACCTTCCTTGCTTCGCCCCCGACTTCTATGGTGAAGACCTGCTCACCCAATGGCAATGCGGCATTTAAGGCCTTCGCAACAGGCCCCTGCAGCGCCCTGACGGTCTCAAACAGCCTGTCCATAGTGTATGTGTACTTGCTCCCAAGCGTTGAGGCCTGCACCTCCGGATATTCCTTGTAGAGGTAATTGCCAGAAGAGTCGCCAGAGGGGCCTACCACGAAGCCTTCGTTGTCGATTCTAAGTTTGCCTGTGAAGTCCATATAGCGCGTAGATTTCTCTATATAGCCGGCAAGCCTTGAGTCCTCAATGAGCTTCGCTTCTATCTGGTCCACCCCCTCAACCGCCACGTGCGTCCCGCCCATGTCTATAACAGAGTCGTCGCCATACTGTGCGATTACTCTTGCGAAGAAGCCTTTTGCGCGCTTGCCTCCGACCCTGTTGCGTTCAACCGTATCTATGGCCGAGAGCAGCTCATCGAAACCTTCGTCGACCTTTCCAGTATCCGGGTCCCTTATGAACTCGGCAAGGAAAAGCCTCCTTACGCTCATCTGCGACCTTGAATATCTTGCGAATAGCGCGGCGGAGGTCTCCTGCGGGAGGTTCTTTGTTGCAAATGTGCTTCCGCCTGTGTTTGTGAAGAAGTGCCTTAGGATTCGTTCCTCATCTGGAGTGAACCTTTCTACGAAGCGTTGTACCCCCGGCATGAAACCGACGTTCTTACTTAACTTATCCTGATATTTATAGCTTTGGACAGCTAGAAGCAGCCTATGTCCTTGAAGGTGTGGAGCTGCCGCCCTATCTCGTCCTCTGCACTGAATATCTCTATCTTTATGCGATTCTTCTCCGCGATGCCGAGCACCTCCCTCACCGAGCTGTCACTAAGTATGCTGTCGTTCACCAGCACCGTTCTTGCCTCATAATCGGAAACCGCCTCCTTCACCTGCGCCAGGCCGGATTTGGACCTGCCAGGAGCAAGCCCTTCCAGGAACTCCGCCATCAGCTTGAACTCCTGGCGCACCCGCTCGCCCTTCAGCAGGCTCTCCACCTCATCGCTCCTTATCAGCTCGTAGACTCCAGACCTTTCCACATTGCTTGTCTTGAAGAACATGATTCTCTTTTGTATCTTCTTCAGCAGCCCCTTCCCCTCCGCGTATTTCTTCAGTTCGTCCTTGGTAAAGCCCGGCCCCGCTATCACTATTATGTCGGAGCTCATGTTGCCTGCTATGTCGAGTATCTCGTCGAAGTACTTTGCCTGCTGCACCGCGAACTCCTTCTGGCTCATGCGCTTGCTCAACCTGCTGTACACCTCGTCCTTGAATGACAATCCGTAGCCGTAGAGGTAAGCAGGTATCGCCTTCTCCTCGTCTATGGTTATTATGCCAAGCCGAGGCTTCCTCGAGTCCCTCGCCGCGTTCTTGACCACCTGGATCAGGTAATCCGGCCATTCCGCCTTGGTTATCTCCAGCGTATCGCCTGGCGCTATGTTCAGTGTGTGGTAGCTGTTCAGCTTTATGTACTCCAGTGGGCGCCCCTCCACAATCTTGCCCATGAAGCGCAGCCTCACCGCGTTCTTGTCCAGCTCGCTCTTCTCGACCCTGAGGCGTATGACAACGGTCTTCATCTCCCCCTCATCGCCCTCGTGGCCCTTGAACTTCCTCAGGCTCTCAGATTTGACAAGGTCGCCCTCGAAGACGACGCGAGCTATCGCCCACAAGTCCTCGATGCTGTCCGCTCGCAGCTTCAGCGACCCGCTGGCCTCGTAGAACTTAATGACCTTCATTGCATCAGCATAAAGGAAACATCCAAGATATTTAACTAGTTTGAGGAAGGGCTCTTCAGGCATGGTAATACGCAGATTCCAGAAATGAACCAGAAGCGCGGTTGCTGGAGCGTAAGGCAGCCTTTAAGCAAATGTATAAATACCTATTGTCACATATTTATATAACAATAGGGACTTGTATGTGGGACTTTAAAATAGATGAATACAGAAAGAAAGCGATTCTCGAAGACTTCCTAGTGGACATACTATACGGAAAATACGGTACAAAGCTCATAATGCACGGAGGCACCTGCATATGGCGGTGCTACAAAGGGAACAGGTTTTCGAGGGATATAGACCTATACTACGATTTAGGTGCGGAAAAGTTTAGGGACTTCAGCCGCGCCCTTCTTGACCACCTAAAGGAGAAAGGGCTCGCGATAAAGGAGAGCGGCTATTTTGACACTATAAACACATTTTCCGTCATAACGCAGGGCGATACAAAAGTGAAGCTAGATATAAATTTCAGCAGCGCCCCCGGAAGCGCAGAGGCCGATTACGAGACCACCGGAGGAAACAAGAAGCTCATCATCGCGCTGCCTCCAGAGATGCTGATGAACGAGAAAATTGACGCATATACGGATAAGCTGAAAAAGCACAAGGACGAAATACAGGACCTATACGACATATGGATACTCAGGCAGTCGGTAACCGGTGCATCAGCGAAAACGCTAGGGAGGGTCGGCGCGCTGTTGGACACGATAAAAGACAATAAACCTGGGAATTCCAGGTCCCTTGAAGCTTTGATGCTTGGCGGGATCACGCCAAGCTTCGAGAAAATGATAAAGGACCTGAAAGAGTGGGAAGATGCTGGCAATAAATGAGATAACAGAGAGGTTCTCCACCTACAATGCCTTCACTCACAAAGACTTAAGAAGGTATTTTGGTAGCAGGATGACGGACGGCACCCTTAGGAGCCTGATAAGCTACATGCGCGCGAGAAAAAGGCTGTACATAATAAGAAAGGGATACTACACCTTCAAAAAAGACGGGATATGCGCAGGCTTCACATACGAGCCGTTCTATTACGGGCTCGGGTTTGCGATGACCTGCATGGAAATATGGGATCAGCTGGTCCCTCCATGCATCCTGACGACAAGAACCGTCAAAACAAACAATGTGAGGCTCTTCGGCGACAAAGACTTCTGGGCCGAACTGCACCACATACCGATGAAATACTTCTTCGGGTACTCCACTGTGCTCTATGACGGAAGGCAGCTTCCGGTATCGGATCCTGAAAAGACGCTGATAGATTTCGTCTATCTAAGGAAAAGGCTAGCTGCAGACGACTACACGCTGCTTTGCAAGTCCATCAAAAGGAAGAGGCTTACCCGGTATCTCTCTAAATATGACAGCCATACGACCAAGGCCGCCATGAACATATACAGCAGGTATTCCAAGACAGAGGAAAGCCATTATTGACTATGGGGCAACGCCGTGCCGCCAAAGGAGGAGCCATTCAAGCAGGCGATGCTGTCCTCTCTCAGTTTGAGCGACCCGCTGGCCTCGTAGAACTTAATGACCTTCATGTTTCTCTGTTAGAAAGAGTAATGTAAGATATTTAACCTGTTTGAGAAAGCATCTCAGAGGTGCGCAAGAGCGGTAGCAATCTGCCTAGTTCTATGCCCTTTGTTGTCAATATCCAAAGGTTTGGGGCATTTAAATGATCTGAATACAGTATGCCAATCTCTTCAAAGCGCGAAATTAGTTTCAGGAGTTTATCCGTAGGATCAAATTTCATGAACCTTGCCATGTCCGGGAGACTATCGTTTGTTATCATCCCAGGCGTGTGCATCAGGTATCCCAACAGGAGGCGGTCCTCGTCATTTAGCTCCGCTAGTGCATTCTCCGCATCCTCTCTTCTGGCAAATGAGGATTGGTATACGCTAAATGGGACGTTGATCACAAAGAATGTATTCGGTCTCGCATCACTGCGCCCATCAGTTACTTTGTCGCTCATGTTAACACCTTTTAATTGCGCTGCAAACGTACGCCAGGTTCCCAGCTCTGCTAGTCCTAAGCACATCAGAGCCGGCCAGCCCGTACAAAGAATGCGCAGGTCTGCAGATGTCGTATATCCCCTGGCGTGTGTTCTCTATTGTCTTTTTCAAATCATTTCGTGGTTGTTGGACCTTTGCGATTGCGTCAGTCATTTAATCACTCCGTTCTAAAACCTGTACCCTCCTCTTAACCTGTTCCTCAAAATAATCGAGCGTTACTCTTGCTACAGAGTAAGCTGCCACTCTCCGGGCGCCCCTGTAATTCTCCAAAGCATTGATCATCCACGCTACAATCTCTGGTCGATCGTTTATATCAGGATACCATGTTTTAAGCGTAGAAAGCACAGGAGCACAGTTATCCAAAGCTCCTAAATCTCGTGCCATTATTTCTACAGCCTTCAACAAGAGTTCTGCGACCAAGCCAATCTGGTATTTGGCAGGCTCCTCAATAAATCTCTCAAGATTGACAAAAAGATCACTGTCGAGTTTAGTGTAGTCCTCTTGGTCTCTGGATAAGGTGAGCAGGTTCCTAATCACCTTTACAATGCTATCTGCCCTATGCCCTGCCTCTTCTTTGCCGAGCGAATGCATAATCAGACTCCCGAATACCTCGCTCCATGCTCCGCCAGGGGTTTCTTGGTCCTCCCCATAAAGCAGTACTAACTCATCGGCTGTAAGCCTATCTGCAATTCCGATAACAAGATCTTTATTTTGGTGCCAATCAGTGAACATCCAGACAAGTTCCTTTGCTACGTTCGGCCTGCCTATCCCCTCAATCCTCTCTGCGGCTCTTTGAAGAAGTAATAAATCATCAATGTCTCTTGCCATCATAATCTCAATGTGAGTCGTCCAATGGCTGTCTCTAGGGTTATCGAGCCAACCAATCCACTTTGCCAGTGTTTCCTCCCGCACGTCTCTGCCTCCGACCTTTGCAGCGAGATACCCTACCATCTTAGCATTGAACTCCAGGCTTTCTTTTGTGAATGCATCCTTCTCTACAGCGGCTTTCTCCAGAAGCATGTCCTGTACCCCCTTAAGCGGTGTGTCCCTGAACAGCCTTAGCATCGGCGCCTGATCGCGCTCTTCACCTGTTTTTGGCAACCAGGTTCCATTGAGCTCCATAGACTGGAGTATCTGCTCTGCCCTACCTTCGAGTTTGGTTAGTAGATCAGCCGCGTTTTTCATCAACGGGGTGGGGCCATCCACCAAGGACCCTACTTCTGAGAGCTTTTCCAGAAGGGTGGATAAATCGATAAGATTACCAACACCTCCCTTACCCCCAGGTCTCATCTCCGCCTTCAATTCAAGCACTGCCATCTCAAGCCTAGAAGCAGCCTGCCTGAGCTCAGTGAAACACTGGGCGCACGTCTCCTTATCTACTATCTCCTTGTTTTCCTCAATCTGTTTAAGCACTGCCGCAGATGCACTCTGCAACTCCCTAAGCGGGACCAAAAGGCTGTCTATATTGGCGTCCACCGCCTCCCAGCTATCAATTTTGGAACTCAACTTTGATATACTAACCAACGACCTCGCAGTTTCGCTTAATGCTACAACCGCCTGCCTTACTGGAGTTTCCTCCCACCCAACTATCTTAAACGCGATCTCAAACGGTTTGGGACTTGCCGATCTGCGCTGACCTGTGTCGGCTACGACCGCACTCCCTGGGTTCGCATTGCCGGCTCCGTTACCATCGTGCTCTTTCCTGCCAGTTGTTGGCATACGCGTAACACCCTCTTTAATAAGAACGTGCCATGCCTCATATTTATAAGTTTGCTATTTTAAACAGAAAGTTTTTTAAATGTTTGTATATTGATTTACAAAACTACGACGTTCATCTCAAAGGAGGAAAGATTACACACGTGGTTGTACCAAAATTAGCGCATAGTTGTTTTCATAAGAAGTAGCGAGCATCTCTATCCTGTAGCCAGCATCGGACAGTAGAGTAACAAGCATCTTTGGCGTGAACTTCACGCTCCATACGAGCATTATCTTTTCCTTCTTCTTCAACGCGATATCCCCTCCAGCTATCTCCAGTTTGATAGCCTTGTCAGGGGTGAAATATGCCTCAACCTGACTTGCTCTCTCGTTGAAGCTTACCCTGTATTCGCCGTCGGTTCTTCTGGCGCCGAAGTGCTCAAGAACTGTAAAAACTAGGTCGTACGCCTCCCTCGCCATGTAGTAGTCGCGCAGCATCTTGCCTTCCTCCTTTTGGTTGAATAGCTCGACCCCCAATAGGAAGTAATCATCTTGAGCCATCGATTTCCTTATGTTGACGAGCGTCTGGTGCATGTCGAGCATGTTGCCAAAAGTGGATCCTAGAAACATGAAAAGGTTGCCGTACGAAGGCTGTCTGAGCTTTCTTGCGATGTGTGAGAAGTCGCCGGATTCTATGTCGAACAGATAATGTTCACCGTATACCTTGAAGGTCTCCTTTATGTTCCTTGACGCCGATTTCAGCATATCTGGACTTATGTCAATGGCGTTGTACCTGAGCTTGGCCCTGGGCTTACTGTACTGCAGATATCTGAACACAGGATAAGCAGGCGAACCGTCACCCACGCCTATGTCGATTATGTTGAAGTTCCTGTAGCCGTAAGCTGACAATGAATCGAATATGGTAGCCACCTTCTGCGTTATCAGTATCCGCTCAAGTATGTGGATTCCCTTTGATGCGGTCTGCGACTTCGCTGTTTCTGCGTAATGGAACCATCGCTTCGCGCCCATGCCGAAATAGTTGTACTTCATCGGGCTCTTGTGGAGCTTCTCCAAGAAGTAAGCTATCTCCCTTTCCTGCTCAGGCGAATAGATCCCCGCCACGATGAAATAAGCGATACAAAGTATTTAATCTCTTTGAGAGATTACCCCTTAAAAGGTTAGAACCTAAATCTTGACGGCTGGCATAAGACTAACGCATAATTATTCTCAGGATTACTCATCAATGACTCTATCCTATAACCAGTACTGGAAAATATCTTTGCGATTCCCCAATCAGAAAACTTTGTGCTCTTGAAAAGGAGTATTTCTTCGCCTTTATAAAGTGTAACATCGTCTTTGCCGATATTAAATCGAATGTCTTTGTTAAGTATGAAGTACGCCTCCACCTGATTCAGATTGTCATTAAACCGTACCATATACTTTCCATCCCCCTGCCTAACACCATAGTATTCCAATGGAGTGAAAACTAAGTCGTAGACAATCCGCCTGTTATAATATTCTTTAATTATAGTGCTGATCTTATGGCGTGCTAGCAACTCAGTTCCAACTATAAGATAATCTTCAGAAGTCATCGAATCCCTAAAATTCGATAAAACCCTAGTCATGTCTGACTGGTTTCCCAGGGTGTTGCCCATAAACATCAGAAGGTTGGAATAACCATCCCTTCTGGACTTGGAAGTTATTTCAGAGATATTGCCAGACTCAAAATCTAACCTATTCGGAACTACCCTTACATTATATCCCTTTTCTATATTCCTTCCAGCGAGCTTAAGCATCTGTTCACTGATATCGATAGGAGTGTATGATACCTCTTTCCCCTTCTTTGTCTTCTTCAAATAGTCTAATACTGGGTATACGTCAGAACCGAACCCACAACCAATATCTATGAGATTAAGCTTCCCCAAATCCCCAAACGTGTTAAGTATCTGCTCCATCTTAACGGAAAAAAGACGTCGCTCATAAAATTCCAGACCCTTCTTTTTCTGATCCTGGCTTGAAGCCTCTATTTTAGCCCATCTCTCCGCTCCTTTCCCAAAATAAGCAAATTTTAGAGGAACCTCCCCCCTACCTTTAAGTGCGGTAATGAGCTCATATTCCTCTTTCTGGGAGTATAAGCCGGGCATTTCATCTATAGGTATCCCAAGAAGCTATTTAAAAGCTTGATTTGCTAAAATGATTATCCTTGTGGTCCTTTGATATTCACTATAACGAGCACGCTGATATCGCTTTTCACATCATCGTACGCGACGATAACCGCTCTAATTACGAAGTATAGCTATGCAGCGATATTCGGCCTGATGCTACTTGAGGGGTCATCCCTGCCGGTGCCTAGCGAGGTTGTGTTGCCGCTTGCAGGGCTGTTCGCACAGAAAGGGCTTATTGACGTGTACATCGCGTTCTTTGCTGCCCTGCTGGGTAGCATAGGCGGCCTGATAGTCGACTACTACATAGGCTACGTCCTTGGCAAGGAGGTCGTATACAAGCACTTGCGGTTATTCCACATCAGGCAGGAATCCCTGGACAACTTCGACAGATGGTTCGAAAGGAACGGCAACGCAGCCGTGTTCGTATCAAGGCTTATACCGGTTGCGAGGACCTTTATGAGCTTCCCTGCTGGCTTCGCCCGCATGAACGCCAAGAAGTTCTTCTCATATTCAATAATAGGCACAGCCATATGGGACGCTGTGCTTCTGGCATTCGGGTACTACTTCCTTTCGGCAAGCAGCGCGGTGTACGTGCTTACCTCCATAGGGGTATTCGCTATCGTCCTCTATCTCCTGTACCACATCTTCACAAGGCGGATAGGGCGCCACAATCCCGCTAGCCAATGACGCTATGGGCTATTCTATCAACTTGACTCTTTCGCTGTCTAGGTGCAAGAATCCTTTGTCCTGCGTCAAGAGAATCTCGTTGTTGGCCACACAAACGCCAAAAATCATCAGATCATTATCGCTGATTATCTTGCCTGACGATTTGAGTTGCTTGTACGCTTTTGCAGCATTGTGCATCGCAGTTTCGCTTGATTGATAAACAAGCAGATTGCTGAGCGGTTCCTCGGAGCGTTCTTTTGAGCTGTGTTTCAGCAGCTCATACTGGTTCACGAAGGTTGTGGCCAGTTCCGAGGGCGCATGCTTGTTGATGGCCGCCACGACCTTCTCCTTGCCTTCCAAGAAATCGATTATTACGTTGGTATCGAGCACCACCATGAAATCACGACACATCTGTATTTCTTTCCCTATCCTCCGCTATCTGCGCTTTGAGCTTCTCCAACTCTCTGGCATGCCTTTTCAGCACCCCGGCAAATTTCAGAAAATCCCTCTTCGGGCTTGCCGCATCCGCGAGCTTCAACACCACGTCAGAGAAAGACATGTTCTTGCCCTTCATTTTCTGGAGCGTCCTGTACGCAGGATCCGATAATGAAACTAGTTTGGTCAATCCGTCACTATAATATACATATACTATACATATATTAACCTTCCGGAACCGCCGCAGCGCAAACAGTTTAGCTTATTTATAGGTGCGCTTCCAAATTATGCCAGTGATGATCGAGGTAATCTCTGAGCTATTCGCTGTGAAGATAGGTAGGCGGGCTGAAAAATGAACGCACTCGCACGTCTTAGGAAGACAAGCATACGCGCATCAGACATAGCTGCGCAGTACTGGTGCGAGAAGCAGATGGAGTTGAACTACCTCTACGGGCAGAAGATAACCAAGGAGATAAGGAAGGGCAGGCGCATACATGGGGACCTAGAAAGCGAGACAAACGTGCCCATAGTGCTGATGCCAACCTCTTACGCGGACTTCATGTACAAGAGCGTCTACACGAGCTACATGGCCCTAAAGGCCCTGTCTGAGAAAAAGAAGACCAGGGAGGTGCAGGTGTACGGCAAGCTCAACGGGTTCAAGGTCGTCGGGAAGATAGACCAGCTCGATGCGAAGGACAACGAGGTCATAGTGCAGGAGGACAAGACCAGGGGCAGTGACAACATACCCTCTGATGCGCAGATCCTCACGCACAAGGTGCAGGTGATGCTATACCGGAAGATGCTTGAGGACATGAAGGAGGAGCGCTACGCAAGGAAAGACTTCGAGGAATCGTACAGGACATCCACGCTCTCGATAACCCCGGAGTTCAGGAGGCAGCTCGAGAGCACTGGGGTGGAGAGGGAGCTGATGAGCGTAAGCGCGATCAGCGATGCGTTTTTCGACAGCGTAAGGAAGCTAGACAGGATAAGCGACACCCTCTATCTAAGGTATATAAACCAGTTCACCGGCAATGTAATCAAGCTTCACAGGCTGAAGTACAGCGACGAGGAGATGGCCCAGATGATCGGCTTCGTCATGCAGTACTGGAACGGCGACCGCGAGGCGTTGCCAGTGCCTGAGGAGGAGAAGTGGAAATGCAACTTCTGCGCCTTCTTCGGCAATCGGTGCAAGGTCTGGTGGGCCCAGTCGAAGCTTGACGCCGGCTGACGCCGATATCAATATGGTGCGTGAATGATCTCAAGCGCGGAGCTAAAAAAACTATACCTCGATTTCTTCCAGGAGAGGGGGCACAAGCTCTTGCCAAACGCTTCGCTAATCCCGGAGCACGACCCCAGCGTCCTTTTCACAACGGCGGGCATGCACCCGCTTGTCCCTTTCCTTTTGGGCGAGGAGCACCCCCTCGGGAAACGATTATGCGGCGTGCAGAGGTGCATCCGCACCGGCGACATAGAGGAGGTGGGCGACGCATGGCACCTGAGCTTCTTCGAGATGCTGGGCAACTGGTCGCTCGGGGACTACTTCAAGGACGAAGCGATATCGATGAGCTTCGAGTTCCTCACCAAGGCGCTCAAGATACCTGCCGAGAGGTTCAGCGTCACATGCTTCGCAGGCGATGATGACGCGCCGCGGGACGAGGAGTCGATGCGCGCATGGGAAAAGCACGGAGTCGCAAAAAACAGGATCCACCTGCTGCCAAAGCACGACAATTGGTGGGGGCCAGCCGGGCAGACAGGTCCGTGCGGCCCAGACACCGAGATGTTCTACCATACGAAGGACGTGCAGGAGAAGGGCACAGATGAATTCACCATGCTTTCCAGCGCAGGGGAATTCTGCGAGATATGGAACGATGTCCTCATGCAGTACGACAAGACCGCAGACGGGAGGTTCGAGCCGCTGAAGCAGAAGAATGTCGACACCGGGATGGGGGTGGAAAGAACCGTAGCCGTGCTAAACGGAGCAGACAATGCATACGAGTGCGACACCCTCAAGCCCATCCTTGACAAGGTCATATCGATGGCTGCGAAAGGCACGGCGGAAACGAACCGCAATGCGCGCATAATAACCGACCATCTCAGGGCGGCTGTCATGCTCCTCGGTGATGAAAAGGGCGTAGTCCCGAGCAACGTAGACCGAGGCTATGTGCTCCGCAGGTTCATAAGGAGGAGCATAAGGCATGCAAGATTGATCGGCATAACGGGGAAATTCTGCAACGAGATAGCGAAGGCGGCAATCGATGTGATGGGCGGCCCATACCCAGAGGTAAGGAATAACAGCCAGCGCATATTCGATGAGCTTGAAAAGGAGGAGGAGAAGTTCTCTGCAACGCTAGATAACGGAACAAGGCTGCTTGAGAGGAAGCTTCAGCTCCTTGAGAAGTCAAAGCAAAAGGTGCTGGACGCGCAGAGCGCATTCGACCTCTTCCAGAGCTTTGGCTTCCCGCTGGAGATAACTGTGGAAATGTGCAAGGAGAAGGGGTTCTCAGTCGACGAAAAGGGTTTCGACTCGCTAATGAAGGCACACCAGGAGCTCTCGCGCAAAGGAGCAGAGCAGAAGTTCAAGGGAGGGCTGGCGGACGACAGCGAGGAGACGACGAAGCTCCACACCGCGACGCACCTGCTCAACGAGGCGCTAAGGCGGGTTGTAGACCCGTCCATACGCCAGATGGGCTCGAACATCACAAAGGAAAGACTGAGATTCGACTTCAATTACGACAAGAAGCTCACAGATGAGCAGGTCAAGAAGGTGGAGGACTGGGTGAACGATGCGATAAAGGCCGAAGCAGACGTATCCTTCGAGATTATGAGCATAGACGATGCGAAGAGGCTTGGCGCGCAGGGGGTATTCGAGGCAAGGTACGAGAAGGCTGTGAAGGTGTACACCGTAGCGAAGGGCGATAAGGTCTATTCAAGGGAGGTGTGCGGCGGCCCGCATGTCAAGAACACGCGCGAGCTAAAGCACTTCAGGATTACGAAGCAGGAGGCTGTGTCAGCCGGCGTAAGGAGGATAAAGGCTGTCGTAGGCTAGGCTTGTATTAGTGGTGATTTGATGCTGGGGAGGTTGGCGGCCGTGGTAAAATCCGGGCAAAGGCCGAAAGTGGGCCTGGACCTTGATGGTACTGTCGCTGACGTACACCTTCCGTTTGTCGAAATAGTGAATGCCCTGCCGGCGAACGTGCAGCGTGGAGCGCGCTTCACTGTGGAAGACATAACTGATTTTGATCTCGGCAAGACGAAGCTAGGCTTGACAGACGCCTACTTCATGGAGCAGCACGATATCCTATGGATGCAGGCCCCGGAGAGGATACTCCCGCTTGCGTCGCGGGAGCTGGTTAGGAGGCTCGCCTCGGAGTCAGACTTGCGCCTCCTCACCAGAAGGAAAGACGAGCACTTGAAGGGCGTCGACGACCG
>JAJYWI010000016.1 GCA_021791535.1 Microcaldota archaeon
CGCCTGCTGCACGCCGTAGCGCTAGGGCCCTTGTCTCAGTGCCCTTCTCGGGGCTCATGCTCTCACATCCCCTACGGGTTATCGGTATGGTGGGCCGTTACCCCGCCATCTGCCTGATCCGCCGCAATCCCATCGCGGAGCGGTAATGCTCCGATTCGCAACCTTATCGGCTACAGCTCCTTCCAGGTGCCGTAGCCCACGGCGTATTACAGTCAGTTTCCCGACTTTGTCCGCCTCTCCGCGGTAGGTTGATTACGTGTTACTGAGCCGTACGCCTCCCCTGCAGGTGCAAGGGAAGACTTGCATGGCTGTCGAAATCTGATAGCAGTGCCCTCCAGCAGCATCGACTGGAGTCGATGTCTGGATGGCCGCTTTTAAAGCCAATTGTGCGTTGGTTCCTCTATCCATTCCTCAAGACTGCATCCAATCCCAAGCAGGAATTTTCACGCCCAATGCCTGGCATCAGCCACGCATAAAAGAAAGAAGCAAGGAATATTACCCCAAGAAACATATATATAGCTTATTGTATTTTGCAGGTCAGGGAGATGCGGGGGACAAATAAGCTTAAATAGCTGAGCGTCGACTAATTTATGAGGCAGTTGGTATCATGCTTGCGGGTTCTGGGATCGGTAGCAGAAGCGAAAAGCAGCAATCTGCGCTCGAGTTCCTTGTCACTTATGCATGGGCCTTCCTGATAATAGCGATAGTCCTAGTAATAGTCGCTGTATTCGTGATAAGGCCCTCTCCGTCTTCTGTGCTGCCTTCGCAGTGCAACGTGCAACCATTGATACCGTGCCAGCAGACGCTTCTTACCGCGCCTGCGCCGAGCAGAAATGTCCCTACTGAGTTCAAGGTGCTGATGGTCAACAACCTTGCGCCCTACATCTACGTGCCTGCAAACGGCTTTGTGGTGACAGCGACTAACATTGGCTCTGTAGGCACAAACAACTATACCGGTGGATGCAGCCCCTCGCTAGTGCCCCAGGGATCGCAGATGCTATGCCAGGCAAGCATACCTGGCAACGTGGTGCCGTCTGTAGGATCACTTGTAAACCTGCCATTTGTCATAAAGTACCAGGTGTGCAGCACAAGCAACGCGATCGCATGCACCAGCCCATCATACTCATCCGCCGGCTACTCCGCCCAGAGCCTTTCCTTCACATCCCAGGTCCTGTACAACCTGACGTTGGCTTCAACCCCTGTTAACACTATAATAGCGATAAACGGCCAGAGATACCTCTCAGGGACATCAATACACGTATTGGGCGGCAAGTATACCGCTTATGCTGTAGCGCCTTCAGGCTATGTCTTCTCATTATGGCAGACCACGAACGGCTTGGTAGCCGCACCTGCCTCTTCGCAGAACACAACGATAACCGTGATAAGCAACTCCACGCTCACAGCGCTGTTCTCCACCGCTGTCTCCTCCACAACAATCTATGTATCATCAACCTCGGTATCATCCACATCTGTATCATCCACCTCGGTCTCAACTACAACCTACTTATCAGCCTCCACCTCCGTCTCATCCACCTCCGTCACGACCATAACAGCCCTACCTGTCCTCTCCACCTCAGTCTCCTCCACCTCCCTCTCAACCACAACATACCTATCTGCCTCCACATCCCTCTCCACCTCCGTCTCCTCCACTTCCCTCACCACCACCTATGTCTCCTCCACCTCCCTCACCACCACCTATGTCTCCTCCACTTCCGTCTCACTCACATCCCTCTCAACCATAACCGCCTCCGCAGGTGATGTATGCGCCGGTCCTGGCTTCGGTGGCAGCAGTCCTTGTCCAGGTCTTACCTATACTATAGTCACCTGCAGTTCTGGCTATGCTTGCACCAAATCCTGTAGTACATGCCCCTCCACCGGAGCGCTTACTTGCGTCGGAATATGCACACAGGAAATCTCCACCTATGTCTCCTCCACTTCCCTCACCACCACCTATGTCTCCTCCACTTCCCTCACCACCACCTATGTCTCCTCCACCTCCCTCACCACCACCTATGTCTCCTCCACCTCCCTCACCACCACCTATGTCTCCTCCACCTCCCTCACCACCACCATCGAACCTACTTGCGGCGCGAACGCAGGCTGCGACTCCGGGCCGTGTGCCGCAGGCTATACGTGCAAAGAAATTAGCAGTACCGGATGTCAAAGCACCAGCCCGACATACGCATGTATATCCACGCACGCATCCACGACCCTCTACACCTCCGTCTCCTCCACCACAGTAAGTGGTGGTGGTTCAGTGTACGGCAGCGCACTAATAGAGCTTGCAAACGGCTCTGAGATACCAGCCTCGCAGGTGAGAGCCGGGATGGTCATAATGTCTTACAACCCAGCTGCAAATGCGCTTGCGCCAAGCGTGGTCAGTACTGTCATTTCACGCAAGACTGGCAACATGTACATCTTCAACGACATGCTCTCTGTCGATGCCGGTGAGGTCATGCTCATAAACGGGAACTGGACCCTGGCCTCCAACGCAAAGGTGGGCGACAGCCTATTCGATCCGCTGACAGGCAAGAGCATAACGATAACGTCAATAGCATCGAATTACAATGTCGGAACCCAGACTGTATATGACTTCCTAGCCGCGCCTTACAACAACTACATCGCAGACGGGTACCTGATAGATGCGTTTACCACCCTTTCTTCGGTGTCAGGGTCTGCGACTGCTACGCTGGCGAACGGCAACTCGGAACCGGTAAGCCAGCTCACGCCAGGAACCGTGCTTATGGGCTATGATACGAATACCAATGAACTCGTCCCCACAGTGCTGCAGCAGATATACCCGAGGACGACCCACCAACTGATAATAATAAACAACGGCGCCCTGGTTGTTGACGGCGGCGAGGGATTGTACATAAACGGCAAGCTTGCCTTCGCATCCACACTGAAAGTTGGTGATACGCTCCTCAATCCTATCCAGAACATTCTTGTGCCTGTTACAAGCATACGGACGCTCAACGGGACATTCACCCTGTATGACACTATTACCACGCCGACGGCAGACCTAATAGTGAACGGCTATCTTATAACGTGATTGTATGGACGCAACAACCGATGCAGGCGCGCAAAGCGGCAATGGCACAGCAGTGCCGCTGACTGCCCCGTATCTTGGGTCTGGTTCAAAAAGAAGGTCCAAAATAGCGGCAATCAGCGTAATCCTAGTGATAATACTTGTTGCAGTGGTATTTGTGGCGGTCATCAGGCCTCCAACCAGAACAGCAGCCCCATATATACCGCCCACGCTCATGCAAAGATCAAATATACTGTTCGGTGTTCCGGCCGCACCGGCGCAATACGAATACTACAATGCATCATCTGCCGGTTCTTCTCCCACATATGTCGCACAATACGGCTTTAGCTTCCTGCAACCTTTCTTGCAAGGCAATTCAGTAGTACCATCGAACACAACTATCCCAGTTCCGCAGCAGTATTCTAATATAACGTCTCCGCTTGCGGTAGCCTTATACGTCCAAGCTGCGCCTAGCCACGCGGCAGCAATTTCCAACTATACCGCAGGGACCAAGATAATAGAGAGCACCTTCCCGAACGCTGCAGAGACTAGTGCCTCAGTTAGCAACATGTCCGCCGTATTCTCGTACAGCGCATATGGGCTAAACACATATACGATGCTTTTCGTGAGCAACAACTACTATGTGGTCATTAACACGTTTGGTACGCAGCATCTCAGCGAATCATACCTGATGAACATAGCTTCGCACATAAGCTCTCTTGTATCCAGCGCCGCTAGCTGACATTGCAATCCCCGGATGATTCCACGAAGAAAAACAAAAAAGTCACATACAGGTATGCCATATTAGCAGCAGTTGTCATTGTTGCGGCTCTTAGCATCTTGCTTCTCTACGCGAACGCTAGCGCCAAACCTACGCTGCGCATGAACATACAAAATGTAAACGCCACAGACATAGCATCTGTTGTAAGCGGCGTAGCGTACAACACCTTAGAGGTGAATAACGTCACGAACTTCGCCTCTTCCTCCAGCATAAGCAAATCCGGATACACGTACGCATCAGTCTCTGAATTCAATGCAACACCGTCGCGCAACGGAATATACCCCGTGCTGATAACCTCTGTGGTCTATGTAATGCTAAACTCGTCCGAGGCAAACCAGATAGAGCAGAGCGTGCTCTATACAGCAAAGCAGCCCAGCCCGGCTGTATCCGGGCGCCTGTACAACTACACCACATTAACGCCATTCACGTACGACGGCAAACAGACAAGCATATACGGGATCGCAAGCATAGCTGTGCTGAACTCGTCTTACATACCGTCCCTGAACCAATACCCGATATACGAATACATGGCGACCTTCTCTTACAACAATTACGTGGGATTCGTATCAACAAGCGGCTACGAGAACATGTCACAGGCATACTCAACCAGCATAGCCAAACTGCTCTTCCAAAAGCTGGTCAACTCCGGCGCAGTGTAATCGGCAGTTTGGGGCCGGAAAACTCCTGTCAGCCGCACAGCGTCCTGAACACGCTTATGTTGCTGTACGGCGCAGTGAAGGCCTTCACCTCACCGAAGTCAGGCGAATCCTTGAACGCGGTGTAGTTCACCGTCGTGCACCACTGCGGCGCTAAGTTCGATATGTTCATCAGCACTACGTAGCTGACGTTGTACTGCCTGATGAACGCGCACGATGGCGCTGACATGAAACTGTCTATTTCGCCGCTGAGCAGGTATGGATTCCTGCTCTCGTTGTAAAGGCCGACGCTTGCGGGATATGGCATGTCCTCAAGGACCACCCGCCTCCGCCCTACGGACGAGATGAGCCCGAATACCGTATTGTAGCAGTTGTCTGCGATGACGGCGCCGCTAGGCGTGTTGTTGATGAGCCACGAGGTCGCGTTCAGCTCCGTCCTTGAGACCAGCAGCGACGAGCCTGAAAGGGCGTAATACTCGCCAACGAACCCGCTCAGCGTCACTGCGAAGAAGAGGGCCACAGCGATAGCCTTGAACGCAAGGCCTCGTTTCCACATCACCACCAGCAGCTCTGCCGCAGCTATGGCCATGAAGAGCAGGAAGTAGATAACTATCTTGTTCGAGTCGCCGAAGTTCGGCTGCAACCTTATCACATTTACAAGCGCAAGCGCTATGAACGCCGGCAGGAATATTATCAGCCTCTTCCTGAAGAGCCACATGCCTACAAGGCCAAGCACAAGCAGCGCGCCTATGGTCTCGAACCAGAAGGCTATGTGCAGCGCTACGCTAGTCAGGATGCCCTTGCCGTATTGGTACCAGACGCTGTTATCTAGCATCGAGCCGAAGAAGCCTGGGGCGAGAGACGCGCTGTGTATGTAAAGGATGAGCGGCGCAGCTACTGCGATAGCCATGAGGCCGAATGGCAGCCAGCACCTCATGAACACTGCGGCACGCTTGCCTTTTGACTTGTACAGGGAATAGAAGAGCGCCACAAGCGCGAATATGAATATGAAGACCATCGAGAACGGGTGGACTAGCGGCATAAGCCCTACGAGCAGCCCTGCAAACAGGAACTCCTTGCTCATTCCACGCTTCAGTATCTTGAGCTCCCTGCTGAAGAAGGCCAGATATACTAGAATAAGCAAGGTCAGGGCATACGGGAAGCCGAGCAAGTAATCATGCTGGGGCGCGAAGTTGCTGACCAGCGGGTCCGAGAAATTGAAGATGGGTTGCGTGAAAAGGTTAATCCAGCCATGCTGCACATCGCTTTGCAGAATGGACACGGGAAGGTAAGGAAGGCTTACTCCCATTGCATAGAGTATTACGGCGTTCAGCCACAGCGAGCACAGCATGAAGAGCAGGAAACCAACTATCGCAGCGTACCTCCTCTTTATTATGATGGAGATGAAGTAGACTGACAGGAGCACCAAGGAGTACCAAAGTGGATAGTTGGTCATGTACCAGCTGTTCACTATGTTTATGCCGGTGTAAGCGAGTATCGATGTGTAGAAGTCCGCGATGAACGGGAAGGCGTTAGTCTGGTTCGCTATGTACAGAAGTTTTGGCGGGAACCCTGTGTAGACGACAGAGTTGCCTATCGATACATGGAACAGGAAGTCAGTGCCGTAGTTATCAGCCCCATGTATGCCATTAGCTGCATTATGCACCCCGTAAGTCATTAGGACAAGCAGTGCAGCCAGCACAATGAATACTGATATGTAAAACCATTTCTGCTTAAGGAACTGCCTCCTTATGACCTTGAGCCTGAACATGTCCCTGCCAGGTGATTTCCTATAAAGGATGTACGAAAGGGCAAGCATCACAAGCGATGATGCCAGGACTATCCATTGGCTGAACACGCTCGCCGCAGCCTCCATCGAGAGCGCAAGGAACGCCGCTATCACGAACCCTATGGGAAATGCAATCGCATACTTGATAAGCGCCTCATTTGTCAGGTTGCCCAAGAAGTAGTTGACAAGCGCTACGCCTATTATCATGCTTGAGAGGTAGAAGAGCACCCCTAGAAGGAACACAATATCTTATTAGTTTGCTGCGACAAGAATAAAAATGATTCGATGGCAGCTGGAAGAACGTCGGTAAGCCTAATACTGCCAATATACAACGAAGCAGCCAACCTGAGGCGCAACTTCGACGAGATCTACAGGGAGATGGTCCGCATCGGCGACTTCGAAATAATAATAGCAGAGGACGGCTCTACTGACGGCTCCAAGGAGATGGGGAAAGAGCTGGCCGCCAGTAAAAGGAATGTAAAGCTGCTCTCGTTCAGGGATAGGAGCGGCAGGGGTGCGGCGCTCAAGAGGGCCATAAGGGTTGCGAAGGGCGACGTGATAGGGTACATAGATATAGACCTGGCAGTGCCGCTGCGCTATGTAAAGGACGCTGTCCGCATGATCAATCATGGCTGTGACATAGTCGCAGGCTCGAGGTACCGTGGAACAAGGATAAGGAGGAGCGCCATCAGGCTTATCGCCAGCAAGTCCTACAATATCTTCGTGAACATCGTCACTGGCTCCAGGCTCGATGACCACCAGTGCGGCTTCAAGTTCTGGAAAAAGGGGTTTATAAAAAAGGAGGCCAAGGCAGCGAGGGACAACCACTGGTTCTTCGACACCGAGGTGCTGCTCGACGCGCAGAGGCAGGGGCTGCGCGTGTGCGCCATCCCTGTACAGTGGCAGGAGCACAGGGAGAGCAAGGTGAAAGCCGATGATCCAGCGTATTTTATCCGGGCCGTGATAAGGTATAGGATGAGCAAGGGACGCGTGCAGAGCAAAGGATATTAAGCTGTAGCAGCGCAGTACCAGTGTTGCAACCATGCAAAAATCGGCGATACCGGTGAGGAAGCTTGACAGGAGGTTGAAAAGCAGACTACTCTACACGGCTCTGGCAGCCCTGCTAGTTTTCGATTTATTGTATGCTGTAATTACGGTGAGCGGGCCTACAAACCTCAGCGAGGAGTATGCGTATGCAGGCCTGGCGCTTAATGCGATACACGGACAGGTAAACCTGCAGTGGATCGACGCAAGCAGGCTCCTCCAGTACCTACCAGTAGCTGCGTTCTACGAAGCGTTCGGCGTAGGCGTATACACGAGCTCAGCCTGGAACATAATATGCTTCCTCGGGACAGTGCTGGTCGCCTTCCTGATAGGCAGGGAGGTATACGGCCCTATCACCGGGCTGGCATCAGCGCTGCTTGCCAGCTTCTTCACCCCTATAGTCAAGGTCTCGTCGACGCTAGACATAGTCATGTCGATGACATTCTTCACCTCGCTGGTAATGCTTGCGCTGCTGTACGGGCGCAACCGAGGCTCGAAGGCGTGGATGTTCGCAGCCGGTGTGCTTGTGGTCGCTGCGCAGCTGACGATACCAATCGCGCTCATAGCCGCCGCTGCGCTCGCTCTCTATCTCGTACTGGAGCTGGCAAGGAAGAAGATCGAGCTCAAGCTCGTGCTGTATGTGCTTGCAGGCGCGGCGGTTGCATCAGCTGCCGTGCTGGCGTTCAGCTACTCCGTGTCAGGGAACCCCATCTCGATTGCGACGCTGAACGGCGCGTATTACTCCAACCTGACTATGACGAACACCGCATATGGCATAATAGGCGCCCCGGTCGCCTATGCAAACGGCTCCAAGAACGACCTATTTGGATGGTACATGCCCTACTACCCCGGGCAGATGTTCGAATACTCAGCGATGCAGGCGATAGCGGGCGGGATCTCCCATGGTAACATAACGCCGCGGTCCATATGGCAGCAGCTTTACAGCCCCGCGATGATTGCAGGTTTCTACTTCTACGCCGCGCTTGCAGCTGTGATATACCTGGCGATAAAATGGGATAGGCGCCTATACTACCCTCTAATGTGGCTAGCGGTAGGCTTCCTGTTCCTGCAGTTCGCCCCGCAGGGCGGAACGCTGTCGCCCTTCAGGTACATACTGATCTTCAGGGATGTAAGGTACCTGACCGTGCTTGCGGTGCCGACCAGCGTTGTGATAGCGATAGCCCTCGCTCGCTTCGCAAGCAGAAAAGGGCGCGGCGCGAAGGGCCGCAGCATGCGGAGGATAAGGATATCGTTAGCCATCGCAGCTGTAGCATTCCTGATACTCACTTCAATACCAGCCAACATAGAGTGGCACAATTACATATACACGGAGTATTACTCCCTGCACGTACTGGCTGGGATAATACAGCACACCGGCGGGATAACGACCGTGTATTACCCGTCTGTGGACTGGCCGGATTTGGGGATATACCTGCACGACAGCAGCATGCTGAACCTCTGGATGCTCGACGGCATACAGAACTGCACGCAATTCGCTGCCGGAAGCTACGTGATCCTGCCCAACATCACCACGGGATACGCGCCGCACTGGCCGTACATAAACGACACGAGCGCGTACTGCCCAGCCATGCGCCTTGTCGCTGAGCCCGAGGTTCCTCCGCCGTACGGCACCGTCGGCTTCAACCAGATGTACATAGCGCTGAAGAACCAGCAGAGGCTCTACTACGTGGCGCCATGAATCTACTGCAACCTTTTAGTATATTTGCATCGTATCATCAACCGAGTGGTGCCATTGACCTTTACGGAAGAAAGGGCACAGGTTGCCGTAGAATACCTAATCACCTACGGCTGGGTCATACTGGTAATTGCGATAGCATTGGGAGCGCTGTACGCGCTTGGCGTTTTCAACACGAACTTCATCACCCCAAATACATGCATAATGACGGCTTCGTTCTCTTGCCTGAGCGCGACGCTCGCATCGAACGGCGGCATGTATGTGCGCATATCGCAGGACACGCCCGACCCCATAAACATAACAGCGATAGCATGCGACAGCAACCAGTCATTGATACATGCAACGACCCTCACGCCACAGGTGTACTTGGCGCCTGGCCAGAACGCCACGTTCAGCATAACATGCTGGCAGAACGGCGTGCCGTTCTCTGCGGCAAGCGGCACACTGTACAGCGGCTACTTGCTTGTTAGCTACACAGACTTTGCTACAGGGTTCAATTACACAACAGTTGGAACGGTCGCGCTCAAAGTAAGTGCGCAGACCGTGCCTGTAACCATAACAGCTCTCGTATCAACCTCGGTCTCATCCACCTCAGTCTCATCCACAACGCTACTCTCAACATCAATCTCCTCATCCACCTCCACCACCACTACAATAGTCTACACGCCAGTTTTAACCCAACAGATTGCTTGGAATGGCACAAATGCTGCCTCATCCATAGATACCGTTATTAACAACGAGATAATCCTTGTCATTGCAGGTGGCTTTCCTAATTTCAAACCAACCGCAACAGTGGATGGACTGTCGGCAACGCAGATAGCTAATCAAACTTGCTCTGGATGCGGAGGAACAGTAGTGTTTTTCTATTATGTAGCTCCTGCAGCAGGTGCGCACACCGTGCAGATATCTGGCGAGTCCTCAGGATGTTGCTATTACAATTTTGCATTAGCTATTGAAAATGTAAGCACAAGCGGGATAGCCTCTTCAGGAACTTCTAGCGGTAGTGCTACCACACTGACTACATCGCTCTCTACATCTGTTCTAAAAGAGCTTATAGTATCTGATACCTCCTTTGTAAACACTTGTTTCAGTAGTCTCACATGGTCAGGCAACCCCACTACCCCGACAAAATTAGGCCAGATTGTTGGCACACCATCAACGTGCGTTCAAGGTAGTGATGCTGACGAGATTACCAGCAGTATTGGCACTTACAGCGTAACGGTATCAACTCCCTCATCCACATATGGGTCTTTACTTTCTGTTGCACTCCAACCTGTTTAAATCCCATCCAAGTTTGAACCCGCACAGTGCCCTCTTCCTTGAGCTTGAAGTGATTCAGCTGCTGGCAGAAGGTTCCAACCAGTAATGCACAAGTGGTCATATCCTGCCCTTCGACTCCCCTCGCGATACGCCGCTAGCAATGAGGTGCGACAGCCTCAGCAGGCTCACCGCTGTTTTCAGTATGCGCTTCGTCTCCGCCGTGCCAATGTAGCTCTGCACGTAAAACCCGTTCATGGCTGAACTCCACTTTTGGGATTTGAGCATAGCATCCCTTTCCTTCGCGTCAGCGCCTGTGCCATCTCTCAGCGCCTTTAGCGCCTTCATGAGCAGCGAAGGCCTCGGCTTGTGCCTTGTTACGACCAGCACAGAGGCACCCAGCTCACTACGAAGCTTTCTAACGTTGAGTATGTTCAGCCCTGCCAGAGCTATCCCATTGAAGGCCAGGACTCTCACCTGCTCCCTGAACCTCGACCTCTTTACCATGCCTATTATCCTGCCAGTCGCGTCGCTGCCGTCTATCGTCACGCTGGTGGACAGCACCCCCTCCACCCCATTCATAGTGCCGATTACGCATACCAACAACGCCTTTTTACCGCTCCTCCTTCCACGGCCTTTCCCTATCGGCCCTGTTGCGATAGCGGCTATCCTCACTCCGCTTTTCGTAGCACCACCATCGTACTCGCTTGCAAGCACCGTATTAGTTCTACACAGTAAACTAATATAGCTATTTTTCGTTTTCTAATGAAACTAATATCTGGTAACGCTGAGTGGTACACATATCTTTACTCCCCGCGTGGAAGCAATTATGAGATGTCCTGATTTAAGCCTAATAGATAAGTATTTATACTTATTCTACTTAATATACTTAGATGGTGGAATGACAAACATGACGCTGGCCATACCAGAGGAGCTCATGGCCGTTATGAAGAGGCACAAAGAAATAAAATGGAGCGAAGTGGCCAGAGGGGCCATAGCCGAAAAGGCAGAAGAACTGAAACTCATGGACCAGATACTTGCCAAAAGCAAGCTCACAGAAAGAGACGCAATAGAGATAGGCAGAAAGATAAATGAGGGCATATCTAGGAAACATGTGCCGCCAGATAAAGAGGTGAAAGCCACCATGGAAATCGACATTGATAAGGTAAAAAGTGTGGCTGTTCCAGTTCTTAAACGCAACGGTGTGAAGCGTGCGGCGGTCTTCGGTTCTGTAGCAAGAAGAGAAGCAACTGCTACCAGCGACGTTGATTTTTTGATAGAGTTCAAGAAAAGTAGACCAACGCTGTTCGATATTGGAAGATTGAAGGGTGATTTAGAGGAGAGGTTGAAAAGAACAGTGGACTTAATCCTGTTCAGGTCTATAGATTCACGCCTGAAGGAGCAGATATTGAAGGAGAGAGTTGACATTTTATGAGAAAAGACCCGAAGATATTCTTAACCGATATGCTTTACAGCATAGATGAGATAAACAGGGAAGTAGGTAGGATGCACCTTAACGACTTTAAAAATGACATCAAAACGCAAGATGCTGTAATAAGAAGGCTGGCAGTTATAGGAGAGGCGGCCAACAACATTCCAAAGGATTTGAAAGAAAAGCACCCAGAGATAGAGTGGAGGACTATTGTAGATATGCGGAATTTCCTTGTCCACGAATATTTTGAGATCGATATGGGGGTTATTTGGGAGACCATAGGGGCTGACCTGCCAAAACTGAAAACAGAAATAACAAAAATCTTAAAGGAGCTAGGTTAAGCAAATTTACCTTTTCTTTGAAACGCCAGCCTTGAGTTCCTTTACGTTCTCCCCTATCCTCTCCATGGCGCTGTCGAGCGCGGACGATGCGCTCTTCCTGCCGGTCTTTATCACCAGCACCGGTTTCCCGACCTCCGGGTGGTCCTTCGTAACGCCAGCGAAAGCGACGTCCGGGTCGCCCATCAGCTCGTGCGCCAGCAGGTCAGGGAAAGTCAGGTCGCCGTCCCCGAACTCTATCATCAGCTCCTTGCTCTCGTTCTTCAGTACCTTTATATCCATCAAATCACCTAACATTGTTGAAGTAATTTTTTATCTCTTCTGGTTTATCGTAATAGCTGCTCAGCTTCTTGTGCTCAGACTTCCTGCATGCGCTGCAGTAAAGCGTGTCAGGCCTGTCTCCAATTTGCAGCGGCCCGCCGCAGCTGCTGCAAGTGGAATGCACGACTCCGGCCTCGGGGCCGTTCAGGCTCAGGACGTATGTCTCGTTCTCCTCGGCTATCACCTTCGCCATCACGATGTCTCCCGCCCGGCACGGCCTCTCCTCGTGCTCAGGGGCTCTCTCCCTCCTATCGCTGAACCTGCTAGGGCCCCTGCTGAACTGGCGCTGCTGCCTAAGTATTATCTTTCCATCCTTCAGCGGCAGGTACTCTTTCTTTCCTGTCGAAACCTTGTCTATCTCTACGAATATCACGCTCTTCATCGCATCAGTCGCCCTTCCGAGCACCAGCATGCCGCGCTCCATTCCCCTTATCTCCTTTACCGGCACGATTCCTATAGCTCCGTCCTTCACGACGCGTAATCCGGCAGCCGCAGCGTACACCACGCCACCCTCTACATACGTGTTGCTTGATGGAGCATACTCCTCCTCCATCGCGAGCTTTTCTCCAGGGCTGACGAACTGATCATCCACGATCTCACCTGTTCTTCGCCTCTATGAGCGCCGCGTTCTTGATAAGCCCCTCGCTCCTCAGCGCCCTGTATACCGCTATGAGCGTGTTGTACTTCGCTCTAGTCCTTCCCCTAGAGAAGGTCCATATGTCCTTCACCCCAGCAAGCTCCAGCATCTTCCTTACAGGGCCGCTAGCTACGACACCTAGCCCGCGCGGAGCCGGCTTGAGTATCACTTCGACGCTTCCGCACTTGCCCTTCACTATGATTGGTATGCTGTGCGCAGTGCCGCACGCGCACTGCCACGATCCGCATCCGAATATGACAGGTATTATGCCAGCTTTCGCATTCTTCACCGCCCTGTCTATGGCTGCCTTGACCTCGGCTTCCTTGCCGCTGCCTACGCCCACGTGGCCTTTCCCGTCACCGACTATCGCGGTGACCCTGAACTTCATTTTCCTGTTGTTCTTCGTCATTCGCTGCACGCTAGCTATCTCTATCACGTCGCTCTTAAGGTCTGGTATCAGTGCGTCAACTATCTCAGTCTCCTCTATGTGCTTGCCCTCGTGGAATATCTGCTCTATAGAGGTTATCTCGTGGTTCTTCACGCGCTTGCCAACCTCTGTCCGCGGCTCCCACGCATTTATGTCGAACTTCGTAGCCTCTGGTTCGTAATTCCTCCTTCTATTCAATCAATCACTCAATATCTTCTTCTTCACGCTCTCGAACAGCGCGGCGATGTTCGCCGCATCAACGTTCTCCTTGGCGTATTTCGAGAACTGCGTAGCCGCTGCTTTTCCAGACCTTGCATAATCCGATATATGCGAGCCTGATAGCCTCCTCTGGTCTATCTCTATGCTGTTGATTAGCTTTATCCCTCCGTCTGCGGCCCCTTTCGCTCCGGCGAACACGACAGATGACTTCACCGGCTTGTAGAGTCCGATATCGAGCACAGCGCCGCCCTTCACGGAGTCCCTGCCTTTTTTGGCTAGCAGCAGCCCTGTGAGGTATGCGGTAGGCACATTGGCCCGTGCAGGCCATCCCATCTTTTTCAGCTCCCTGGACTGCGCTGACGCTATTATGGAGTCGCCTTTCGGCGTATACGCGACCGCCTGCACTATCACGCCCCTGTTGCTCTTTCTCACGACTATGCGCGTTAGCCCTCCAGCAAGCAACGATATCCTACGCTTGTAGTTCGTGTGCGCGCTCCTCCTCCTCGCTCTTATGTGCCTGTACATTAAATCACAAATGCCTTAGTTGTTTGGCCCTCTCCTCGCTAATCTCTATCCCGGTGCTCCTTATGTGGCTTATTAGGGAGCCCTTGCTCGCAAAGCTGCCGCCCTTCACAAGGCGATAAAACCTCTTGAATGTCGGGTTGTCTATGCTCCTGTCGCTTTTGAGCGCGCTGAGCACCCTCCTCTGCCCCCTTACCCTTTTCTTGTAGTCAACACTCTGCCTCGCCTTGACGGTGCCCCTCCTGCTGCCTGGGCCTCTCCTCCTGCCCTTCGCCTTCTTAGCCCTCACCGCCTTCGCCCTGAAGCTCATGTTGCTCTTCTCCTTTATCGCGTAGATCTTACCGCTGCCTATCATTGCCCTGACGTCGTCTGCTGTAAGCGCCCTCTTCGCATCCGCTACCGCGTCCGTCTTTATCCGCACCTTGCTCTCGCCCCTGCCGAGCTCGCGTGCTGCTATCCTCTTTGTAAGGCTTATGCTCATTTCATTATCTCACCCGACGGATACCCCATCTCTTGAGATGGGGAGGAAGTCGGATAGTATTATATGTCTTTTTTCGCATAATATTAATAAATGAACTTTCCTGATTGGAAAGGGATGCAGGATATGAGGTTGTCTGACCAACATAAAATCCTAAAGTGCAACTGGTCATGCAAAATGGCTCTTGGAGCGGTTCCTGTTGGAACCTGATTTCCATTAGCTGAGTCGCTGTAAACCGACTTGAGCTGTCAAATGACAGGTGTTCAGATTTTGTGGAACGGTGTTCCATGTTGTTCATCCCGATGAAATGCCCCACTGCTTGCGGCGGAGTAGTTTACACCACTGTTTACTATCCTTATATCGTTACCTGCGGCTTTGACTATCTGCGCACGCTTCCTCTTCGATACGCCGTGCGCTATCGCCACTTCGTAGTTCTGCGCGCCCTTCGCAAGCACAAGCTCATCTACGTTGTGCACGACGATAAGCCTCTTCCCTGACGCGCGCACTCCCCTGACGCTTTTCGGGTTCCCGTAGCCTATGTTTGGCTCCGCGCCCATGAAGCTCTTCTTTGTGCGCTTCTTGTTGTCTATGCCGCGCTGCTTGCGCCATCGCTCAGGCACGCGCTTCCTGCTCCTTGCGCCAAAGTTTGGCACGTTGAATTTCGGGTGACTTCTCTTCATCATGACAATCATTCCTCTATCGCGTAGTATATCCCGTCCTGGAAAACGCGCTCGTCCCTGTGCCTTATCTTGCAGGCCTTCCTTATGTTCGCTGCGGTCTGCGTCACGTCGTCAAGCATCGTACCGTATATCCGCAGGTCCTGCCCCTTTATCTCCACTTTCGTGCCGCCGGCTATCTTCGCCGTTCTCGGGGACCTCTCGCCAGCGATATTTTTTATCAGCACTACGCCATCCTTAACCTCCGACGTAAGCGGGAAGTGTGCGTGCAGCGACTGCATGCGGATCTCGAAATACTTCGCAACGCCTGCCATATCATTTGATATCTCTTTCGCCAGCGAGCGCTCAGAGACCTCGGCCTTCTTCCTGAGCTCCTTCAATTCCGTAGCCTTTATCGTTATCCCATCCTGACCCACAGAAACGCCGAGCAGCGAGCTGTTGAACTTTCTCCTGTTCTCCCCCAGGCTGCCCTTGACAGATATCACATCGCCATCTACGTTCGCCGTTATGCCGTCTGGTATCTTGAGCGTCATCATGCTATCACTAATACACGTATGCGAGCAATCGGCCGCCTACGCCATTCACTTTTGCCTCCCTGTTCGTCATCACGCCTTTTGGCGTCGAGATTATCAGTATGCCGAAATCCCTGCTAGGTATGTACCTCGATTCGTATCTCTGTATGTCGTTCTTGCCTATCGCATATCTTGGCTTCACTACGCCGATGCTGTTTATCTTGTTCGCAAGCGAGATCCTTAGCATTCTCGCGTGCCTCTCCTTGTACTCCACAAAGCCATTTATGTAGGACTCCTTTTTCATCACCTCCATGACCGCCTTGATCAGCTTTGTCGAGTCCACCACGCACTCGGCACGCCCGGTCCGCTCGTTCGTTTTTATCGTGTTTATAGCGTCAGAGAACCTATCCATAATATCATCCGTATTTCTTGAAACCTATGCCTTGCGCGCTCTCGCGGAAGCACTTCCTGCATATGTATAGATTGTGGGACCTTATCAGCGCCCTCGCGCCGCCGCAGGTCCTGCACTTCCTTGTGCCCTTGCCCTTGTATTTTTCCTCGTTCCTTACCTGCATGATCACGACACCTCTACTCCGAACTCCCCCTTCACGTACTCCTTTATGAGCTCCCTTTCTACCGTACCGTGCCTCGCCGGCAACCTGGACGCCATGCGCTTCCTAAGGCGCACCCTCGCGCCCCTCCTGTTGAATGCTACGTTCACGTTCATCCCCAGCATGCCTATTGCCGGGTCGTACTTGATCCCGCGTATGTCTATGTACTCCTTTATCCCGAAGCTCAGCGAGTTCTGCGTGACAGATGATTCTTTTATGCGGTTGTCAACTGCATCAAAAAGCTTTTTGAGCAGGTCCGCCGATTTCCTGCCCCGTACCGTCACGAACGCCCCAATAACCTGGCCCTTTGTTATCTTGAATGCCGGAGCCCTCCTCCTCGATATCTCCTCCGAAGCCTTCATGCCTGTCATCAGCTCAAGCAGCCGCTTTGCGGCTTCCGCATGCTTCTCCTCGCTGCCTGTCCCTATGTTTACCACCACCTTGTCTATCCTTATCGCCTGCATGTGGTTCGCGGTTGTCTGCTGCTCCATCCTACTCAACTACCATTATATTTCTGACGAGGGTGTCGAAGCTGCCGCCATCCTCCTCCACTGTCACGTACGCTCTTGAGGTGGCTGTGCCCTTGTGGATTTCCTTCACCTTGCCCTTTGCGCCTACGTGCACCCCATCTATGACCGTGCAGTTGCAGCCCTCCCCGAGCTTGAGCACCTTCTTCACAGAACTGCCATTGCCTAGCAGCACCGAATCGTTGACCTTGATGTCCTTGCTCGCTTTGATCACAGTGCCGTCGTGGAGCCTAATCATCACCGAGCCGCCTCCGGTCATGTATTTCTGCGCAACCTTGCACAGCCTATCAGTCGCGCCACCGGATTCAATTATCGATACCTTGCCAAGCTCGTTTATGCCTACGCTGTAGCTGGTTTTCGAAGGTAAAACCAGTATAGTATCGCTCAATCCTACAGGATATGACGGATCCCTCACCGGCTTTCCGTTCACATGGATCTCCCTCCTCTTTATCATTCTTGACGCGTCGTGGCTGCTTGCAGATATCCCTGCCTTTGTCGCGAATGCAACAAGCGGTATGCTCCTACTGAGCGAATGCCTTCCAGGCGAAGGCTTCGCTACGTACGCGCTCTCCTTCCTGTGGACGCCGTAGTATTTTGGAGCTGTGAGGCTCTTCATGTGCCTGCTGTTCCCTTTGTTCGCCATCATACCGCCTCGTTTGCCGCTTTGCCAGCCTCCTGCCGCTTCTCCTCAGCAGGCTTCTCTTTCGGCGCCTGCTTCATCTTCAGCGCAGTTGCCCTGCGCTTGTCTGACAGGTTCAGGTCTGTTATGTAGACATTGCTGCTGCTGACACCTATGCTGAACTCCTTCCCTTTCGAATTCTTCTTCTTAATCGAATCTATGAATATCCTACCGCTCCTCAGGCTCACACCGACCACCTTCCCTGTAGCGCCGCGCTTTGCCCCGCTCATCACCTTAACAGTGTCGCCTTTTGCTATCTGAATAGCCCGCCTCTTGACCGGCATCTTCTCCAGCATGGACTTATCTATGTGCACGTGCAGGAAGTGCTGCCGCACATGCATAGGTGCGTTGAAGCGTGCGTACCTCTGGTATCTCGGCTTGCTGCCAGTCATCATACCACCCTAGACGCTATGCCAGCAAGCTTTATGTAGCGCTCGACGACTTCGCGCGCCATCGCGCCCTTGACCTCGGTGCCCACCGGCAGGTCAGACTCTGTTATAAGTATGCCTGCGTTATCCTCAAACCTCACCCTCATGCCGCTTGATCTCCGCATCGGCTGCTTCTGCCTTATTATCACGACCCTGACCTTCTTCTTTATGTACTGCGGCGAGCCGCTCTTTACGCTGCACATCACTATGTCGCCTATTCCAGATGCAGCAAGCCTGCCTTTCCTGCCGGCCTTGCCCACCTTGTTTATTATCATCAGCGTCTTGGCTCCGCTGTTGTCTGCGCAGGTCAGCACAGAGCTAGGTATGAGGCTCTTCGATATTTTCGACGATACACTTTTCATGATTGCGCCTTGCTTATTATTTTTGTGACCACAAACGACTTAGTCTTGCTCAGCCTCCTGGTCCCTGCGATCTGCACCGTATCGCCCACCCTGGCGTTTATGCACTCCGGGTTGTACGCAGGTATCCTTGAGGTGTTCCTGAGAGACCTCTCGTATTTCTTCAGGAACGTCGTATAAGTGTTCTCTATTATAACGGTCTTGTGGGCGCGGTCGCTGACCACTACCCCCTCCATCTGGTAGCCGTGCGTCTTCAAGTGGCCATGCACAGGGCACTTTGGGTCTTTGCATTCCAAACTATCACTCTTTTCACATGCGCCTCCGCTTGTAGAATCGGTAGCTTTTCTCTAGGCGCTCGTGGGGCCTGAAGTTTATCTCCCTGCCGTCTACGATGAACCTACTTTTGCCGTAAACAAATTTAAAGGTTGATGCCAGCTTCGGCACCGCCCTTCTTCCAGAAGGAGTATCGATGACGAGAGTATTTTTTGTCTCGTTTACCACAATTCCTTTTATTCCTTTTCTGGACTTGTCCCGGCTTCTTGCCACCTCAACCTTGAGGCCGATTAGCTCATGTAGGACTATATTCCTATTATTGTAATTGTAATTCGGCATATAAAAACCTTGCCATCTGCGCTAGAAGCAGCTACTTTACGATAATCCTGTCTGAGACGCTGGTTATCCTGTCTATCTCGTAGCGTATCACGTTGCCATAGTCCGTCTTGACCATCATCAGGCCCCTTTTCGCGTCAATAGCAGATACCCTGCCGACATACGCCCCGATGTCGTTAATCACCTGCTTGTCCTTCATCCGCGTCCTCCTTATCGCATGGCTCCTCAGCGCAAGGCTAAGCCTGGATACAAGGTAGCCGAAGATTATCGCTATGGTGCTGAAGAGCAGGAACTGCCAGAAGTACACCTGGCCAACTATCCACGCGGCCATAAGGTAGACTATCGCGATCGTCACTATGCCATAGCCCATGTACGTGCCCTGTGTTATCGCCCTGTATCTCATCCTCCTGTTCTCGGAGTCGAGCACCTTGCCTATTATGTAAAGCACTAGGCTGACCGGGAACAATATCAGGAAGCCCTGCACGGCCGAAGCAACTACTGTGAGGGGGTTGTGGGTTGCGGCAAGCGTTCCTGTATACGCGCCGTACCCGACTATAAGGCTGAGCACGAAGAAGACTATTGAGCTGGCGAAGAACACGAAGCTCAGGCGCTCTATGCTGAAGCCCAGGCCCTTGAAAGAGCTGACCAGCGAGTCCTCAACGCCGAAGCCCTTCGCTAGCAGGTATATGCCTATAAGTGCTGCTGGGAGCTGCCAGCCGAAGTTGAAGTAGTAGCTTATGGCGAACAGGAGTATAAGCACTGCTGGTATGCCGAACACTATCCTAGCGTAGTGCGGCTCCTTTAGCTTCTCGAATACGGTGAAATACGCGCCCTCGACATCCTCGGCCTGCTTCATCCTGACCAGGTCCACGCTGTTGACGTTGAGCCTGGTCTTGAGCATCGGAAGCACCCTCATGTCGCTCATGCCGTCTGTCACAAGCACGCAAGAGTCGGGCTTGAACCTGTCTATGACCATGTCTAGCTGCCTGGCGACCGCGCTGTCCGCTATGTACCCCTCCTTCTCCGCGCCGGTCACCGTGGCTACAGAGACCGAGTAGCCCTTCTTCTTCAGCTCCTCGTATTTCCTGACGGCCTCGAACATCGTGTTCGCGTCAGGATCCTGTGGGTCAGCCATCGCCAGCTTCGTGGCGGCGCTCAGGTTCGCCTCCTTGCCTATCACAGGCCCTGCTATCCTCGCCTTCCTGTAGAGGTCATTGTCTATATCAACAGCGAGCACGAGCAGGCGTTCGGCCATTTTCCCCTATAAAGTTGCGACGGAACAGCATAAAAACCTTTATACACCTTTTGGTATTGCGGAATACAACTTTACAGAAGCAATCACAATCCATTTATTCTTTGGTTTAGAACAATTCGTACCCGGTAGTTATATGGCGCAGCAGCGCGGCAAGCAAAAGGGCATAAGCCCAGAGGTCAGGAGCCTTGGCGCAGGCGCAGCCCGCACCGCCAGCTTCGTAATGATTGGCAAGTTCTCCTCGATAATCTTCCTCGGCCTCGCTTTTATAGTCATAGCCAGGCTGCTAGGGCCAAGCGAGTACGGAATATACACTCTGGCGCTGGCGGTCGCAGGCTTCACTGGGGCGATAGGTAACCTCGGCGTCGGCACCGCGCTGAACAAGTTCATACCCCAGCACCTGTACAGGAAGGACATGAGGGCGATAGAGGACATACTCGCTAATTCGTTCTTCATAACCCTCATAATGGGGATCGTGATAGCGGTCATAACCGCAGCGCTCAGCGGAATAATAGCGGCTGACGTGTTCCATAACCCGTCTTATGCGCTAGTGATAGAGATAGCCGCAATATCAATAATAGCGTCAATGCTCTTCAGCACATCGTATTCCGCCTTGCTAGGCTTCAACAAAGGCATATACATAGCGGCTATAAACACGACTCAGGCTGTGCTGCAGTCTACGCTAGGGGTCGCGCTAGTGCTCCTTGGGTTTGGCCCTGCCGGGCCGATAATCGGAATGATAATCGGGTATACCGCGGCGTTCCTCTACTCCCTCTACCTGATATACCAGAAGCATGGCCTGCGCATGCTTGTTAGGCCTTCCGGCAAGTCGATAAAGCGGCTGTTCAGCTTCTCTGTGCCAATAGGGGTCTCCGGCGCCACGCTCAGCATCTCGTCGAACCTCGCATTCATAGCCGTGGGCGCCTTTGCGACAGCCGCTGTGGTCGGAAACCTCGGGGTGGCGTCTAAGGTCAACTCGCTGATAGACATAGTGTCAGGCTCGATAAGCGTGTCGCTGCTGACGATGTATTCAGCGACCCTGGTTAGCAGAGTAAAATCGAAGATAAGCAAGCTCTACAACCATACCATATACTATTCATTCGTGCTCCTAGCGCCTATGCTGCTCTTTGTCTTCGTGCTTGCCACGCCCTTCTCGTACGTTGCCTTCAGCGCAAAGTATTCGCTCGCCCCGCTCTTCATAGCTGTAATGGCGATAGGTGCTCTGATAGCGCTGGCTGGGCAGTACGCCAACACCCTGCTTACTAGCGCGAACATGGTGCGCGATGTGCTGAAGTACAGCGTGATAGTGTCTGCGGTAACGTTTGTCCTTATACCTGTGCTCATCCCGACGTTCAAGGGCATAGGCCTAGTGCTGCTCCTGTACATAATAGCGCCGATCCTGACCAATGTGCTTTTCATAAGGAGGAGCTCACAGCTCTTCAAGCTCGGCTTCAAGGCAGGGAAGCTCTACAGGATACTGGCAGCTAATGCGATCACCATGCTGCTCGTCACGCCTCTCATATTCCTATGGGGCGGCAACTACATACCGTTGCTGATAACCGCCGCAATAGAGATAATAGTTGTATATCCGGTGGTGCTTGGGCTGATTAAAGGCGTGGACCGCAGGGACGTAATCGTAATGACCGCGATGACAGGTGGCATACCGGTTGTCAGCAGGATAATAGGCTGGCTGCTCTCTTATGCAGGAAGGTTCGTTAGCTAGGCGCTCTCTCCGATGCGTGCTTTACGAACTCCACGAACAGAGGGGCTGGCCTTTCCAGCCTTGATTTGAGTTCAGGGTGCGCCTGCGTCCCGATGCCGAAACCGTCGCTCCACTCCACTATCTCAACGATGTGGTTGTCAGGCGTTGTACCGCTTATAACCATCCCGTTCCTCTCAAGAGCATTCCTGTACCTGTTGTTGACCTCATAGCGGTGCCTGTGCCTTTCGCTTATTGCAGCCCTTCGGTATGCGGAATAAGCGTGCGTGCCTTTCCTTAGCTTCGCAGTCCATGCGCCAAGCCTCATGCTGCCTCCCTTCTCCTTCAGGTCGCGCTGCGTCTCCATTATGTCTATGACATTGTGCCTGGTCTTGCTGTCGAACTCAGAGGAGTTGGCGCCCTTCAGGCCGCACACGTCCCTCGCATACTCTATTACCATCACCTGCATGCCAAGGCATATGCCAAGGTATGGGATGCCGCGCACGCGCGCGAACCTCGCCGCATTGACCATGCCCTCTATACCCCTCGAGCCGAACCCGCCGGGGACTAGAATGCCGTCTGCGCCTTCAAGGGCGCTCGTGCTGCTGCCCTCCACCGCCGTGGATTCTACCCAATTTATCCGTAGGTTGACCCTGCTCTTCGCCGCGGCGTGGACCAGCGCCTCCTTGACGCTCACGTACGAGTCCTTCAGGTCGGTGTACTTCCCGACGATAGCTATGTTCACCGCTTTTTTCGGCGATGATATGCTGTCGACGAGCCCTTTCCATTTCGCAAGCTTGCGCCTGTCGAGCCTCCTGCCGCCTAACCCGAGGTCCCCGACAAGCAGCCTGTCGAAGCCCTGCTCTATCAGGTGCGCCGGCAGGTGGTAAACCGTGCCCCTGTCAGAATCGTCTATCACCCGCTCCTTCCTTATGCTGCTGTATAGCGCTATCTTCTCCCGCGCCTTCTCGCCAAGCGGCTCCTCGCTCCTGCATAATATGAAGCTCGGGCGTATCCCGAGCTGCATCAGGGACCTCACCCCTATCTGGGCTGGCTTCGTCTTCTGCTCTCCAACAACGTCTATCTTAGGCACGTACGTCAGGTTTATGAACACGACGTCGTCGTTCAGCGACAGCTGCCTCATAGCCTCTATGAAGTAGCTGTTCTCTATGTCCCCGACAGTGCCGCCGACCTCTATTACAAGGACGTCAGGCCTCTCGCTCTTCGCTATCCTCTTTATCGTGTCAAGTATCTCGTTTGTCAGGTGCGGTATTATCTGCACGTCCTCGCCAAGGTAGTCCCCCCTACGCTCCTTAGCTATCACCCTGCTGAAGAGCTTTCCGCCAGTTATTGACAGCTTCCCGGTAAGGTCGGTATTTGAGAACCTTTCGTACATGCCGAAGTCCATGTCAACCTCGCTCTTGTCATCGAGCACGAAGACCTCCCCGTGCCTGTATGGGTTCATGGTCCCGCAGTCATAGTTCAAATAGCCGTCGAACTTTATCGGGAGCGCCCTGCAATTGTAGAAACTTAGTATCTTCAGTATGGAGGAGGTGACTCCGCCTTTGCCAAGGCCGCTCAGCAAGGAACCGAGGATAACGATGTATTTCGTCCGCACATAACGTTTATGCCAAATAGATTAAAAAGCCTTCTTGTAAATCCGATATCGTTGTGCAGAAACGATCCGATGGCGGATTCGATGAGGGCCTTCGTCGCAGCCGAGATAGATCAGGTGGCAAGGAAAAGGATAGAGGCACTCATTTCAGAGATGGATTGCAGCGCCATAAGGCCAGTAAGGGAAGACCAGATCCATGTGACGCTCATGTTCATGGGGCAGCTCGGTGATGCTGCGGCAAAGGCGATCTCAGATGCAATCTCGCAGCTGGATGAGGAGCCATTCGGCGTATCCGTGAACGGCATAGGCACATTCAGCGGCAGCGGCATACGCATAATATACGCAAAGATAACCGACGGCTATGACGAGCTGCTGCGCATCCGCTCAAGCCTCAAGGAGAGCGCGGACCGCATTGGGATAAAGGCAGATGGCAGGGAATTCGCCGCGCATGCGACCATAGCCAGGGTCAAGAATCCGAGCGACGACGACATCGACTACATCCGTGGCTTCATAGCCAGCCACTCCGAGGACGCGTTGGGCGACTTCACGTGCAGCGAGATAAAGCTGAAAAGGAGCGTACTCGGTGAGAAAGGCCCGGCATACACCGACATTTTCGTGAAGAGGCTAGGGCGGTGACTGCTTGCCGGACAGGGATCTCTCAAACTGCTCCAACGTCGTGCCGCTGACGAGCTCGCCAGGCTTGTATATCCTATCTAGGAGGAGTACGTTGTAGCTCATGCCGCTGCTTATGTCTATGGCTATGTGCCTTAGCTGCCTGCCGAACAGGTCTATCTCGAAGAGCGGGAGCCTGCTCTTTTCCATGAATTCCGATACTGTGTAAACCGAGTCGCGGGTCTGCCCGTCCTGCATGCCTATAATCCTGGCCTCGAAGTTAGCCCGCTTTACGGATCTCATAAACCTTTCGAACCTGCCGCGCAGCTCGACTGTGAAGTTGAGGAAGCGGGCGGCAGCCATGCTCCTGGTGTTGACGTCGTATACGCTCATCAGCGTATCGTAGCTCAGCTGCGTTGCGGCCACGTACCTCCTGTCTGTATCCTTATAGCGACTGATGGAGAAGAAATCCCCTACCTCGAGGTATGTGCAGTTTGAGTACTGATCGACCTTCGACTTTGATATGTGCGGCCTCGCCTTGAAGCTCCTCAAATATTCGCCAGTGCCGAACCCGCTGCCGTGCATCTCCCCAAATAAGGCGTTTTCGAAGCTCAATCACACACCGAGTGCTATCTTTTTATATATTCCCGTGATAATTTAATAGCTATTTGTGACAGCCCCTATGCTGCGGCGGTTTTTATGAAAATAGACATTCTAGAAGACAAAGGCAATGCCTTCAGGTTCGTGCTGAAAGGATCAACCAACGCATACGCGAATGCGCTAAAGAGGACGGCTACAGGCAGCGTGCCAACCTTCGCGATAGACAAGGTCACCTTCTACGAGAAGTCGAGCGCGATATTCGACGAGTACATAGCCCACAGGATGGGGCTGGTTCCACTGGCCACTCCGCTTAAGGGTTACAAGGCAGAAGACGAGATCCTGTTTACGATGGACGAGACAGGCCCGAAGACCGTCTACTCGAAGGATATCGGGTCGTCGGACAAGGAGGTAAAAGTAGCGAATGAAGGCATACCGATAATAAAGCTTGGAGAGAACCAGCGCGTAAGGGTGGAGGCGAAGGCGAGGCTTGGCACCGGGATGGAGCACGCAAAGTTCCAGCCAGGGCTCGTAGCATACGAGCAGAAGGACGACAGCACCTTCGAGTTTTACGTTGAATCGTTTGGTCAGATGCCGCCGAAGCAAATTATTAATAAGGCTTTCGATGTGATAGAAGAGCGCCTTCATGAGCTCTCATCCAGCATAAAGAAGCTTTAGGCGGAGGTGGCAGAGCTTGGCCAAATGCGCAGGACTGAGGCTCCTGTGTCTTCAGTGACTGCTAGGGTTCAAATCCCTACCTCCGCAAATGTGGTACGATGAAAACTAATGCAGAAAGAAGTGATGTAAGGGAGTGGCTCGACGTCCTTAGCAAGGCAGCAGAGTCAGACAGATCCCCGAAGCTATGGAAGCGGGTGCACCATCTGGTTAGCGTCCCTGCAAGGCGGAGGGCGAACGTCAACATATACAAGATAAACAAGCACACGAAGGACGGCGATAACGTGGTGGTGCCGGGCAAGGTGCTCTCTATCGGCAGGATGGACCATAAGGTTAACATCGCTGCGCTCGAGTACTCGAAGAGCGCAGAGACGCTGCTCTCAGGAGCGAGCTGCAGGATGGTGAGCATAAGCGAGATGATAGGCCAGAAAAGGGTAAACATAATCATATAACGCGGCGAGGGAATGGCAGAGAGGCAGGTAAAGGTATACGACGCAAACGGCAAGGTGCTAGGGAGGCTTGCCAGCGCTGTCGCAAAGAGCCTGCTCAATGGCGAGAACGCTGTGGTGATAAACTCGGAGAGCGCCATAATAAGCGGCAGCAAGCAGGCGATACTTGCGAAGTACAGGCGGCGCGTTAATCTGAAGGAGAAAGCCAACCCAGAGCATTCTCCATACTGGCCTAGAAGGCCTGACCTGCTGGTCAAGCGGATAATACGGGGGATGCTGCCTTACAGGATGCCGAGGGGCAAAGACGCGTACAGGAGGCTCAGGGTCTACATCGGAGTACCGAATGAATTCTTAAAGGCAAAGCCGGTAGAGGTAGAGACCAGGAAGCCAAGTGATTTATATGTTGGATACATTACAATATCTGAGCTTTCAAGGCTGTTAGGTTACGAGAAGAGATAAGATGGCAGAGCAAGAGCAAACTGTGCAAGCGGCAGGCGGAGAGCCTCCAAAACAGTCGCAGCAGGAGCAGCAGGCCGAGCCTAAGGCGAGAAGGCCAGTCACGAGGAGGAAGAGCGCTAAGAAGACTGTGAAGGTAGTGCTTGTGAAGAGCAAGCGTAAAGAGGCGATAGCCAGGGCGTCGGCGAAGGTGGGCAAAGGCAGGATATTGATAAACAAGCGCAGCATAGATTCTGTGGAAAGCGACGTCTATAGAAGTGCCATAGAAGAGCCGATAAACATATCTAGCATAACGAAGGAGCTGGCCGGCAGGATGGAGATGAAGATAAGCGCAAAGGGAGGCGGCGCGTCGGGCCAGGCGCAGGCGATAAGGAGCGCAGTGGCAAAAGCAATCTCGAAGTTCGCAGACACAGATACGGTTAGGAAGGAATACATGAGATACGACAGGTCGCTGCTTGTTGACGATTACAGGAGAGTAGAGCCTAAGAAGTTCAACGGACCTAAAGCGAGGGCGAGGAACCAGACCTCGTACAGGTGATACTATGATGATGCCAGTCAGGTGTTTCAGTTGCGGAGCTGTCGTAGCCGACAGATGGGAGGAATACGATAGGAGGGTCAACAAGGAGCATGAGGACCCGGGCAAGGTGCTCGACGACCTCGGAGTCAAGAGGTACTGCTGCAGGAGGATGTTCATAAGCAATGTCGACCTGATTGATGAGTTCATTAAGATTGGGAAGAAATGATGGTAAGGAATAAAAGGGCGAAGAGACAAAATTGAGAGGGGGCCGTCTGCTAGCTTGGTAGGCTTCTACCTTGGGGTGGTAGCGACCCGAGTTCAAAAGGTTTCTGAAAATCTCGGCGGCCCCACATGTGATTAAATGGAAGAGGAACAGCAACTGTTGGCAAACCAGAACGATTATCTAGAGGCAGGAATACACATCGCGACTAAGATGAGAAGCCCAGGGATGAAGAAGTTCATATACAAGGTAAGGGACGACGGGCTATACCTGCTAGACCTTAAGACCATAGACACGCGAGTCAGGGTCGCCGCATCGATGATTGCGAGGTATTCGCCTAAAGACGTGGTCGTAACAGCATCAAGGATTTACGCTATAGCCGCTGCCGAGAAATTCGCAGAGCTTATCGGCGCAAAGTTCATGAAGGGGAGGGTAACGCCAGGCGTGTTTACCAACCCGAACAGAGCTGACTTCACAGAGCCGAAGCTCATAGTGATAAGCGACTCCAGGAACGAGAAGCAGGCGGTGAATGAGGCCAGCAAGGTAAACATGCCGATAATAGCGCTCAGCGACACCGACAATTCCACGAAGTTCATCGACCTAGTGATACCGTGCAACAACCGAGGCAGGAAATCGCTCGCCTTCATATACTACCTGATGGCTAGAGAGGTGCTGAAGAACAGGGGAGAGATAAAGACCGATCAGGAGTTCAGCCACTCCATAGCGGAGTTTGAGGCGAAGGTGGAGGTCAAGCAGCTTAAGCAGGAGACGGCCTAGGAATGCCATCTCTAAAAAGCAAGCCGCCTGCAAATATCTGCTAATTTGTCTTTGCGCAGCGTCCAAAGATAATATTTACCTCCATTACCGCATAGCGTATACTCATCAGATAACCCCAAGGAAACCTCTGACTTTAGTCGGAGGAGGAATTGGTGGCGATTTTTCGCCAATACTCTTATATATCCTTGTCGATATAATATTATCGGTTGGTGAAGTGGAACGTGCTATTCTTTTGCAGACAAACGGAACGAAATCCAAAGAGAGCATTCTCTCTGATTTCTCCTTCAAGGCAACTTCTGAATTCAATTGCCTCTGGGATGAGAGAGACTTCTGTTCCAAGTTCATGGATTTCCACAGGAAGGTGTACTCAACCGCCAAGAAACGCACCTCTTTCAATGTCCAGGTTATCTGCGATATTGAACGTTCTGTTTGGAGAAGCAAGAACAAGACCCTCGGGTATACTGTCAAATTCAACAGCCCTCGCAACTGCAAAACCTTCGAGACAAAGTCCATGTTCTTTATCGAGCTCGGGATCTATCCACGAAATCGGGTTGCGATCCCGATTACCAAAAGCCGCAACTTCCAGAGATATACCGACCTTCTCAGGAACGGATGGACATGCAAGACCTATGGGCTGACTTCCAATCTCGATATTGTTGCATATCTCTCCAAGGAGGATACTGTTCTCCTGGAAAAGAGGAATGCCCTTGGCATTGACTTCAATGCGAAGAGAATTGCGGTTTCCGTTCTTTCCGATAAAGGCAAGGTTCTCGACCAGAGATACTTTGGGACGAACATCTGGATCAAGCGCAAGAGGATAATGGAAAGACGTTCCAAGATGCAGAGTTCCAATAACATTCCTGCTTTGAGGAGATTGCGGACTAAGGAAAGAAATTTTGTGGAGACCAATATCGGCCAGATGATAAAGAGTATAACCGACATGGCACTGCGGTTCGATGCCGACATTGCCATAGAGAACCTCAAACGATTCAAATCCAAAGGCAAAAGGTTCAATAAGATCGTTATGAGGATGCCCTTTGGAAAGTTCAGGGAAACCCTCGCTTCCCGCTGTTTTGACAAGGGAATCACGCTTAACATTGTGGACAGCTGGCATACTTCCAAGTTCTGCAACCACTGCGGTGCTGTTGGCAAGGGACATGAAAGCGGGAACTATGCCCTGTTCAGGTGCAAGGAATGCGGAGTTGAACTGAACTCCGACAGGAATGCGAGCAAGAACGTCGCATTGAAATGCCTCTTGGAGCGGAAGGACTTTACCAACCATAAACCCTTCCAGATTTCCAATAGGGAAGGTCTTAGTAAACGACCTTGCCTGTCCTATGAAGTTGGTTTGCCCAACGTTGCTGTGCAACATGCTTATCAACCGATGAAAGCCTCGGACTTTAGTCCGAGGTAGTTTACAT
>JAJYWI010000022.1 GCA_021791535.1 Microcaldota archaeon
GGCGAGCCTGTGGTCAAACCTGCAAGCACGCCGAGTAGCTAGCACAACCTCCTCCACCCAGGCAGTCTACGCCAACTTCACGTTTGTAGGTGAGACACCGGCAGCGCCGGGCGAAGCCGCAGTATGGGCCGTTTATTTTCTCAGTATTGCCTTTATCTCTCCAGTCAGCCTCTTTATGTCCATAAGCTCCTTCCTTTCGTAATCAGAAAGGCTCCCGCTCTGGTCCCTGCGTTCCATGCTTTTCTCTATGTCGTCGAGGAACTTGAGCCAGTCCTCGGCGTCCTCCCTGATCAGTTCTATGACCGCGCTATTCGATGAGAAGAGGTCGAGTATCTTCAGAAGCTGCTTGTTGTCCTCCGGGCTCTCGTTAGCTTGGATCCTCTGCCTTATGTGGTCCCTTAGCGTGCGTATCTCCTGCACGCTCACCGACCTGTCCTGCCTTATGGTCTCGTCTATCGCGCCTACGAAATCCATTATAGCGTTGTGTAATCTGCGTATCAGGTCGCCCAATGACAGGCTGACAACATCGCTCGCCATAAAACCATTTTTCTATCCATAAATAAGCTTAAATACCTGACTTACCCATGATGAAGGTCAGTGATTCACGTGGAAGAGCACAGGCTCATCAAGAATATAGTATTTAGGCTTGTCCGTCGTCATATCGCAGGCTTTACTATGAATTCGGCGCTCAACGCGGTGCGCTACCTAAATGGCGATGGCATGAACACTACGCTGACGTTTTTGAGCGAACATGTCAGCGATCCTATAAAGGCAAGGTACAACGCGAACACCTACGTTCAGGTGATAAAGCAGATATCGAGGCTCCACCTCAACTCGTCTGTGTCGCTGAGGCTGAGCCAAATAGGCTACGCGCTCGGCAACGGATCAGCGGACAGGTTACTGGATGACATACTGGATGCAGCAAGGTCTGGAAGCTCTACGGTCTGGCTTGAGGGAGGATTGGGGGTGACCCACGACGAACTCATGGCGGTCTACAACGACAGGAGGGCTGCCAACCCGAACCTTGGAGTCGAGATACCTATATCGTATTACAGCAGAATGGATGGCATAATAAGGTCGATAAGGCCGCGCAGCATGGTAAGGATGACGTCGCACCCGTATATGGCCGAAAGCGCCGCCAGCAACCGCAGCAACACGCAGAAAGGGATGCTGAACAGGTACATGTCGGCTATAAGTCTGCTGCTCAAGAAAAGCCAGAAGGTATGCATACACGAGCCTGACGAGAAGCTTATGGCCAGGATAGCATCCAGCAGCAACGGGCACAAGAAGGATTTAATATTTGGCGTACCATTCGGGTATAGCAAGCGCCGGGTGAAGAGGCTGATGAAGATGAAGGTGAACCTTGACGTTTACGTTCCATACGGCAAGGACTGGAGCGCATACGCGATATACGGCCTGGCCAGCGGCAGGCTTCACGGTATAGCGACAACGCTGCTGGACGGTGAAAGGGGAGGTGCACATGGAAGCTAGTAGCCAGAAGCCAATTGCGCTTGTCACTGGCGGCACGTCCGGGATAGGCCGCGCCGTCATAAGCAGGCTGCTCTCTGAGGGCTACGATGTGAGGGTTCTGCTGAAAGGCAACCCCAATGCCTACCCGGACTGGAAGGCGCTGCCGCCAGGATGCAGACCGTACGTTGCCGACATTACGTTGAAGAGCAAGGATGACGAGAAGAACCTTGAGGCTGCGTGCATGGGCGTTAGCGTCGTATTCCACATAGCCGGCGCCACATTCAACTCGAAGTTCAGCTACAACCAGCTCATAGAGACAAATGTGATAGGCACGGAGAACCTGCTAAAGAGCATAGCGGACTCCAACAAAGGGGCATCGAGCCCTGTCCATTTCCTATTCACAAGCACCACGACAGTTTATGGGTACAGGAGGCGCGGCGAGACGCTCACCGAAATGTCAGACGAGGCGCCGTCCAGCCGCTATGCCGAGAGCAAGCTGATGGCCGAGCACCTCATTGAGAGCTTCGCAGAGTCGCACAGCGAGCTCTTCTACACCATATTCAGGATAGGCACCATATACGGCCCAGGGTACGAAAAGCCACACTTCTTCAAGGCGTTCAGGCTTGTGCAGGAGCAAAAGATGAAGTATATAGGAAGGGGCACCAATCACCTGCCGCTCATCAACGCCGACGACGTCGCCGACGCCATGCTGCTAGCGGCACACAAGCCAAAGGCATCGGCCAACCAGATATTCAACCTCACAGACGGGGTAGCGCACACCCCGAGGGAGCTTTTCGGCATCGTGGCTAAGGTGCTCGGCGTAGCGCCCCCATCCAAGTCGGTCAACCCTGCGCTGGCGAGACTGCTGGCTAGGGCAGCTGACATAGACTATGATGAATACGAGTTTCTTGCTGGAGACAGGATAGTGAGCATAGCGAAGATAACGAACCGGCTGGGCTGGGCCCCATCGAGGCGCATAGACATAGACGGGCTGCTCATGGTGGAGGACTACATCAGGAGCACGAAGAGGGCGACAGTGAGAGCGTGATGCGATGAGGCCGGGAAAGGTTGAGCTTTACATAAACGAGATTCTGCAGAGCAAGGGGGCGATGTTCTTCTCGCTTCTGGATCCGGTCGATTACAAGGATGAGGAGAGCGCGATACGCACTGCAAGGGACTGCGCGAGGGGCGGCGCCGACATAGTGCTCATAGGCGGCAGCGTCGGGGTCCAGGGCAGCATGCTTGACAGCATCACGAAGCGAATAAAGGAGGAGGTGGATGTGCCTGTTGTGCTCTTCCCCGGCAACGTGGCCACTGTAACGCAGCACGCAGACGCGATATACTTCCTCTCAGTGCTCAATTCCAGGAACCCGTACTGGCACGTGCAGGCGCAGATGCTCGCCGTCCCGCTAGTGCGGAGCTTCTCGATAGAACCTCTGCCTGTAGGCTACATAGTCGTGGCCCCAGGCGGCACAGTCGGGTGGGTGGCCGACATCAACATGGTGCCGAGGGAGAAGCCGAAGATAGCCGCAATGATGGCTATGACCGGCGAGTATCTCGGGGAGAGGATCATAGTAACAGACACAGGCTCAAACCCGCAGATGCAAGGATCGGGGCCGATACCTAACGAGATGATAAGGGCGGTGAAGTCAGCGATAAGCGTGCCGTATATCGTCGGAGGCGGGATAAGGAGCATAAAGGAGCTTAGGAGCGTATACGCCAGCGGCGCCGACATAGCCCAGATAGGGGCTGTCTTTGAGGGGTCGAACGGTCACTCTTCGTTCAGGCTTTCGCAGCAGTTCTCAAAGGTGGCGAAAGAGGAGGGGGCCAAGAAGCTCAGAAGGATGTAGCATCTAAATAGACTGCGAAAGATAGTATCGTATGCGATTTATAACCGCTCCTGAGCTCTCAGTCCTTGCAAAGGAGCTGCAGGAGCTCGCAGGGTCGCGAATAGCCAGGTTTTACGAAGTAGAGGACGGCAGGTTCAGGGTAAGGGTAAAGAGGGGGAAGGAGAGCATCGACATGCAGATAATGCTCTCGCATGCGATAAACAGGACAAGATACACAGAGAAGCAGGGGAGCCCCACCGATTTCGCGATGGCGGTGAGGAAGAGGATCGAGGGTTCAACTATAGAGTCGATAAGGCAGATAAACGACGACAGGATACTTGAGATCGATGTGAGGAAGGGCGACAAGCACCTGGGGATGATTCTCGAGATGTTCGGTCAAGGCAACCTCATAATAGTCGATAGCGGCATGGACATACTCCTGGCGTACAGGCGCAGGCAGTTCAGAGGCAGAAGAATCGACGTCGGCGAAGTGTATGCGCCGCCGCGGCAAGCAGAAGGATACAAGATGGAGCTGCCAAATGAGATAAGGGTCGCGCTGCTGCTTAATGGGCAGGGCAAGGCTGTAGATTATACGATAGACGGTGGCAGGAACGATGATGTACGCCAAAAAATTGAATTTGGGACCCTGCAGGAGGCGCTGGATAGGTTCTACTACGAAAACCGGATGGACGAAAGAAACGAGCCTGTCAATGAAGCAGAAAAGCAGCTAAGGCTCAGTATAGAGAAGCAGAGAAGGCTGCTGAAGGGCACAGAATCAGACATAGAAACAAATAAAGAAATCGCCGATAAGATATTTAGCAATATGGAAGCGATAAACAGCATGATAGCCGAGCTGAAAAAGAACAGGAGAATCACGAAGGAGGAGCTGCAACTGCGCACAGGCAGGATAAAGGTAATAGAACTGGACCTCAAGGAGAAGAGAGCGACGATAGACGTTGATTGAATGCCATTACCGATAAATATAACGTTCCTGGGCACCGCAGGCTCAACACCGACGAAGGAGAGGGGCCTCCCGAGCGTAGCGATGGAATATGACGGCAATGTCTACATCTTCGATTGCGGCGAGGGCGCGCAGAGGCAGCTGATGGTGTACGGGATAAGCCCGTACAGGATAAAAGCCATTTTCATAACGCACATGCACGGCGACCATGTCATAGGCGTGGCAGGGCTTGTCAGGACGCTTGCCCTTAACAGGAGGACAGATCCCCTGTACATTTATGTGCCAAGAGGGGAGGAGAGCAAGGTGACTCCGCT
>JAJYWI010000006.1 GCA_021791535.1 Microcaldota archaeon
GGCCGGAATTATAGATTATGGTGGCAAAACTTCAGAAAAAGGCAGATGGTTGCTTATAATAAGAAGGGCTGCCCAGAACGCCAATTTTATCTGATATCACATATCAAACGTTTTCTGGGACAGAGCCATGGCGTGGCACAAATAAAAAGGTATTTATATCAGCCCGTTTAATAACATCCCAATGCCTTGGGCGCGATGCGCCTGCAAGGCGACTGCGTGCAGCGTGTGGTTTTCGAGCCGCTCCTGCACCGGGAATATGCGCAAGCATATCTCCGTGCTTTTTCACTTTTTTGATGCGCGGTTGTTGAGCGGCAGAGCTACAATTTGGGGTGTATCCATGGAAAGGAATTCGAACAAGAAGTTCAGCGACATAAGCGAGCCAGCGTACTCGACGTCCGCCTACCTGAGGGTTGACAAGCCAGAGTACGACAGGAGGGAACTCTCCAAGATAAGCGCCAAGGAGCTTACGGAGCTCATGGATGCGGTCAAGGAAGGCAACGCCCCGAGGTACAAGATAGAGGAACTTCTGCTTGACGTGAACAAGCTTGCGCCCAAAGAGATGGCCAAGCTCGGCAGGAAGTATCGGAAGGCCGACGTGGAGGAGATGGCCGACTTCATATACGAGACGCGGAGCAGGAAGGCTATAGCCGACCTGACGCACGTTGTCATAGGCATCCTAAAGACCATGGTGCTTGAGGACTACCTCAGGAAGCAGGAATGAGCCGTAAACGCACGCACATCAAAGCAATAAATAACTTGCCAGTCTACTTTCGACATGTAGTTGGTTTCATGGAAAATCTCTGGGCAAATTTCAAGGTCGCTGCGGTAGTTTTAGCCATAATAGCCACGATAGTTGCGATAGGCATCGCATCATCATGGACGACCCATGGCAAGCCCGGCACGATAAGCGTAACGGCCAGCGGGACTGCATACGCGGATGAGGAAGCGGCGGCGATGTACCTGACAGTGAACGGCACGGGAAACAGTGCGCAGTCTGCCACGGCTAATATAACATCAACCCTAAACTCGGTCAATATGACTGTATCTCCTTTCATAAACGGCAACATGAGCAAGATGAAGACGGTTTCTTACAACATCGGCAGGTCCTACAACGCCAGCCGGAACCAGACCATTTACACTGCGACTGAAAACATAGAGATATCGCCTTTCAGTGCAAGCAATGTGAGCGGTCTCATAGGTGCGCTATCTCGGATTACAGGCGTTTACATAAATTCGGTCTATGGCCAGCTGGCAAACAGCCAGGTCGCTTCCCTAAGAGCGCAGGCTCTGTCACTTGCTCTGCAGAACGCAACGACACAGGCCCAGGAGGTTGCCGGACCTGGCGCGCAGGTCTACATAGGCAACATAACTGTGCAAAACTCGTACTTCTATCCTGGTCCATTAGTGGGTTATAGCCGGTCTGGAGTGGGCGCAACGCAGGGACCTATATTTTCATCGGGCGAAGGCAGCGTGACCGAGAGCATCTCGACCCAGTTCTATTACTACAAATGATTTTCGTGGCCAACCAAGGAGCGGGAGCCGGGTGTGAATGCGGAGGTGGATGCGTCTGCGGCTGCAGGAGCGGCTGCACATGCGCTACCGGATGCGATTGCGGATGCACGTGCGGGGAGAGGAGAGCGCAGAGGCATGGCTCTGAGGAAGATTCTGATTAAGGCCGTCTATCGAACAGCGTGACTGCCTAATTGTCAGCCGCGCCGCTTGACTCCTGATGGAGAGTTGCTCGGCGTCGTCACAAGCGGTGTTCCGTCAGGCCTGTAGTCCCAGTCTATCATTGGCCCGGAGCGCACGAACTTTCCGCTCTTCGTCCTCTTGCCTGCGAACATGAAAGGGCTTGTAGCATCTATAACGAATACCTTGCCGTTTATCTCCACCTCTATCCATGCGTGCCATGAGTTTACCTCGTCGCTTTTCGCGAGTCCCGTGACGAAGTGCGGGGTGACCTTGCCCCCCTGCATCGTAAGCTCCTTCTCCAATATTGTATATAGGAGCAGCGCGTGCTCGAAGCATATGCCCTTGCCCTTGTCAATGAAGTAGTCTATAGGTATGTCTGTCTTATCATTGGTGTACTTGCTCGCTATGTCCTCGTACTGTATTCTGTCGTAGACGAACTTGGCGAGCATTATCACGCGCTCGAGCTCCTTCGCGGATGCCGGATCAAGCTGTTTCAGCAGTCTCTGATCCACCGAATTTGGGAGCTTGTGCATCTTGGCGTAGTCCTCCGCATCGCTTATGAACGTGGAGAGCTTTTGCTCTGTCAGCAGAGGTACGTGCACCTTGTAGAAGATGTTAGTGAGCGCCTGGTCTATCGCTACGCTTATGTAATGGCTGCTCGGATCAACACTGATCTTGGATGAGGGCGGCACTGTTGTGTGCAGTATCCTCAGCCTCGGGGCGTCAGGCTTCAAGGAGATGACGCTGTCCTTCCCTATATCGGAATCGTCTATGTCAAGCACTTTTATGCTGAGCTTGGGCGCGTTGGCGTTGCTTGACTCGTGGACGTCGCGCTTCGATTTCTTGCCCGATGCGTAAGGGGCGATGAACTCCTGGTAGACCATGAAGTTGTTACCGGATTCGGCAGGATCAGCATAAGAGTCCAGCACCACGCCGCTCCTTATCGTTGACCTTACTATATAGAGTATTCCCCTGCTTATGTCCATGCTTACCCTGTCCTCTATAGTGGTGCTGTCGAGCACTATAGGTCCAAGGAGCCCCTCCGATTTAAGTGTAACTGAGTCGCCAATCTTCGTGTCCACTATGTAAGACCCTGCCTGACCAAGTGCGAGTATCGAGGTGTTGGCGCCTATTGTCGAATTTTCTATCGTAACATTTCCGTAGACCACTGCCGTAGGGTCTATGAAGGACGATTTGGGGGTCATGTTGACTCCGTAAAGGGACTTGCTGCTCAGGCCGGAGTCTATGAAACCTCCCTTGGTGCCGTCAGGGTTTATGTGCCTTATGAAATTCAGCTCGCGCTCCGCTCCGTCTTCTTTGAGCACCACCTTGGCGGTGTCAGCCTTCTGCATCTCCTTGGATCTCAGGTACGAAAGCAGCTCATCTGCGCTTGTACATACGGTGAGCTGTTCCTCTACGGCCTCGTCATTCATGCCATTCTTGATCTTGGCTTTGGTTTCCAGCATCGAATCAACCAGATAAACATCATTTATCTATCGGCTCTGCAAGCTCGCTGATGTCTATTGTCGCATGTGCTGCCTCCTCTATTGCGAATTCTCCCTTGAATGGCTCGGATATGATCTTGCCCGCATGGTCGTTCATCGTGTGATGGCCCTTCTTCTCGTACTTCTTCAGCTCCTCTATCGCCTTATCGAAGCGCTCGAGCAGGTCAGTGCGCCCCTTCTCCTGTGCTATCTCCCTGCCCCGCACGAGTATGCGCATCCCTATGACTATCGGTATGCCTGTGTCAGCCATCCCATCAATATTCATTATGATATTCTGTATTTAAGGTTATCCTACGTTCCTGAATGCTGCGAAGCAAAGCTTCTCTGGTTATTCCGATAATTATTTAGTGAGCTTAAGCGGACAAAATAACATGGACGGGTCCATATGCTACTGCATAATAATCAGGGGCCCTCCCGGGTCTGGCAAGTCCTCTGTAGCTGAGAGGCTCTCCAAGCTCATCAAAGCTAACATGATAAGCGTCGACTCCGTGCTCAAGATAAACGGTCTCGAAGAAGACATGGAAGGGGGCTACATATCGCAGAGTAGCTTCATCAAGGCAAACGCCATCATAGCTGCCGATGCAGAAAGGTCCCTTAAGTCCGGCGTCTGTGTGATAATCGATGGAAATTTCTATTGGCCCTCACAGATAGTAGATCTGTCTGGCAGGCTGGGCGAGTGGAGAATCTACGCATTCACCATGAAAGTACCATTATCGGTCTGCATAACAAGGGACAGCCTGAGAAAACAGCCTCTGGGCAGGGAAGCGACGGAAGCGGTCTACAAGAAGACAGTATCATTCAATTACGGAATTGATATAGACGCTTCAGGTTCGATTGATGATACGGCAAACGCCATAATATCATATCTCCCTTCAGGATAACCTATTTTATTCCTGGGCAAAGCCAGTGAAACTGTAAAATATCATTAAAGAACCCGCCCCAAGAAATCTTATTAAACTTTTGCTTCGAGTAGATAACTATGTCACTATCGGGCCGCGTCGAGGCGGAGCGCACGACGAAGCAAGGGAAAGCTCAGTCATCGATGGAGTACCTGATGACATACGGATGGGCAATCCTTATAATCGCGATCGGTGTTGCCACACTCTCTGCACTTGGCATATTCAACGGAGGGTCAGGGTCAACAAACGGGTGCTCAACTCAGCCTAACTTCAGCTGCACTAATCCAATATACTCCACAAACGGAATAATTGCGACTATCAGCCAGGACTCCGGCCAGGAATACTACGATTCATGGGTC
>JAJYWI010000019.1 GCA_021791535.1 Microcaldota archaeon
CGTCAGGCACCGGTGGGTCGGCCCTGATGCTGCTGTCCGGGACCACTATTGAGTACTTCGCAGTCTTGGCTAGCCTGCCTCCGCCAAAGCCCGTCCATCCTATTGTTATCCCGCCGTGCTCGTTGGCGTACTCTATTGCGTTCAGCACGTTCTTTGAGTTGCCGCTTCCGCTCAGCCCTATCACAACGTCGCCTTCAGACATGAAGTTCTTGAGCTGCTCTACGAACACGTTCTCATACGCGTCGTCGTTAGCTATCGCGAGCAATATGGGGATGTTGTCATTGAGTGCGATAGACCTGAACCTTTTCCTCCCGGCGCGCGTCGCGGCCTTGTTCAGGTCCTGGGCGAGGTGCGACGCTGTTGATGCGCTTCCCCCGTTGCCCATTACGAAGATAAGGTTGCCATTGTTCCTTGCGGTGTCTATCACCTTCGCCATCTCCGCTATCTTCGGCACCTGCTCCGTCATCATTTTAGCTATGTCCAGATTCTTATCGAGGTACTCTTTTATACTCCTAGTGAACTCGTTGTCCATAGGTCAATCACACCTTCTGCTGCCCCACAAATATCACTCTGCTTCCATAATAATCTATCGCGAACCTCTGCTCTGCAAGACCCTCCCTCCCCATTGCGGCCTTGACCCTAGCTCGCGACTTTTCCGGGACCACAAGAAGGAGGAATCCGCCGCCGCCAGCGCCTATCAGCTTGCCGCCGATGGCTCCGCTCTTCAGCGCTATTCCATATGCCCTGTCTATCGAGCTGTCGGATATCCTCTTCTCCAGGCTCCTCTTCAGCTCCCAGTTCCTGTGCATGGCCATGCCGACCTCCTTGATGTCTCCGCACGAAAGCGCTTTTCCAACGTCATATGCGAGGTCCCTCATCTTCAGGTAGGTTTCCGCGTTCCTCTCCACCGAGTCCTCCTGGGCCTTGAGTAGCGGAGCAGAGCTCCTCTGCCGGCCAGTGTAGAGGAGCATGAGCTGATCCTCAAACCTCCGCCTTGACTCGCTATCCATTATGACAGGCTTTACCACAACGCTGTCATCCTTGTTGAACTCCATCAGGTTTATTCCTCCCCTCGCAGCCGCGTATTCGTCCTGCTGGCCTCCTGGTTCCTTCAGTATCCACCTTGCTATCTTGACTGCCTCTCCAGCTATCTCATCCTGCGAGACCGATTCCCCTTTCCATGCGTGAAGTGCGTGCAGCAGCGCCACGAGGAAGGTGCTGCTCGACCCTAGGCCTGTGCCCTGCGCCGGTATGTCGGAATGGCTGAGTATCTCAACCCCGCCTTCGATGCCCAGGAGGCGCAGCGCCTCCCTGACTGTCGGGTGCTCTATCTCGTCTATGCTCTTGACTATCTCGGTCTTCGAGTAGCTCACGCGTATCGTGTCAGGGAAAAAGTTCTGGCTGACGAAGATGGTGACATACTTGGTTATCGCGAAGTTCACTACAGCTCCCGGCCCGTACTTCCTGTAGAACGACGGCAGGTCTGTCCCTCCTCCAGCAGTGGTGGCCCTGAGCGGAGCCTGCGTTATTATCATGCGGTCCCTTGCCATCTCAACACCATAGAGCTTGTATTGGCGTCGCTATTTAAATATCTGCTGTGGATACGCCGTTGGCGGTGCGCCCCAGCTCGGATGATTTTGACGCGGTCTGGCTAGGCTCCTTCCACGTTTCTAAGCATGGCTTTTCCCTTGGGTGTTATCCTTACTGCACCGTCATTGCCCGTCTCCCTCAGGAGCCCGGCTGCGATATAATCACGTACGTACCTTATCCCTGTTTCATATGGTATGTGGTACTTCTCCTCGACGTGCGCGGCTATCCAGTATCCTGACGTCCTGGGATAGTCGCGTGCCGATGAGAGCACAGCATTGGCCACATATTGGCCAGTTGGGAAAGCTTGTTTCTGCGCGCTCTTTTCGCCGCATGCCATGGTACCACAGGTAGCGCTCTGCAGTCCAGGTATTTCTATGTTTCGGCTACCCGGGCTTTGCAGATACTTTTTTATAGTGTGGGTGAGTAAAGCGCATATGGCGATTAGGTACATTGCGCTCGCAGCGCTGCTCGCAATGATTGCCGCATCGACTGCAGGCGCGCAGAGCATCGTATGCCATGCACCTCAGATAGCCAATTACTCTGGCGCAAAGCTCGTTGGCATTACTGGGAACATAGGTTGGGTCTACCACTACTACAACTTCACTGGTTTCAGCACAGCGCAGATAATATATCCAAAAACAATAAACTATACGAGCGCCTCTGCACCCGGCAGTTCATACCTTCTGTACGCTGACTACAAGTTTAACGGCCCTGGTAACCTGAGTTCCAGTCCTGCATTGGTATTCGTGCTGCTGAACAACACGCAGCAGGGCTGTGCATCCATGCACCTATTCGCTTACAGCGACGTGGTGATGCCGTACGACAATTCGAAACTCATTACTGCCCAGCAGGCCACCTCAATAGCGCAGAAAGCCGGATACAACATTACCTTCCGTGGCCAGCCTACGCTTGTGCCAACCTCTAACAGGACAGGTATACAGATGCTTGCGCCTGGCTACAGCTTCGAGGGGAACAACTTTACGGTGTATGCAAACGCCGAGAATGGGACGATAATGCCTGAGGGCAATGCGCACCTCGCAGCCAATACTTCAGGCACTGCCGGATTAAATCAAGGATTCGGGTCTACCCTTCAGGGCATATACTCCTTCTTTAGAGGGATATTCGACTGGATTATGGGGCTGTTGGGTAAGCCAAACGGCTAGCTCAGTCTGTTGTCTCTGTCTCCCTGAGTATCTCGCGCATCTTAGGCCCGTAGAAGTTGAGCGCGCTTCCAGTCACGTTCATTTCCTCTTCAGGCTCGCCTGGGTGTTGAAGCATATATGCCTCTATGTCCTGCGGGGATACCTTCCTGAGCTCCTCCAGCCACGCCGCGTACATGGCGTCGTCTATCTCCTTCTTTGCCTTTCTGACCCGCCTCTCGTTCTCCAGGTTCTCTGGGTCTGTCTTTCCGTCTGTTGACCAGTGGGCTGGCGGTTCGATCCCTTCAGGCAAGAATGCGCCGTTCATTATGTGCTCGTGGTACGGGTCTGAGGGATTGCTCCATTCATCATACAGGTTTATGAAGCGGTAAATATCTACGCGGATCATCTCCGGGAACGCCATGCCCAGCTTCTGCGCGAGTAGGGAGTTGAAAGGCACTCCTGGGGTCTTATGAAACTCCGCTTTTATGACGTTCGAATGGATGAGCCAGTGCCTGTATTGCATTATCATTGCCTCGGCATCTGCCTGTCTCCAGTAGTCCTTCCTGTCTGCATGCTTGTCCTCGCCAATCATGTGGGTGAGGTGATACCCGTTCTCTGTCTTATCCAGCCTTGAGTACACTATGTCAGGCGTTATCGCCCTTTTCGGGTCGCTCGGGTCGCATATCGGGAGCACCCATACGACCCACCCGCCCTGCATGAGCTTCCTGAAAAGCTCGGTGATATCCCTTGTCGGGTTTCTGCGCAGCTCAAGTATCTCATGCGCTATGGTGCCCTTGTGCATCTCCATCGTCTCGTCCAATTTTTTGCCATATATGTAGTCTAAGATTATCGCCGGGATTCTCCTCTCAGCATCGCCATGCAGCTTGCTCGCCGATACGCACCCCCTTATGGCGTATCTTACCCTGGTGCTGTGGTTATCAAGTTTCCATAGCACTACCTTTTCCTTCAGGGAGAGCTCCCCGGCAAACCCGGAGCATCCTGCACACATGTTCATCGTATCCCTGCGGCTCGTCGGCCTGAAATCCCTCAGCATGTCGCGCAGCGGCTTCTTTTGCCTTGCTCTCGCCGATGCATCTTCGATTATCTCCTTTGGCAGCTCCATGGCGAAGTACTCATTCCACGACATTATCGCGCGATTCTTATTCCATTCCTTTGCAGCTTCGTCGATAAGCAGCCTTGTCAAATCGGCGGCCTGTCGAGTGGCGCTCTCTATGACTATCTTCGACACCACATATGGCGAGGACGTGCCTGCATCCTGTTTTGGCATGTGGGATCTGTATCCGAACTCGAAGAACCTGCTCTCCCGTTTCAGCCCCTCGTCAAGCCAACGCCATGCCTTGGATTTTATTGGCAGAGGCGGGTCGAGTCTGAATATCTTGCTTACAGGGGAGTTGTCTTCGGTATCAAGCGGTTTTAGGTAATGTGCAGCGCCGGTTATCGGTTTTGCATTAACGCTAGCCTGTGGGATGTTCACACCGCAACGTACCTGGCCTGTTCAGATATTTATTTCTAACTATTGCCCGGTGCGGCTTATGGGCTTACCGGCCCAGGCAGGCTGGTCACCGCCGACTCGTTCGACGTGGTGGAGACGTTAACTGCATGTAGTGCAATCGTTATCGGTCCACCGGATGGCGGCGTTATCGTGACGTTGGCGATGTAGGGTATGTAGAGGCTCGAGGATATGCATGCGCTGAACGCTACGGATGCGTTGCTTCCGGTGTAGAACTGCGTTGCCCCGTATATTGTACCGTTGCCAGACACAGCAAAGCACGGCATGCCGTTGTAGTAGCTAGGCAGCACGCTTTTTATGTGGGCGTTGGCGAAGCTCGATAGGCTGAACGCGCTTGTCAGGTTCTTCACTATCTGTGTGGGGGAGCCAGTGGCCTTGTGGCATGTGTAGCCTGCCCCGTTGAGACCGTAGCACACGTAGACGGTCGTGCCGTTATCAAGGGATATTCCGACAGCTGACAGGTTGCCTATGTGCGGGAAGTTGACGAGCGTCAATGCCACCCTGGTGTCGTTGTGGTACTTGAGGAATGAGAGATAGAACGGCGGATCAGGCGAGAAATTCGCATAGCCCACATATGATAGCGTAAGCTTCGGGGTTGAGTTTATTTTTTGGAGTATTATGCTGCCGAATTGCGATGGGTTCTTGCTTCCCTGCACTACAGCGCCCACTATGCCTCCGCTCAGGAAGGCGAAGTAGAAATAAACTGCCACTATGATTATCACAGCGAGTATCACAAGACCGGCGTTCCTTCCTGTGTGCCTCCTTCCCTGCTGCTTCCCTGCCAATTTATCGCCAATTGATGTTGGAACAATCCCCTCTTCTTCAATGCATTCTTCGCATATCCTTCAGATATGCCATTCTGGGCATTTTCCGTTCATATACTCATGCAGTATCAGCTTAAATACGTTTATGGTAAGGAGGTTTATCTTCCGTCAGATACCAGAAGAAGTAAGGGTTATTGCGCAGTCCACAGGCATAGTGATATGATAGAAAGGCATATTAATTTTTGAGAAGCAGATTGTCTATTGGTGGCGGGTGAGCAGCTTACCGAAAGGAGGAAGCTCCTCCCATACAGAGCGCATCCTGCCTAAGGCAATATCCGGAACAGAAACGAGACCACTGCCGCGCATAAAGCGATGACACTACGAGCGTGCGGGTGTGGATGAAACGCGCCGGGGAAATGCGCAGATGAGTATGCAAGGCCTTGAGCCGCTCAGTCAAATGCTGCATAAAACAGAAGGAGGGCTACGGCCCGCCACCATGTTCATGCTGTGGCTTCTCTTTCTTAAGCCGCCCGCATGCGTGTAAGCCTCTTCCCGGTCAATCTCGGCCTTTCTCTAGTATCATGCTCGTCTGCAAATCCTTGAGCGATGCATCTTCAAAAGTTTGGGGTATTCAAGCTCGTAGGCGTTTTAGTCCTTCAACTTGTCTATATCACATGCCTCGGCTCAGCGCCTAAGCCTTCTTGCTTCCTTCTCTTTGTCAACCTCTGAGTGGAACTCCTCCAAACGAGCGAGATATCGGTCGCGCATACTTGCACTTTTCTGCTCACAGTACTCCCTGATGCCATCCCGCACCGCCCTGCGCGCCGCCTCGGCGCCAATCGCGATATCGCTAATTGTCTTATCGTATATCATCTTCTGGGCTGCCTCAGCCCTCTTGGCAGCCTCCGCCTTGTTTGCGGTTGCTGCCTCGTTCACTATGTATCTGGCCCATTTTTCGCTGAGCCCTGCCTCTATAAGCCTCTGAACCATCGATCCCTTTCTCAAAGCCGTAAACGGCGGCATCAGGTTTTGTGCTATTTGGTCGACAACCTTCTCGTTTAACTCGTATGCAACAAAAACCCTCTGAGGCAGCTCTTTCCCGAACAGGTCATAGTGGCCTGTGTGCTTATAACTTGCCATGCCGTTCCCTTTTCTCGAGAGCTCAAGCACAAATAAGCCGGACTCCCTATAAGCCTGCACAGGTAGTCCTACAAAATCAAGCTCGCTGAGCTTCACAAGCGTGCCTACTCTCAGCATCTCGTGCACTTTTGAATAGAACTCCTTATCCCTAGCCTCATTTGCATGCCTTAGGCTGCTCATCTTGACACATAACTAAGTTGTTCCCGAGATATTTAAGCGTTGCTAAAGTGTGCAAAATGTCGATGTATCTTTACTAATTTGTAAAGTGCACCTTCGGGGCATCATGCAGGTGCGGATTGCCCTCTGATGATCTTGGAGGGGGCGAGATTTGAACTCGCGGTCTCTAGATTTCTCGTCATAGCTTTTGGCTCATAACTCACAATGCTGTGCATATGAGTCTAGCGCTCTAACCAGGCTGAGCTACTCCTCCTGAAGATAGATTGGATAAAAGAGTTAAAAAGCGTGCCTATCTGTACATGTTCTCAGGTGCATTCTTAAATTTCCTTATGCGCTCAGAGAGCTCTCTAGGTATCGCAGGCTTCACCTCTTGGAAGGCGAATGCGAAATCGTCCTTCGTCACGATCGTCCTATTGAGTCTTATCGCATTCATGCCGGCCTCGCGGCACACATTCTCTATCTCTGCGCCGGTATACCCTTCGGAGAGCTTTGCCAGGTCGTCCAGCTTTATGCCCTTGTCTAGCGGCATGCGTTTCGTGTGCACCTCGAATATCGCCTTTCTGGTCTCGTCGTCAGGCATCGGTATCTCTATTATCTTGTCGAACCTGCCGGGCCTGAGCAGCGCCGGGTCTATTATGTCTGGCCTGTTCGTTGCGGCTAGCACCACGATGCTCTTCATCTCTGAGAGGCCGTCAAGCTCTGTGAGCAGCGTGTCGACTATCCTCTCCGTCACGAATGAGTCGCCGTTGCCGCCGTCCCTCGTCGGCGCTATCGCGTCTATCTCGTCTATGAATATTATGCACGGTGCAGCTTGCCTCGCCTTCCTAAAGATCTCACGCGTCGCCTTTTCTGATTCGCCAACGAACTTGCTAAGCAGCTCCGGCCCTTTTATGGAGATGAAGTTGGATTCGCGCTCTGTCGCCACCGCCTTAGCTAGCAGCGTCTTGCCGGTGCCAGGTGCGCCTACTAGCAGTATGCCCTTGACAGGCCTTATGCCCATCTTCTCGAACGCCTCGGGGTTCTTTATCGGCATCTCTATAGCCTCCTTCAGCTGCGTCTTTACGAAAGAGAGCCCGCCGACATCGTCCCAGTGGATGTTAGGCCTCTCGACGAATACCTCCCTGAGCGCGCTGGGCTGTATGCTCCTGTAAGCGTCTATGAAATCCTCCCTCGAAACGTGGAGGTTCATGAGCAGCTCGTTTGGTATCGACTTCTTGTCTATTATAGTCGGGAGGACCTTCCTCAACGAGCACATCGCGGCCTCCCTTGCGAGCGCGGTGAGGTCAGCGCCGGTATATCCGTGAGTCAGGTCTGCAAGCTCGTCGAGGTTGACGCCCCTGAGCGGCATGTTCCTTGTGTGTATCTGCAGTATCTCCTTCCTTGCATTCCTGTCAGGCACGCCTATCTCTATCTCGCGGTCGAACCTGCCAGGACGCCTCAGTGCCGGGTCTATCGCGTTTGGCCTGTTGGTAGCTCCTATCACTATGACCTGTCCCCTGGAGCCCATGCCGTCAAGCAATGCGAGCAGCTGCGAGACCATGCGCCTCTCAACCTCGTTGGTCGCCTCTTCCCTCTTCGGCGCTATCGCATCTATCTCGTCCATGAATATTATCGTCGGGGCCTTCTCTTTAGCCTCGTTGAATATCTCCCGCAGCTTCTCCTCGCTCTCGCCCACGAACTTGCTGACCAGCTCCGGCCCGGATATGTCTATGAAGTGCGCGTCGGATTCATTGGCTACCGCCTTGGCTAGCAGCGTCTTGCCGGTGCCTGGCGCCCCGTAGAGCAACACGCCGCGCGGCGGCTCTATGCCCAGCCTCTCGAACAGCTCCGGATACCTTATCGGGAGCTCCACCATCTCCCTTATCTTCTGTATCTCGGTCTTCAGTCCGCCTATATCCTCGTAGTGCACATCACCGATTTTCACCATGGATTCAGATATCGGCTCAGTCCTGACTATCATGTCTGTTTCCTTTGTGACCCTTACTACCCCGTGAGGAGATACCTGCGCTACCACAAAGTTGAATACGTAACCGAACATCGGTATCGGCACAACGTCCCCCCTGACCAATGGCTTGTCCTCAAGCTTGTTCTTCGCATACTCCGCGAAATCAGGTGATATCGGAGTGCGCTGGTTCGGCGGAGGGGCTAGCACTACCTTCTCTGCGTTGTTAACGTTCGCCTTCGCGGCGAAGACCCTGTCTCCTATACCAACGCCAAGGTTCTGCCTTATCCAGCCGTCTATCCTTATGAAGTCCAGGCCTTCGTCCTGCTGGTGCGCGGCCATAACTATCGCGGCCGTAGACCTGCGTTTGCCCTTTATCTCAAGCATGTCGCCAGGCGTGACATTGAGCAGCTTCCGCGCCTTTGAGTCGACCCTGGCAATGCCCCTGCCGTCATCAGTGACAAGCGCGCTCGCAACAGTCAGCTCAATCCCGTTTACCATGCAAATCACCTTAGGAAAAGGGTGCTACAACATATAAAACAATGCAGCAACTCCTTTAATAGCTTATCTGTATGCTTCGGCTCGCCTGCGCGGAGGGCTACGATTCCTCACCTTCGTCGTCGTCTCCTTCGTCGTCGTCCTCCCAGTCTTCGTCGTCGTCCCCTTCGTCGTCGCCCATGTCGTCGTCGTCAGCCAACTTGTATCTCCATAGTTGATCCATTAGATCACGTTCGGCGTTCTTGCATCGCCATTACGCTCTGTTATTGAGCACGCTATATAAAAACCTTTCTGTTATACCAATCGTTAGCGCGGTTTGCGTTGGTGTGTGCCCTCCCTCGTAAAAAAGCTAAGGTATAAATATCTAACCGCAAGATATGTACCGAATCGGGCGTTTTTTACAGAGGGGAAAACCGCTCAGCAAGAAAGTGCGGATTTTAGGAATCCTAGCACATGAATTGTTACACTCAAGTGATAAGATGGCAGACAAACCACACATGAATCTGATCTTCATAGGTCACGTAGACCATGGGAAGTCCACAACAGTCGGAAGGCTGCTCTATGCTACAGGCGTAATAACGGACAGGGACTTAGACAGGTACAAGGAAGCGACAGCGCAGTTTAACAGGCCGACGTTCGAGTTTGCGTTCGTGATGGACACGCTTAAGGAGGAGCGTGAGCGTGGGATTACGATTGACATACAGCACAGGGATTTCCAGACGTCGAAATACTATTTCACGATAATAGACGCGCCAGGACACCGCGACTTCGTCAAGAACATGATCACAGGCGCAAGCCAGGCTGATGCGGCTGTGCTGGTGGTGAGCGCGAAGGACGGCATACAGGCGCAGACAAGGGAGCACGCGCAGCTAATCTTCGTGCTAGGCGTCCAGCAGATAATAGTCGGTATAAACAAGATGGATGAGGTCGGGTACGACCAGAAGAAGTACGACGAGGTGAAGAAGCAGGTCGGGGACATGCTCAAGACCATGGGCTTCAAGACCGATCAGATCCCGTTCATACCATACTCTGCGCAGATGGGAGACAACGTGAAGGAAAAGTCTGAGAAGACCGCGTGGTACAACGGGCCTACGCTGCTTGCTGCACTCGACGCCCTGAAGGTGCCTGAGAAGCCGGTAGACAAGCCGCTCAGGCTGCCGATACAGGACGTGTTCAGCATATCAGGCTTCGGCACAGTGCCAGTAGGCAGGGTGGAGAGCGGAGTGCTGAAGGCAGGAGACCAGATAGTGATAATGCCTGGAGGGACCAAGACAGAGGTCAAGAGCATAGAGATGCACCACCAGCAGCTCCAGAAGGCGGAGCCTGGCGACAACGTCGGCTTCAACGTCAAGGGCCTAGAGAAGAAGGACATAAAGAGGGGCGACGTAGTCGGGCCAGCCAACAATCCGCCAACCGTAGCGGCGGAGTTCAAGGCGCAGGTCATAATACTGCACCACCAGAACGTTATAGCGAGAGGATACACCCCTGTGTTCCACATCCACACTGCCCAGGTGGCGTGCACGTTCGAGGACATACTTGAGAGGAAGGACCCGAAGACAGGCCAGACCGTAGAGCAGAACCCCCAGACGATAAAGACCGGAGACCTCGCCATAGTCAAGATAAAGCCGACGAAGCCGATAGCGTGCGAGAAGTTCAGCGATTTCAAGCCGCTAGGCAGGTTCGCGATACGCGACATGGGAGAGACAATAGGCGCAGGCGTAATAATGGAGATAACACCGAGAAAGTGAATCGATGCAGACGGCCATCATCAAGCTTGTAAGCACAAAAGCTAAGGATATCGATTCGATAGCCAGCCAGATAAAGGAGATAACAAAATCAATAAACATAAAATGCAATGGCCCTATACCCTTGCCCACAAAGGTCATATCGCAGACTACAAGGAAAGCGCCGTCGCACCAGGGAAGCCATACCTACGAGAGATGGGAGATGCGCTTCCACAAGCGCCTCATCACGATAGAGAGCAGCGAGCAGGCGCTAAGGCAGATAATGAGGATAGTGGTGCCAGATACCGTGCAGATAGAGATGAGCCTGGGCTAAGACCTCGCGCTCTTCTTTATCTCGGATATCTGTTTCAGGAGGTCTGCTTCATCGGCGCTTATCATGTTTGAAAACTCCCCTTTCAGAAGCTGCTCATCCTCGTCAGTAACCCTTGTATAGAGTACGTGCCCCTCCCTTACCTGGCGGCCGAACGTCGGCTCGTCCATCGATATCGCGACGACATCGCCGCTCTTTGCAGATTCGAGCGGCGACCTCTCGGTCTGTATCCCCTTTATCTTGCCGACCACCTCGCCCAAGTCATTCATCAGCAGCCAGCCGACCCTTATCCTGCCAAGCGTGATGCTCACGCCGAATATCGCAGGGTGAGATACGCGGAAACAGCTGTTCGGGAGCACCTCAACCCTGCCTGGGAAGACAAGCCTGCTCTCGGCTTTGCTCAGGCTGCTCCTGCGCATCTCGTCGACCAGGAGCTTGTAATCGTCTATAAGCTTGTATATTATATTGCTGCTTATCACCTTCACGCCGCTGTCGAATGAGACCGCCTGGGCTTCCGGGTCGATCGCCACGTTGAACGAGAGCACGACCTCGTAGGTCGGGTTTACTGACAGCTGCGAGAAAGCGTCCACCACGTCCCTTCTGGTCACGTTGCCTAGGCCTTTCTTGCTTATCCTGAAGCCCATGCTTTCCATAAGCCTGGATATCGCCTCCAAGCTGCCTATCGAGTCGGTCTTCAGCACAATGCCGTTCCTGTCAGTCTGGAATACGTCACCAAGCTCTGCGTTTATCTCGCTCAAATACCTATCATCGGTAGCCTGCATAACCGGTGACCCTACCATGGCTTCCTCAAGCCCAACCCCGCTTATCTTGATTCCAGCTGCCGCAGATACCTTTTCGACATAATCGAACCTGCTCGACCCTTCGCGTATCTCCTGTAACGGCTTGGCCTTCAGCAGGGCGCGTATCTTGGTTGTGGCTATGCCGCCAGGCGTTGCGAACGCTATGGTGTCATTTACCCTCAATGATCCGTCGTACAGTATCACGTCTATGGTTGTGCCTAGTCCCTTAGCCTCCTTCTTCTCCAGTATGCTGCCCTTGCCAGGCCCCTTGACCTCTATGTTGAGCCTCATCTCGAGGTACCTCTGCGCCAGCCCGGTGACGACCATGAGCAGCTCGGATATGCCCTCGCCGGTCTTCGCGCTTATCGGAACTATGGCGAGCTCCTTTTGGAAGTTTCTCACTCTATCGTAGCGCTCGGCGTTGAAGCCGAGCTCGCTGACCTTCCCTATGATTTGGGAGATGCTCTGCTCCAATGCGTTCTGCACGCGCTGGTTCTGCTTCTGTATGGCCTCTCCAAAGCTCTTCGACTTGCTGTCAATCCAGCCGGTTATCAGGTCTATCTTGTTGGCCGCTACTATGAACGGGGTCTTGTACTCTTTCAGTATCTCTATCGCTTCGATTGTCTGCGGCTGGAAGCCCTGCGCTATGTCAACCACGAGTATCGCCAGGTCTGCGACGCTGCCACCCCTCCTCCTCAGGTTAGTGAACGCCTCGTGACCCGGCGTGTCTATGAAGAGAAGCCCGGGAATCGTGATGTTGCCCATGTTCTTCAGCATTGGCCCGCATATCTTTTCGATTACCTCGATTGGCACCTCGCTCGCGCCTATGTGCTGGGTTATGCCCCCGGCTTCCCTTGCGGCGACTGTACTGCTCCTTATCCTGTCAAGCAGCGCCGTTTTCCCGTGGTCTACGTGACCCATTACTACTATTATAGGCTGCCTTATCATCCCTGCCACCTGTACTCGACAAGTGAGCCCACGCTATTTATCCGCGTGGAGTTGTAAGCCAGTATTATATATCCCCCAAAACATATATATTTGGTTAGTGGGGTATCGCTAACAAACCCGGCACCTGAACCAGTATCGCTGCGCTGCTTGGCTGATGCGCCTCGCTCGTCTGCTACAGCGGCTTTTTGTTGCACATCATCGCCATAATAAAACAATACGCAGTTTTGCGGCTTGAAGCTGCTCCTTCCGGATATATGCTTTAGGTTCAGGAATCCGAGCTCCTCCACAAATACAGAGAGGCTATCGTGCCATACGGCCTCCACCTTTCGGCAAGCTCAGAGAACTTCCTCTTTGTCGGGTATTCCCTGAGCCCGTATGCTCGCTTTATCGCCTTCTTTATCCCAAGGTCGTCGCGCGGCACGATGTCTGTCCTGCCGAGGCTGAACATCAGGAACATCTCGGCCGTCCACCTGCCTATGCCCTTCACCTCGTCGAGCTCCTCTATTATGTCCTCGTCGTCCATGACATCGAACTTGCTTAGCTCAAGGCGGCCGTCCCTGATCCTTGTGCAGAGGTCAACAATGTAGGAGTACTTCTGCGGGGATATGCCAGCGGCGCGCACCTTCTTCCCGGGAGTGGCAAGGAATCTTTTTGGCGATGGCATCCTGTTATTATATAGCGCCTTGAAGCGTCTTTCGATCGAGTCGCCGGCAGCTCCGGATATCTGCTGGTAGATTATCGCGCTCATCAGCGATTCGTAGGAATCGCCTCCCCAGTTCACCTTTATGCGCCCCAGCCTTTTTATGAGCTTTGCCAGCACCTTATCGCGCTTTGAGAGGTGCTTTACAGCTGCGCTCCAGACGCCCCTGTCGTATATTGTTGGGATCTTTCCTTCCATATTGGCAGGCTTTCTTCAAAGGTTTATAAAAATTAGACGGTTAATGCCGTTATGGGCGTGAGTGAAAACCGTGCAAAGCTATTTATTTATGGACATGCAAATCTGAAAATACATGGCAACCAAGTTTTTCATAATAGCGATTGCTACTGCGCTGATTGCAACCATATCGGTCTCCTATGCAGCATTGCCTCAATTCCCGGTTACCCCGTACAGCAACGCTACCCAGGTAGGCTACCATGTAGTGAACATATCGACATACGGCTACTTCGACGCTGTAATAGGCCAGCGGAGCTTCAACACAACCCAGAACTTCATATCGCCGAACGAGTCTGGCGTGACGATAAACAACGTCTCATATGACCTTTATCCAGGGAAACCTGTGCTCATAGTCGGCACCAACAACAGCTACATGATGCTTGTGCGGGTCAACTACATACCCAGGCAGCACACTGTCAACTTCAACATATACAGCCTTCAGCCTACTACCACGACCACTACCTCTACAACATCCAGCCAGAGCAGCACCGTGCTAACGGTCTTGACTACAGTACCCACCACCGCGCTTACGACTTCTGTGAATCAGACAACCACCATAGCTGCGCAGCCATCCGGAAACCAGACCGGAAACTTCATAGCGCGGCTCATCGCAGCCATAAAGAGCTTCCTCTCCAAGCTGTAATCACTTCACAGTGCCGCACGCGAATATCCTCGGTGACTCCTTCCTTACTAGGAGGAATCTCTCTCCAGGCTGCATCGGGAGTTGCGCTGCCATGCTTACCTCGAAGTAGTTGCCCTCCTTTGAAATCTTGCATGCGCTAGACCTGAAGCCGCACACGAGCCAGAGGTCGCTGTAGCTAAGCTCTTTGTCCTTCACCAGCCCGCTTATCGATATGTCCGCTTTGATTCTCTGCGTTTTCCTTATCTCTGCTCTGGATAGTATGTCCCCCTTGCTTATATCGTCAGATTCGGCGCCCTTTATGGCTATGCCGACCCTGGTATTGGCCTCGGCTTCATTTATGTCCTGGTCCTGGCTCTGCAATGATCTGACTGTCACTCTCTTGCCAGAGCTGCAGAAAAGCTCATCGTGTACCCTGATTACGCCGCTCCTGACTATGCCAAGCAGCACCACCCCAACACCTTTGACATCAAAGGAGTGGTCCACCTCTACAATAGGATCTCCGGCGATGCCCGCATGCTGCGCGCTCAGGTAGGAGAGCAAACGGTCCTCGCCCATCACTTCGCTCTGCAGCCCAGATTTCTGCATTATCGCTGAAGCGTCCTGATCATCAGTGAGTATCGCCCGCCTGCCCAGCAACCCGCATCCTATTATGGACTCGCCGAAAAGCCTGTCTATGCTCCTGGTGCTGACCACTACATTGTCTGATATCGTGAGCACCTCAGCCACGGAGTTGAACTTCTTCTCTGCGTCGGTCGGGGCCAGTATCGCGAAAACGGATTCGCCGTCCTTCCTGTTGTAGAACGTTACGCCATTGGACGAGCCTCTCTTGCCCAGCCTTGCGGCGAGCTCCTGGTCGTTCGGCACGGCCACGAGTACATGCTTCATGCTCTCACACATCTACCTCAAAAAAGTTAAGCTTGCCCTTTGCAGGTATCGGCCTGTCGAGCCTTACCGGGCTCTTCACCATGAATCCATACCTCGGATTGGTATAATCTACCGCAAGGTGAAGATCTCTGTCGGCCAGGAACTCCTCCCTGCTCTTGTATTCCTTGACATCGTAGAGGAAGGCCCTGCCGATTATAGCGCCATTCACGAGCCTGCCTGTGTCAATGCCAGCAGCGATGCATGCCTTGCGGTCTGGATTATGGCTGGCATGCACAAGGAATTCCCCCCTGAACCTGGTGTTCCAGCTCCTCAGCTCGATCGTTTTCCTGCCTGAGATAAGGAGATCCGCGAAAGGCTGCTTCATCGACAGGCACTTCATAGAAACAGTCAGAAAGGTTTCATGCCTGGCAGCATCTCCATGCTCTGCTTTGCGTCGAGCACCAGCGTTATGCCCTTGTACTTCTTTACCATCTGGTTTATGTGATCCTTGTAGAACCTTATCGCGTCGGCGTTGCCTTTTGCAGCCTCCCTCTTGTACGTCTGGCAGAGGTCGCAGTTGTGTGCTCTCTTCTCAGAGCCGTCCCTCCTGTCATATATCTTCAGCACTACCTTGCCAACACCATTCTCCACGCTAACACCCTAAACAATATAATATAACGCCATTAAGATATTTATGGGTTGCCCTGCACCACAATCCTCGTCTCCTGACGTAGTGCAATGGAGGCGGGGTGAAGATTATCAGGATGCTGCCGCCTGTGGAGCCTCATGCCGTCCTCAAGAGCATCTATCACCGATCCTCCCACCCTAAACACAGGGAGCGGCAGCTGGACATTCGCAGATACTACACTTGTATGCGCAATCGCAACTGTCGCCATGCCGAAGGTCGCTGTAATCTCTGAATCTCCGATGCGTATGTCAAGTTTTTCAGGGGCCGCTTTTTTCAAAGAATCCCCGAGCCGGTAGTAATCCTCCTCGGCTCCTATAGGCATCTGCACCCCGCTTGAAGGGTCGGAATGCGGCAGGGGATACATATGCCTTGGCACGTCAAGGAGGAGCCTGAAGCCTTTGCCTGTGTGCTTTACGCATACATCAAAGAAGGCGAAATAGTAGCCATCCATGAGCTCAACAGTGTAAGCGATCAGGGTACCGTCGCCCTTCCTGGCTGCATGCTTGAAGTCCCTAGACGTTATCAATACCTGCGTGTCTTCGCGCAAAAGCCTTACGGCGGTGCTGTCAAGCGCCAAGACCCCCTGCCAGTGATCCTCTGCGAAACCAGTGAATGGGACGCTGCGCGATGAAACTCCCATGCAGAACCTTCTTCGCTCCAGATATTTATAAGGTTTGATTGCTTCCCATGCCAAATAAATATTGAAAAATGAGCTTTGCGTTTAATGGAATTATTTAACAAGGCAGTCGCTAGAATGTGTTCTCCAGCCTGTATTTTGAGCCCCTCCACTCTATGTGCTCCATCCTCGCTCCTATAACAAGGTTTGCAAAGAAGATGAAATTGATGATTACGCATATCGGGAGCAGAGAGAGATACGGCCTCCTAGCCCTCCTGTACGTCTTGAGTACACCTATCGCGAACGGCAGGAGCAGCACAAGATACCACGGCGATATGAATGCCAGCGCCACGCCTGATACAAGCAGCAGTATGTTGGCACCGTAGAAAAGAAGGCCATAGCTCAGCACCTTCCTGCTCCCAAGTATCGAGAGCGCGGTCTGCCTGTCCGACCATTCTGCGAAGTTGCGAAAATTATCATTGGTGTTAACCACTATGGTGTGTTTGTTGACATATGCTATGCGCAGCCCTCTCTTCTTTGCGAAGTGCGCGATCGCCATGTCATCGGAGAGCGCGCGCCTGAGCACCTTGAAGTCGCTGCCATGCACCAGCCCGTTCCTGAAGGCCATGGAGCCTCCCCACACGAACCTTGTGAGCTTAGATTCCATCATGCCGTTGCCGACAAAGCCCCACGCCATCTTGACAACCGACCAGAATCCGCCAACAGGGTTGAAGTAAGGATACGCAGTGGAGACGCCAACGCGGCTGTCCCCGAGCGGCGCAACCAGCTCAGATATGTGGCTGGCGCTGCATTGAACGTCAGAATCTATCACCGCATATATGTCATAATTCCTAAAGCACCTCATCGCTGTCACTATGGCGGCAACTTTGCCGCTGCCTCCAGCGCGCCTTCCGGAAGAGATTATGTACTTGATGCCAGCCTTCCTTATCGCGCGTACCGCGGTGTCATTTGCGCTGTCCACCACTGCCACCACGTCGTACCTGCTGTAGTCCTGCCTTTTTATAGACATCAGATTCCGTTCAAGCGTCAGGTCCCTGCCCTTGCATGGGACTATGGCAAGCACTTTTCCCCTCTGGCCGTTCCTGTATTTCTTTTCGCTTCCGGCAAGCACCCCAGTAAGGTTGATCAGCATAAGCCCAAGCCATGCAAGCGAAACAAGAACGATCAGGATAGAAAAAGGGAGCCCCATTAGAGCACCTACTCATTCGCTGCGAGGAACCTTATGTTCGCATCTATACTTTCGACAGTTTTCTTCGACTCTAGCAATATATCATCCCTTAAGTTGCGCCTTACGCCGAAAAATCCTGCAATTTTTTCTCTGGAAGAATGGTCCTTGGCGGTGCCGAACTGGCTCACGCATCTGGTGAGCATGTGCGTGCTTGGCGAATAGATGCGCATCAGCTCATTCCAGTTCCTCATCGCCCAATCCCTATATACGTCATCAGCGACGGGGTTTGATCCGGCGGAGACTAGTACCCTCCACGAATCCTGCAATCTTATCGGCTTTGACAGCGCCATGCCAAGGGCCTTGCGCACAAGCTTCCTATCTCCGAGCATGCCGATGCTCGCTACCGCCCTTGATTGGTCCTGCGGTGTAACGCCATTCTTGTAAATTTCAATTAACTTTGACAGCAGCTTTTCGCTGGGTATGTTGAAAGCGACCGTCATGTAAACTGCAGCCTTTATGTCATCGTCGATGCTCCTGCCTTTTGCCGAGGAATCGAAAAGCCTTGATGCTTTTGACACAGTATCCTGGTCTTTAAGCATGCCGAGCGCAGATATCGCATTGCTGCGCAGTATCGAATCTATCGGGTCATCGCCCTCCCTGGCCTTCCACCCTAGCCTTCCAAGCATCGCCTTGTGGAAGGATAGGCTTATCTCACTGGCGCGTGAGTTGCATTTCCTCCCCCCAGATATGGTTGTTATCCAGTTGAGGTGCTCAGAGACGCTAATGCAGAGCGGATACTCGGAGTCCATCAGGTAGCTATCCACAAAATCGAGGTATGCGGAGACCTTTGAGCCGCCGGCCCTCACGCTCGCAAACAGGTCGTTCTCTATGCCCCATCCGTCCACAACGCCCAACTTTTTATCTTTGACCATCATTCCCAGCCTGTCGAGCACAAAATCTTGATACGCTACACGGTAGAAGCCAGACTGCCCGTAGTTGAGCTTTATCCATTTGCCCTTTATCGGTATCATTGCCTTGGCATCAGAGAAGAGGAGGTTTCCGGGGCCCTCTTCGGTGATGTAGCTTATCGGTATCATCCACGGTTTTTCACGCAGGTTCCCGGATATGGCGAAGCGCTCCTGCAAGAGTTCAGCATATTCTCCAACTATCTTCACATGTACTACTGGGTAGCCTGGCCTTTCGAGCCAGTCAATCATCATCTCCTTTATCGGCATGCGCTTGCCCTCAATCTCCGCCTCCTCCTGTATCGCGTTCCAGAGGTCTGCGCTTGTTGCATTCGAGTATGAGTGCTTTTTGAGGTAGTTGCACAGTCCTCTCCTGAATGTCAACTCACCCACATAATCCTTGAGCATCAGCAGCATGCTCCCACCCTTCTCGTAGCCTATGGCATCGAACATCTTCTCTATTTCCGACACTGTCGATACCTCCATGCTTATCGGATGTGTATTCCTCATGCCGTCGGCAGACAACGCTGTGTCTATTGTGTCGTACCTATAGTCTAACATGGTCTTCCATTCCTTGAACTGCCTGTCGACCGCCAGGGATGCCATAAGGGTGGCGAAGCTCTCATTTAGCCACATATCATTCCACCACTTCATCGTCACAAGGTCGCCGAACCATTGGTGTGCGAACTCGTGTGCTATTACGTCTGCTATGTATTTCTTCGTTGCTATGCCGGCTTTCTTATCGTTGCAAAGGAGCGCGCCCTCCCTGAATGTGACTGCACCCCAGTTCTCCATCGCCCCGGCTGCGAAGTCAGGTATCGCTATAACGTCCATTTTCGGCATAATATACTTTACCATGAAGTAGGACTGCAAGTCAGCTATGAACCTCTTGCTGTATTCAAGCGGAATCTTTGTCAACACGCGCTTGCCAGGCACGGTTATGACGCTGACTTTCGCTTTTCCAAAACTGCTCGATACACGCTCAAACCGGCCTACCCCCATATAGAGCAGGTATGTCGACATTTTCGGTGTGGTGTCGAATGTCACCATCTTCTTACCGTGATCCATCTTTTTCGTACTCTTGATCGGCATATTCGATATAGAGTCCAGGCTCCGGTCTATCACAAGCGATAGGCTGAATGTCGCCTTGAATTCAGGCTCGTCGAAGCACGGCAGCGCGGCCCTAGCATTTGGCGCCTCGAACTGCGTCGTAAAGATGTATCCCTTCTTTCCCTTGTATGTGTATTTGCTCCTGTAGAACCCGTAGAGCCTGTCGTTGTGCGAGCCTTCATATGATATGTCTATCTCTATAGGCCCTCTTACAGGTCTTTTAAGCCTGAGAGAAATTTGCTCCCTTTTCTTGTCCATCGATACCGTTGCCTTCTGCTCAACCTTTTTCCATCGCACAGATGCTTTTCTTATCCTGAGTTCCTTTGCGTTGAGCACTATCATCCTTGCCCACAGCATCGCTTTCGCAGTTATCGTGACCCTGCCCCTGAACCTGAAGCCCTTCAGCCCAGGTTCAATCTCAAGCCTGTAGTTTGAAGGTATCACAGAATGTCCAAGTGTCTCGTGCTTCCGGTTGTTCATGCTGACACGCTCGTGTTGTTAAATATCTCCATGTAAGACGCTTTAAACGTATCGCGGCCCATCGAGTATATCTCGTCTTGGTCCTTAGAGCCCTCCTTTATGAACCCTACTGACTCAAGGGTCTTGATCGATCTGCGATTGAAGTTGAAGACCTTCGCGCGCACTGTCTCGATGCCTATGCTGTTGAAGCAGAATGCCATGAGCAGGATTATCGCCTCTTTTGCGTAGCCCCTGCCCCAGTGCTCCTTGCCTAGCCAGTATCCTATCTCGCAGCTCCTTTTTTCATTTTCGAGGCTGACCACCCCGGCCGAGCCGGCAACCTTTCCGCTGCCTGACAGGTAAACGCAAAAATGGTATCCGGTTTTCTCAACCACGGCATTTTTGGACATCTCTATAAACATGCCGGCATCATTGAGGCCATACGGATGTGGGAACTCGCCTATCGATGCTACGTTGTACGCTATTTCCGGGTCGTTTGCAAGCCGTGCAATTTCCTCAGCGTCGCTATCAGAAGGGATTGCAAGGTACACTATAAATCCGGGATAACTAACCTTTATGCTCCCACCGCATGATATATAGACATTGCACCAAATATGTTTATAGCTTATATCAGTAAATTCATAGATATTTCTTAATTTTAGGAGTAAAGATAACAGTTATAATGAAATATGCGTCTCCGGTTTTTCTGAAAACTACAACCAGTGCTTTATTTTCAAATAACTTTACCGTATTGCCCAAATAAACTGATCAAAAATCCAATTCCACGATAACTGGCATGTGGTCTGAGCCACCAACATTATCTAGTATATCTGATTTCCTGAGAAAACCAGCAAGTTCGGCGGACAGCAAACAATAATCTAGTCTATCTGCCTTGCTTCTATCATTATACCATATGCCGCTATATTTCCTAGTATCTTTATGAAGAAATCTGAACGAGTCTATAAATCCTAGCTTCAAAAACGAAGAGAGCCATTCCCTTTCCCTAAGAGAGAAGCCAGGCATTCCATCATTACCGAAAGTACGGTCTATGTCCTTATGGGCGATATTGAAGTCACCACATATCAGAAGTGGCTTTTTAACCATCAGCTCTTTACAATACTGTTCAAATTTCCTAGAGAAGCTCAATTTTAATTCGATGTTTGACAAAAAATCCCCTGCAAAGGGGAAGTACGCATTAAGAACATAGAAATGGTCGAATTCCAAGGTAATTAATCTGCCATCCCTATCAAATTCACTATCTCCAAATCCTCTCAAGATAGATACCGGCGGTTCTTTTGTTGCCGTTAAAGTGCCACTATAATTAGGTTTTTTTGAAGGGAAATTTATTATTTTGTAGCCTGACGTGGATAATGGAAGTGGCACATTTGGGCTCTTTGTTTCTTGGAATAGAATCAAGCCGTATTCTCCACTAGATACAATATCATTTATCATGGGAAGATTACTTTTGGTAAATCCGTTGATGTTCCAAGATAATATTTTCATATGCTTCTTTTTCTCCTATTCGTTTATATAATTAGCGAGAATGTGAAAAGTTTTATGTAGGTGAAGGGCAGCAAGCATAGGTTAGTCCATGCGCATCCCGATTACGTTAGGGTGTAGCCGTTGAAGGATGTGGAGCTGGAAGCTCTGAAAAGGAGAAGCGTTAAGGTATCGCCTGCAGCCATAACAGAGCTTGAGATGCCGCTGGAGATGAGTGAGCTTGAGCAGGAAAAGCCAAAGGAATCGAGATCGGCGGGCGAGCACATCTAGATTTTACTAGCCTCTAAGATATTTGCCTATGTTTTGGGTAGCAATATACGCCTCTATTTTAAAGCTGAAACCTTCGCGCAATGCTCGCCCAAGCAATCTATGCGCCCCATCTTCCAAGTAGGCACTTCCGAAACTTGGCTCATTATTTGAGAGATCCCTTATAAAGAACGATTTGTTGAACTGCTCTAGGTTTAGGTTATAGTAGACCCTCTTTACATTCTCGAACCATGGTTCCACAAAAAAATTTTGCAGTCTATCTTCCAACAAAT
>JAJYWI010000017.1 GCA_021791535.1 Microcaldota archaeon
CTTGATGATTTGGGTGCCGCGAATGGCGAACAAGATAATTTTGGTCACCGGAACCCCGGGGGCGGGAAAGACTTCAGTGATAACGCAGAGCAAGAAGATTACAGGAGTAAAGTATGAAGACGTTATTGTGGGGACGCTGATGGAGCGCATAGCAAAGGAGAAGGGTTGGGCAAAGGACAGGGACGAGCTGCGGTACCTCTCCAACGATAGGATAGCAGAGCTCAGGGAGGCCACATTTTCGGCCATAGCTGGCATGGAAGGCAACATAGTGGTAGACACGCACGCGTCCATAGAGCAGAGGGGGAGGTATGTGCCCGGCCTGCCTGCGGGGGACACCATGCTGCTGAAGGGCGGCCTGAAGGCCATAGTGTGCGTAGACTCCAGCACTGACGACATACTCATGAGGAGGGCAGGCGACAGCAACAGGAAGCGCGAGGTCGAGGACGCGAGGCTGATCGACATGCAGCGTATAATAAACCTTTCCTCTCTAACATACTACGCTTTGAAGCTCAACATCCCGCTCTATGTGATAGAAAACAAGCAGGACATGCTCGAGACCACGGTAAAGAGGTTCGCCGAGGTCCTAAGCGAAGTATTCAAGTGATATAGGCGATTAGTTGCAACTCCCTTTAGCACAGATGCCCGCCGCTACGGAGGCCACCATATTGGCCATAGGACTCCTGTATCTCGGATTGACCTTGACGCTGCAGAGGAAGCTCGTCAACGTCAACAGGATGAGGGAGCTCAGGATGAAGATGAGCGACCTGAACAAGGAGCTCAAAGAGATGATGAAGAACAAGGCATCGCAGGAGGCGATAATGACGAAGAACAAGGAGCTGATGCCGATAGCCGCGGAGCAGATGCGAAGCTCCCTCAAGCCAATGCTCATAATACCGCTTTTCTTCATACTGTACTATTATCTGCTGCCGCTGTACTTCGGCGGCGTGACCGTGACAATAAACGGCGTTGCCTATCCTACGCCATACGTGCTGGCGGTGAACAGATCGCTTTCCTATAATTATTCGTTCGGGCAGGCCCCCACGCAGACTATGTTCGGATTGAGCGTAGGTGATTACGAGTTCTCGCACGTGCACAATGGATGCGCACCAAATTCGAACGGGGCTAAAGGCGGGATAGCGAACGGCTCAATAACTTCCAATTGTACCATAGAGGGATTTTACGGCGTAAACGGCGTAACTTTCGGGACTAACATAAACGACAACTATGTCTCCAACGGCATCGTGCTGAACGTTTCCTACGCAGGCACTGATTATTCGTATCTGAACAATGAGCTGCCGCTTACATTCGGATCCGGGTCCGGCGCTGTTCATTATTCTTATGCCCAAAACGTCAGGACCGCAGAAGGCGCTTATGATTTCGCATACGCGGCCGGATGCGGTTACAACTCGACTGCGGCTTCAGGCGAGGTCAACCTGACAGGCAGGGCCAGCCCATGTTCCGTTATAGGGTACTACGATCCAGTTGGAGGAAGCAGTGCGGCCGCGCAGCAGTCCACCTATTACGTGACTTTTATAGGGAACGTAGGCGAGAGTACAGGGGTGGCGGTGCTGCTGATCCCGCTCAACTACCAGAGCCTGTTCTTTTACCCGGTGTTCGTGCTCGGCCTCATAGCATCGCTCGTCATAATGAAGTATGACGGCAATAAGATAAAGCAGATGAAGGCGGCAAAGGACGCAGCGACGAAGCAGTAGGGCATTGGGCTGCTCGTATATGGAAACGCCGCACAGGATCAGCTGACCAACTTCGTAGATACGCAGATGAATGAGCTGCAAGGCTGACGATACACTGGTTTACTTTGATTTTTCACGCGCTGGTCTTTGGTTACGACTGTATCTGCGAAGCCTGATTATTAATTTTGTAGGCAGGGATTTCGCTAATATCTAAATACGTTTCTCTTGTAATATAAGTACGCATTTTCGAATCTGGTGTTTAACTTGCCGAAACCGATGCATAGGTCGCACAGCGTAAAGAAGGTCAACAGGATAACGTCTAAGAAGAGGAATGTCGTCCATTACAGGAGGGCCAGCCCTTCGCAGCCGCACTGCGCGATATGCAGCGCGGAGCTGAACGGGATAAGCGCAAGCGGCGGCAAATCGCGGAGGAGCAACAGCAGGCTCTTCGGCGGGGTCCTTTGCGCAGGCTGCACCTCTGAGATAATAACGCTTGGAAGCAGGGTCGAGCAGGGGGACATGAAGCTCAACGACATAGGCATGAAGCAGCGCAGGTACGTGCTGCAGCTTGTCGCTCACTGAGTGGGGAATTGGATGATACGGATCTGTCTGGCCGGTTTGAGCGGGAGCGGGAAGACCACGCTTGGGGAGATGCTGGCGGAGGAGCTCAATATAGAGCACATACAGAAATCCTACAAGGACGTGACCAGGGACGAGAAGGACCTGCTGCACATGCAGAAGACGGTAACCAGGACTTACGAGAAGGACTTCGACAAGCAGGTGATCATGATGGCCAGGGGGAAGAACTGCGTCATAAGCACGTGGCTGTCCGCATGGTTCATAAAGGACGCGACGCTGAGGGTGTGGCTGAATGCCAGCCACAAGGAGAGGGCCAAGCGGCTGATGAAGCTGAAGCAGAAGGGCAAGGCATTCATAGAGACTTACCTGCATGAGAAGGACCAGGGGAACGTGAAGCGCTGGCAGAGGGTCTACGGAGTCGACCTGAAGGACCACTCGATATTCGACATAGAGCTTAACACTGAGATGTTCACGCCGCAGGAGATGGTGGAGATAATATCGATGATCGCGCTCGCAAGGGACAAGAAGAGATTCGCTTAAGGTGTTCATATGCTATTAGAAGTCGGAAGAGTTTGCATAAAGAAGTATGGCAGGGATGCTGGGAAGCGGGCCGTGATAACCAAGCTGCGCGGGGACGGCTTCGTGGACATAGTGACCTCTGCAAGGCCCAGGGGCAGGAGATGCAACCCCAGGCACTTGGAGTTCCTGAACGAGATGGTCGATGTTAAGGACAATGCCCTACTTGGCAAGGCGCTGGAACTCGAGGAGAAGGCGCCGCATCCGGCACCGAAGCAGCAGAAGTAGGCCAAGGGATAGCTGCGTTGCTGCGGCTACTTATCCTTTAATCCGATAGGCATGTAGCCGATTCCGGGCTAGGCGATTTCCGCGCTCTTTGTCTTGTCTGCACCGCGCTTGGCCTTCACAGTGCTCTGCTGCGCCGCGGCATTGCGCTCGGCAAGGTAATGGGAGAGCTTATGCTCCTCGCTTGCGAGCTGGTCCTGAGCGATGTCTAGCTGGGAGCGCGACTTCGAGACATAGTCGTCCAATTCCTTGATCCCGACCTTGAGCGCAGCCTCGTCCTCCTTGCTCAGGCTTATCACGCCGTTCTTGGCGTCGTCCAGCTTCTTGAGCCTGCGCTTCTCCTCCTCGCCCGCCATCTTGACCTGCAGCTTCAGCGTCACTACCTCGAATGCGGCGTAAGCTACAGGAAGCAGGCTCTTTACATAATCGTTGGTCGCTTTATCCATGTCGGTAGGCCTGAGCGACTTGTGTAGCAGGGTAGGCGTCTTTTCCGTCCCGTTGACGTCCCA
>JAJYWI010000009.1 GCA_021791535.1 Microcaldota archaeon
AAGGTTTCAAGGATATTCATCCCTGACGGAGCAGACAAAACACTTGCCGAGATGGATGATGAAGAGTGGAAAGAATTCCTTGAAGAGTTCAGGAAAGACGACCATTACGAGAAGTTTGGCAGCTGGTTTGAAGCCAACAAGGATTGAGGCAATAATATAGTTGCAGCATACTGGAGAAAGACAAACAACCAACATAATCGGAGATTACAGGAAGAAACTGTTCCGGAAAGTTGGCATTATCTAGATAGTTAGATGATAGACATGATGAACGCGGCCATACAGACGTTGGCTTCTTTCTAGCGTTACTGAGTGAACGCCGTTCGGGGTTGGCATCACAAACGGCGGAATCAAAAAGGCCGCACGCAAGCAAGAGTTTTATATAAACATTATCATCACTTAATCGTCTTTTCATGGAGAGCCGATTGAGGTTGTCTAAAAAGGGCATGGAGACATACACGCGGGCAGTAGCCATACTGAAAATTTCAAAGAAGCCCAATGGAAAAAACAGGCGAGAGCTGCGCACCGCAAACCGCGCATTGAGACTTGAGATCCACAAGGCGGTGATAAAGGATCTGAGCCGCAGGAATGCGAAGAGTATACTAGAGATAGGGTGCGGGGATGGGGAGCTCCTTGTCAAGCTTGCAAGCATTGGCAATTTCAGGAGTTCACATCTCTTCGGCATAGACAGATCGAGGAAGGGGATACGAATCGCCAGAAAAAGGTCAAAAAGGGTAAGGTTCGCAGTCGGCAGGAGCAACAGGATACCATATAAAATAAAATTCGACATAATATTCACCGTTCTGTCATTTCACGAGTGGGAAAATGGCTATGAAAGCATACCGGGCATTCTAGCCAGACTCAGCCCCGGCGGGTCATTCATAATATATGATACTATGCCGATGAGCACTAGAAGTCTTTTGGTGTATAAGAAGAGAGGTGTCAAGTTAACTGTGCTAAAAGACAGAATACTTGTAAAAATTGTATTCTCAAAACCCTCCTCTACCGCACAATATATATAGAGTTCGTATCAAAATCTGTTTATAAGCTTTTGTCGGTCTACTGTGGTCAAATGGGTATACTTAACGCGATGCCGCCTTACAACCTCTTCGGCCTTGAGGAGCAGGACTACAAGAAGGCAAAGGTGGTCGTCTTCCCGATACCTTATGATTCGACCTCTACGTACAAGGTTGGCTCGAGGGAAGGGCCGCGCGCGATAATAGAGGCCAGCAGGTCGATGGAGCTGTACAGCGAGGAGCTCAACAGGCGGATAAGCGACATAGGTATCTATACAATGGAGGAGATGGCGCCTGACTTCGATTCTCCGAAAGGCATGGTGGACAGGATAGCGAAGGAGGTCTCGCTTGCGCTCGATGATTCGAAGGTGCCGCTGCTTATCGGCGGCGAGCACACCATAGCGATAGGTGCGGTCAAGGCCATCGCAGGGAAATACAAGGACTTCAGCGTGCTGCACTTCGACGCGCATGCTGATTCCTACGATGAGTTCCACAACAGCAGGTACTGCCACGCATGCGTCATGGCCCGCATACGCGAAATTTGCAAGAGCTGCTACAGCGTGGGCGTGAGAAGCATAGACGAGAAGAGCGCGAAGAAGCTCAACGACATACTCTACATGAAGGAAGCAAGGAAGCTCAGCGCAAGGCTGATTGCGGAGAAGATACTTAAGAGCACAACGAAGAACCTATACGTGACTATAGACCTTGACGTGCTTGACAGCGCCGAAATGCCGAGCACAGGGACGCCAGAGCCTGGCGGCTTCCGCTACAACGAGCTGAAGGACATACTGGAAATCGTATTGAAGCAAAGGAAACTCATTGGCATGGATGTCAACGAGCTCTGCCCACTGCCTGGGATGGTAGCACCCAACTACCTTGCAGCAAAGCTTATATACCAGGCGCTGGGGTACGCATTCCTAAGCAGGAAATAAGGTGTGTATGATTGGAGGAGCAGCGAATCAGCGAAGGCAAGATAGAGCAGCCGCGTTTCACCACAGATTACATGGACAAATCTGAGGACCCTCGGAGCAGCTTCTATGATTATGCAACAGGAGGGTGGCGGCGCACCCACACTATACCTAATGACAAGGCAAGATGGACCTCCTTCCACGAACTCTACGAATGGAACATGGTGCAGCTCAATGATATTGCCAAAGAATGCACAGAAGACGCATCGGCAAAACCTGGCACATATGCGAGAATGGTCGGCGACTTTTACAAGTCTGCAATGGATACAGAGCGTGTCAATAGGATCGGCTTCGCCCCTATAGACGACATGTGGAGACGCATAGAGGCAATAACATCTGCATCAGAAATAGCTGCGCTTATCCCGGCGCTGCACCTGCACGGGGTGCCTGCAATGTTCGATGCAACGCCCGACTCCGACATCAAGAACAGTTCGGTGTACACGCTATACATATCCCAGGGAGGCATCTCGCTGCCTGACAGGGACTATTACATGAAGGAGCAATTCGCTGGCGTGCTGGCCGAGTACAAATCGCACATCAAAAAGATGTTTGTGCTGAAAGGCATCGATGACAAAACAGCAACAGAATGGTCCGGCATAGTCCTTGGCATCGAGAGTGATATGGCGAAGGTAAGCAGGCCGAAGGCGGCGCTGCGCGACGCCGAAAAGAACTATACACGTGTAGAAACCAACGGATTAGAAAGCATGTACCCCGACCTGTCGCTGCTCCGATACATAGAGTCAATTGGCGTACCTAAAGTCGAGTACATAGTGGTAATGCAGCCGGAGTTCATGGAGTGGCTGAACTCCAGCCTGAAAGCCGTGCAGACCGAGAGCTGGAAGGTGTACCTTCGCTGGAAGCTGCTGCACTCTTTCGCACCGCTGCTCCACAGCGCAGTCGACACAGAGAACTTCAGGTTCTTCAGGAAGACGCTCCTCGGGCAGAAGGAGCAGGAGCCAAGGTGGAAAAGGGCGGTTGGGAGCATAGACATTGCGATAGGCGAGGCGCTCGGCAAGCTCTATGTTGACAGGCATTTCCCTCCGGAAAACAAGGTAAAGGCAATGGAGATGATCAACGACCTCCTTGAGGTGTTCCGCGGCAGGCTATCGAAACTCGAATGGATGTCGCAGCAGACTAGGCAAAAGGCGCTTGAGAAGCTCTCCAAGTTCAGCGTGAAAATAGGCTATCCGGATAAGTTCAGGGATTACGCTGGGCTCGAGATAAGACCAGATGATTACGCCGGGAACATGGCGCGTTCCTTCGCGTTCGAGGCTAAACGCACGTTATCGAGAGTAGGCGGGCCTGTTGATCGTACAGAATGGAGTATGACTCCGCCAACCGTAAACGCGTACTACAACACGCAGAACAACGAGATAGTTTTCCCGGCAGGCATATTCCAGCCGTCGTTCTTCGACGCCTCGATGGACTATGCTGTCAATTACGGTGGGCTAGGCGCTGTGATAGGGCACGAGATGACCCATGGGTTCGACGACCAAGGCAGGAAGTATGACGGCATGGGCAACCTGGGCAACTGGTGGAGCGAAGAAGACGCCAGGAGGTTCACGGCAAAAACCGACTTGATCGTAAAGGAGTACTCATCAAAGGAAGTGCTGCCAGGCCTGTTTATAAATGGGGAGCTCACGCTTGGCGAGAACATTGCAGACATGGGCGGCGTCAGCATAGCGTACGAGGCATTGCAGCGCAGGCTTGATAGGGACCCATCTGGCAGGAAACAGATAGACGGTCTGACACAGGAGCAGCGTTTCTTTGTCGCGTTCGGGCAGATTTGGAGGGAGATGGTAAGGGAAGAGGAGCAGAAGAGGTTGCTCACTATAGACCCGCACTCGCCAGGCAGGTACAGAGCTACGATACCTGCGAAGAATGAGCCTGCGTTCGACACAGCATTCCCGAAAAAACCAGGCGAAAAGGCCGGCGACGCCCCTCGACTTGGCGTATGGTAGGGTGCATGCATAAACTCAGTTTCACACGAGAGGGGCCCGGCAGGCGGATAAGCGACATAGGAATATACGCCATGGACCTCGCAGCAAAGCTTATATACAATGCATTGGGATATGCATTCTGCTCCAAGAGGATGTGAGAGGCTGCTAGTTCATGAGACCAAGGATAAGCGTTGTGCTTCCAACGAAAGAGGAGGAGGGTGCATTCTCTACTATAGCCAGCCTTAAGCGCATGTTCCCTTCCGGGCTGGAGATAATAGTGATCGATAAGAGCAGCAAGCAGTTCTTCAGTAGGATAAAAAGGACTGGCGTGAGAGTGTTCAGGCAGCGAAGCAGCGGCGTCGAGAACGCAATGATAGAGGGGTTGAGGAAGGCAAGCGGCAGCGTGATAGCGAGCGTGGATGCTGACGGCACACATGAGCTTTCTGGTATCACGCGCGGGATTAAGCTGATAGAGGCCGGGCAAGCCGACCTCGTGCTCGGCAACAGGATGGACGGCTTAGAGCGCGGCTCAATGAGCGGCTACCTACGCTTCGGGAACGCAGCATTGTCGTCGATATTCAACCTGCTGTACGGACAGGATATCCATGACGTGCTCACTGGCATGCTCATAATGGATAGGAAAGCGCTGGATGCGGTCAAGCGAATAAACCCGGAGGGCAGCCCGATCGCGTTCTTCCAGGTGCAGATCGCCAGGCGTGGCTTTAGGCTCGGGGAGGTGCGCATAAGGTACAGCAAAAGGAGGTACGGCAAGTCAAGGCTGGCCAAGTCGAAGTTCCTCTACGGGATAAGCACAGCGCTGTACATGATTAAGGAGAGGATCGCCAGCCTGCCTGCTGGACAGCATAAATAAGAACATTGACAAGAAAAGGCTTGACGTATATAGAGGTACTGGCTCGCGCTTAGGAAGGGGGCTCGAGATGAATAGAAGGCAGCAAAGGTATTAGCATGAGAATCGCATTCGTTTCAGATGTGGCGTTCCCCTGGCACCCTGGAGGAGTGGAGCAGACGGAGAGGCTTGAGGCGGAGTACCTCGCAACGGAGCACGATGTTCACTTCTTCTCCTTCAGGTGGAAGGGCATGAAAGAGGAGTTCACAGACAGGCGCATACACTACCACTGCGCACACCGTCTTACTGACAGGGAGTTCTACAGGCACGGGCGAAGATCGATAGCGGAAGCGTTCAATCTCTCCGTGTATGCATGGCGCATATTCTCAGACAGGTTCGACGTTGTCCAGGTCAACGCATTCCCATACCTTCACCTGCCCGTAATCAAGCTCTACTGCACGCTCACAGGCGCAAGGCTGGTCATGGATGTGGCGGAGTACTGGGACAGCGATGTGTGGAAAAAATATCTAGGTGGCGTGTTCGGTAGGATTGCATCACATTACGCAGACTGGGCACTCTCAGGCGCAGACGCTTACATAACCAACCCTGGCAGGGTCTACAACGGTCTTCTCTCGATAGGCATACCAAGATCGAGGATACTGCAGTTCACCCCGATTCTCGATGACAGGGAGATATCTAAGGTCAGGACGGCGCAGAGGCGCGGCCTTGTGGTCTATCTGGGCAGGCTGATAAAGGAGAAGAGGCTCGACAAGTGGCTCGATACGGTGAAAGAAGCGTCGCGCAGGGATCCCAGAGTAAAGGGAGTGATAGTCGGGGAAGGCCCTGAGCGGGAGCCCATACTCCGCACAATATCCGCCATTGGCCTCAACGGAACAGTCACGCTCAGGAGGCGCATCAAGAGAAGGAGGGATGCCTACGCGCTGCTGAAGAGCGCATCCATGTTCCTGAACATGTCGGAGAGGGAGGGGCTGAGCGCAACAGCCCTTGAGAGCATAGCCTTAGGAACACCTGTGGTGCTGCCAAGCTACTCCCCGATACCGAACAAGGTAAAGGAGATGTGCAGCGTGCACAGCGAGGGCAGTATACCCAAAATAATAGTAAGGATAACGCGCAGCAGGAGCAAGCATTCCTTCATAAGGAACGCGAAGAACCTCGAGAGCTTCAGGGCATCAAGCATACCCTCATTCTACAAAAGGCTATTCAGCAGGCTTTGTGGTACATAAGGAGCTCCGCCAGGGGTTCATCGGCAAGCTTCCCTATACAGGTCTCCTCCGTGCCCGTCCCCTTACTGATCCTTTTCTCAGATTCAGGGATACCCCTGTTTATTATTATCCCTTTTATATTGAACGTTCTTGTGACTTTAGGCACGCCGGACGCTCCGTGCAACCAATTTTCGGCTATGTCATCATACCATTCTTTAGGTATTCTATGAGGCGCTATGAAAGAACCCTTATCATATCAGCGTTCTTTTTGCGTCGCGCTTCGTCTATGAATTCATACCTGAGCGGCCCAGGTTGCACGCCAGCCTCGCCGTCCATGCGCAGCGCAACGAAGTGCGCCAGCGTCATCTCGGCCGCTCCGGCCATCGTATCGTCCGTTACCTTTGTCTCTGTGCCCTCAATCAGGTCTCTCTTTATTTCATCGGTGAAGTAATAGTGCCCGCCGGCAAAGAAGAAGGTCATGCCCCTAAGCTGAGGGGCCACATCACGCCCATATAACGACACAGGCGGGATGCAACCGGAATAGACGTGCGGGTTGTGCTCATCAAAACCTACCTTTACTCCCAACGCGCCAAGATATTTTACATTAACTGGATCTGTTATGTCTCCATCGCGACCTGGGCCGTACATGTGAAGGAACCATCCCGTCACTGCCTTTGCCACCGCTGCCCGAGGACTCAGGTCTGATCCGGATTCATCGAAATAACCAAGCACCTCAAGTCTTTCGTTCACAAGCAGTACCAGTCCCCTTCCGTACCCCCAATCCTTGACCGGCTTGCCGTTATAGAGCAGTGTAGTGCCGCGTGCTCTCAATACTGCGTCTGTAAGTGCTTTGTCGAATTCCGTGTCTGGTGTGGTCATTAGGACCAGCTGTTCCAGCACATCTCTGTTTATGTCCATCCTGGGGAGATCCCTTATCAGATTGGTGAATAGGTCTGGCGCTGCATTTCTGTTCGCAGTAACCAGATCGTGCAATCTCTCTCTCAAGTATGCTGCTGGCTCTGTCGAAACGTCCGGCCTTCTGAATCTGGTTAGGGGTTTCTCCTCTGCATCTATCATGAGCAGGATGGGCCTGTCAGAGGTGTTCTCCAGTATGTGGTTCCTTCCAGTCCCATTCTTTTTTACCGAATATAATGCCTCGCCGACACCAAATCTCTCCTCTTTGATGCTTCCGTCAGCATCCTCATACCTGTATAGCAAAGGCTTTGTGCCATCATCACCTCTACCGTCTGCAAAGCCCTTAAATGTTATATGCTCCCACACAGCTCCAGGGTGGCCGCGCAATCCAGTGCTTGTTCTCTCAGCGCCTATGCCAGTGTTCATGCCAGGCGCTATGATTATCTCTTGCAGACGGTCAGAGACCGTGTGTTTTGACCCGTAAGGTCTTTGTACAAAATTAGATGTATTCTGGCTATCAGACTGCTCGTTTGACACTGTTACCACGATATCACATTAATAACAGTGCAGTTTCAGATATTAATACCTTATTTTTCCTTGCAAAATCAGCGCAGAACCTTGTTATTCTACTATTAAAAAATAAAGAAAAAAAAGAAAAAGAAAAGGCGAAATTACGCCTTTTCTCCCATTCCGACTGCAGAGCCTATGATCGACAGTATGAAGCCAATCACGACCAGCCACATGAAGCTTGTTCCAGCTGTCATCAGGAGCAAAGCTATTGCCGCTGCCCATGTTAGTTTCGCTGCTGCGCCAGCTGCCCTTCCTCCTCTGCCCGCCAGATTAGCGAAGCTAATCAGGAATACCGCTATCGAAGCTAGTATTGCTACCGGGTAGATGAAAGGCAACCAAAGGCTCGCTACGCCTGTGTTCCACGCGCTCAACGCACTAGAGTACCCTGTCGCTCCACCGTTTAGGAGCAAGGCCGCTGTCACTAGGAAGAAGATTCCTCCTAGGAACTCTAGGCCGAAGGCCGCGTATGATGTTCCGCTTTTGCCTCTTGCCATACATTCACCTGTATAAGCCTCAAAGAGAAGCTTTTTAAATGTAACTGGTTGGGGTGCGATGCGACGTAGTCATAGGTTCCTTGCGCCAAAGCCCACATATCACAAAAGCCCACATATCCTAAAGTTATTTATTAGTTGCGTTCCATTATATTGAATTGCCTTGCACACTGTAGTAGAGGACGCACTTCTTATCGTTTAGGTGAGCCCCTGGTAAAGCCCCCACTGAGACTTGTAGCCAAGCACGAGATCATTAGCGATAGCGAGGCCAAGAAGACCTCGAAGAAGTTCACGACACCGCTAGACAAATTCCCGAAGATGCTGAGCACAGACCCTCAGGCTGTGAAGATAGGCGCGAAGCCTGGGCAGCTCGTAGCTATACACAGGAGCGACCCGACTGGCGATTACGTATATTACAGATATGTTGTAGAGAGGATATAACTATGCAGTATAATCACGACCTGCTTGAATCGTACCTTAGCAACACCTCGGTAGTGCAGCAGCAGATAGACAGCTACAACCGTTTCGTTAATGTAGGCCTGCAGAAGATAGTGGAAAGCCAGGCTAACATAGAGCCCGAGGTATCAGACTTCGCCATAAAGCTGAACAGCGTGCGCCTCGGCTCGCCTGTCGTGATAGAGTCGGACAGCTCGTCCAAGAGGATACTGCCAAACGAGGCCCTGGCTAGGAACCTCACGTACAGCGCCCCGATATACCTGACGTACACCCCGGTAATAAGCGGGATAGAGAAGAAGATAAATACATCGGAGGTGTTCATAGGCGAGCTCCCAGTAATGGTGAAAAGCGACATATGCTATACGAAGGGCATGTCGAAGGAGCAGCTACTGGCCGATGGTGAGGACCCTGACGACCCGGGAGGCTATTTCATAATAAAGGGGAGCGAGCGCGTCCTCGTAGGCATAGAGGACCTTGCGCCAAACAGGATAATCTGCACTAGGGAGAAGAAGGGCGTGGTCAGCAAGGTATTCTCGACAACCCTGAATTTCAGGGCGCGGTGCAGCATAACGAGGGACGATTACGGGATATACAAGGTGCTCTTCCCAACGGTTTCAAAAGGCATAGATTTGATACTTGTACTGAAAGCGCTCGGCATGCAGCCAGGCGAGATGCTTAAGGGAGTCGACGATGTCAAGGAGATAGCGAACGACATGCTGCTGAACATAGACCTCAGCAAGGCGAAGGAGATAAGCCAGGATGAGTGCGTGATGGAGCTGGGCAGGATGTCTGCGCCGAACCAGGCGAGGCCGTACCAGCAGAAGAGGGCAGAGATGCAGCTCGATACGTATATACTGCCGCATATAGGGTCGAAGCCGAAGTACAGGAAGGAGAAGGCAGAATATCTAGTCAGGATGGCAAAGCGCGCATCTATGGTCGCTTACAGATATGCAAAGCCTGAGGACAAGGACCACTACGCGAACAAGAGGATAAAGCTGGCTGGCGACCTGATGGAGGAGCTGCTCAGCAACGCATTCAAGTTCTTCGTGAAGGATATAAAGTACCATGTCGAGAAGACGACAGCGAGGGGCCGGAAGCTCAACGTCAGGACGAACATCAACCCAGACGCTCTCACAGACAAGATACTCTATGCGATGGGCACAGGCTCGTGGCCAGCAGGCCAGACCGGAGTGTCGCAGGTGCTAGACAGGACAAACTACCTGAGCGCGCTGGCGCACCTCAGGCGAGTGAAATCACCGCTCACGAAGAAGCACCCGCACTTCAAGGCTAGGGATGTGCACGGCACCTATCTCGGGAAGATATGCCCGAGCGAGACGCCGGAAGGCACGGAGGTAGGGCTCACGAAATACCTCGCGATAATGTCGAAGGTAACAGTAGGGGCCGACCAGACTATGCTTGAAGATAAGATAAAGGAGCTGAAGCTCCTAGAAAAGGAATAATAGATGATTTGATGGCAAAGAGCGCAGACACGAAATGCTACGTCTATCTTGACGGCAGGATAATAGGCGCAGTAAAGGACGGATCGGCGTTCGCCAAGGAGATACGCAAGAACAGGCGTGCAGGCCTGATATCCGGGGAGGTGAATGTCGCATTCATAAGGAAGCTCAATGAGGTGCACATAAATGCGGACAGGGGGCGCGCAAGGAAGCCGTATATAATAGTGGAGCACGGCAAGAGCAAGCTTACCGACGAGCTGAAGCAGAAGCTCGCCAACAAGGAGATAGACTTCAACTACATGATACGAAGGGGCGTGATAGAGTACCTCGACGCTGAGGAGGAGGAGAATGCGCTCGCCGCGCTTGAGGAGAGCGAGATAACGCCCAAGACTACGCACCTGGAGATAGACCCGGCATCGATATTCGGGTTGACGGTCAATGCGAGCGTGTTCATGGAGTTCAACAGCGTGGGGCGCCATTCGATAGCGCTCAACTTCAGCAAGCAGAGCCAGGGCCTTTATGCGATAAACTTCAACAGCAGATACGATCCGAGGGCCTTCCTGCTCTACTACCCCCAAATCCCGATAGTGAACAGCCTCGCGTACAGGACGCTCGGCCTTAGCAGGCACCCTAGTGGCCAGAACTTTGTCGTGGCGCTCTCCACGTATTACGGTTACAACATGAAAGATGCGGTGGTCCTTAACAAATCCGCTGTCGATAGGGGCCTGGGCAGGAGCATATTCTACAGGACGTACGGCGACGAGGAGAGGCGCTACCCCGGCGGCCAGCAGGATCATCTCAGGATACCACCAGCCACAACCGACGGGTACCTCGGCGAGCATGCGTACGCGAAGCTTAGCGACGACGGCATAGTCGAGGTAGGCACGCAGGTCGACGAGGGCGATGTTCTCATAGGCAAGGTCTCGCCGCCTAGGTTCCTGGAAGAGCAGACGAGTTTCGGAGTCGGAGAGGAGAAGAGCCGCGACAACTCTGTATCGCTTAGGGCCGGCGAGGAAGGCGTAGTGGACGACGTGATGCTAAGCGAGACGACAGGCGCGACGAAGATAGTGAAGGTGCGCATACGCAGCGTCAAGATTCCGGAAGTGGGGGACAAGTTCGCCTCGCGGCAGGCGCAGAAAGGAGTCGTAGCTCTCATACTCAACCAGGAGGACATGCCTTTCAGCAAGGACGGCATAGTGCCTGACCTCTTGCTGAATCCGCACAGCCTGCCGAGCAGGATGACGATGGGGCACATGCTGGAGATGCTCGGCGCCAAGGCTGGGTCTCTGCAGGGCACATACATAGACGGCACTCCTTTCTCCAAACGCGGGTCGGAGAGGATAAATGAGTACGGCCATGTGCTAGAGGGGTACGGCTTCGACAGGTTCGGGGACGAGGAGCTCTACGACGGGAGGAGCGGCAGGAAATTCAACGCGAAGATATTCACCGGAGTGGTATACTACAACAAGCTGCTCCATATGGTAAGCCTGAAGCTGCAGGTCAGGAGCAGGGGCCCTGTTCAGATACTCACGCACCAGCCCACGGAAGGAAAGCCAAGGCGCGGCGGGCTCAAGTTCGGCGAGATGGAACGCGATGCCCTTGTCGGCCACGGCGCCAGCCTTTCGCTGAAGGAGCGCATGCTGGACCAGAGCGACAAGGCGGAAATCTGGATCTGCAAGAACGACGGGGATGTCGGCTATTACGACTACATAAAGAATGTCCCGGTCTGCCAGCTCTGCAGAGGCAACAACCTCGAGAGGGTCGAGATAAGCTACGCGTTCAAGCTTCTGCTTGACGAGATAAAATCGATGCACATCCTGCCAAAGGTGCTGCTTAAGAGTGAGTGAGATGCAAGCTGAAAGCATAGATGGAGTGAAGTTCACAACTCTCTCCCCAGAGCTGATAAAGCACATGAGCGTAGCTAAGCTCATAGTCTCAGACACTTATAACGAGGACGGCTACCCAATAGACGGCGGTGTTGTGGACCAGCGCCTCGGCGTAATAGACCCCGGGCTGAAATGCAAGACCTGTGGCGGCAGGGCTAAGTCGTGCCCAGGCCACTTCGGCCACATAGAGCTCGTGAGGCCGGTGATACACCCGGAGTTTGCAAAGACGATATACCTGCTGCTGCAGAGCACCTGCGAGAAGTGCCACAGGATACTGATGTCGGAGAGCCAGATAGCCGAGATAAGACCAGCGATAGAGGAATTCGTGAAGGAGGAGGTAGGCGAGGGCACGGAGGTTGAGGCGCCGATAATGAAAGAGCCGGAGAAGAAGGCTGGGCCGATAATGAAGAGGCTGAAGAGCGTTAAGAAGTGCCCGCATTGCGATGCGCCGCAGAGAAAGATAAAGCTTGAAAGGCCGACCTTCTTCTACATGGAAGGCAACCGCATACGTCCCGACGAGATACGCGACTGGCTCTCAAAGATAAGCAACGATGACCTGTCTCTGATGGGCATAGACCCGATAGCCACGAGGCCAGAATGGCTGGTGATAACAGCGCTGCTGGTCCCTCCGGTGAACATGCGCCCGTCTATCACCCTTGAATCTGGCGAGAGGAGCGAGGACGACCTGACGCACAAGCTCGTCGACATAATGCGCATAAACCAGAGGCTGAGCCAGGACATAGATGCTGGAGCTCCCCAGATAATAATAGACGACCTCTGGGAGCTTCTCCAGTACCAGGTCACCACATACTTCAACAACGAGACGCCAGGCATACCTGTTGCGAGGCATAGGTCAACGAGGCCTCTCAAGACCCTGGCGCAGAGGCTGAAGGGCAAGGAGGGCCGCCTCAGGTACAACCTCTCTGGCAAGAGGGTGAATTTCTCGGCGAGGACGGTCATATGCTCGGATGCGAGGCTGACGATCAACCAGGTTGGTGTGCCTAGGAGGATAGCCGAGAACCTGACCGTGCCGATATACACTACGCAGTGGAACATAGAGCTGGCCAGGGATTACCTCAAGAGGACCGAATACCCGATGGTGCTTAACATCATATCGAAGGATGGAATAAGGAAGCGCGTCACAGAAGTGAACAGGGAGGAGCTGATCAAGTCGCTAGTTCCAGGTTTCGTTCTGGAGCGGCAGCTCATAGACGGCGACCTTGCGCTCTTCAACAGGCAGCCTACCCTGCACAGGCTCTCGGTCATGGCGCACGTGGTGAAGGTGCTGCCTGGAAAGACGCTGAGGCTGAACACGTCGGCAGCGGTGCCGTACAACGCCGACTTTGACGGAGACGAGATGAACCTCCACGTGCCGCAGTCGATAGAGGCGCAGGCCGAGGCAAGGCACCTTATGCAGCCGAAGGATCTGATACTCTCGCCGCGGGATGGCAGGCCGGTCATGTTCACCGAGGAGGACCAGATAGCCGGACTATACATGCTTACAAGGGATGGCGCTTACTTCACCAAGGAAGAAGCGTCGATAATGCTGTCGTCGGTTATGGTATATGATATGCCGAAGAGGGAGAAGAACGGCCTCTACAGCGGCAAGGCTATATTCTCGATGATACTGCCGAAGGGGCTGAGCTACACCGCCACGTCAAATCTCGGCGAGAAGACGGTAATAAAAGACGGCGAGCTGGCCGCAGGAACGGTAAGCGAGAACATAATAGGCATCGGCGGGCCTCTCATCGCAGAGATATTCGAGAAGTACGGTCCTGACGCCTCGGCGAAGTTCCTGCACGATGTATCGAACATAGCTGTGAGATCAGCATACATGTCCGGGCTTACCATTAGCATACGCGACTATTACGAGACAGAGCAGATAAGGAAGGAGAAGGAGCGCATAATCAATGAGGCGGATGAGAAGGCGGCTGCGCTTATGGAGAGCTACAAGCAGGGCAAGCTCGAGGCGCTGCCTGGCTACACCAGAAGGGAAACCCTTGAACTTGAGCTGAGAGTCCAGCTCGACATAGCAAGGGAAATAGCAGCAAAGTTCCTCATGAAGACGCTGACTCCGGAAAACAACGCGTACCTGATGGCGATGATAAAGGCCAAGGGCAATATAGTGTTCTTCGTCATGATCAGCATGCTGCTTGGACAGCAGTCGGTGCGCGGCCGCAGGCCGTCGAGAGGCTACAACGGCAGAATACTCACATACTTCAAGAGGAACGACAGGAGGCCTGAGGCGAGGGGATTCATAAGGTCGTGCTTCATAGAGGGGCTGTCGCCGCCTGAGCTCTACATGCACGCCATGGGGGCTAGGGACTCTGCGATGACGAAGTCGCTCATAACTGCAGTAAGCGGCTACATGCAGCGCAGACTGATAAACGCGCTGCAGGACCTCTACGTTGCTGATGACGGCAGCGTGAAGGACGCAAGCGGAGCGCTGATAGAGACGATATACGGCGGAGACGGCATAGACCCAACGATGCAGATGGTCGCCGGCAAGAAATGATGATCTGATGGCAAAAGACATGAAGGTGGCGCGGGGCGAAGCGGTGGGGGTAGTGGCCGCGCAGTCGATAGGCGAACCTGGAACCCAGATGGTGCTTAGGTCCTTCCACTCCGCAGGGATTGCATCCGTCATAACCACAACAGGGCTGCCGAGGATAATAGAGATCGTTGACGCAAGGAAGAAGCCAAAGTTCCCGATGATGGAGATACGCCTTGATAAGTCTACCTCGAAGAGCTACGAGAAAGCGAAAGAGGTATGGAAGAGAATAGAGGAGGTCAAGGTCTCTGGGGTCATAGACGGTTTCGAGGAGAACCTCAAGTCAGGCACGATGGCGCTGCACCTCAGCAAGGAGAAGACGGCGCAGCACGGCATAACCGGAAGGACCATAGCGAGCAGGCTCTCGAAGCTCGAGGGAGTGAGCGCAGACCAGGACGGCGATGAGATAAGGGTAAAGGTGAAGGACAAGGACACGAAGAGCATACGCACAAGGTTCGTAAAGGTGCTCAATTCTGTGATAGCTGGCGTGCCAGGCATACAGAAGGTTGTTATGCAAACTAACGACAACAACGAGTTCTATCTCACCACATCGGGGAGCAACATAGAGGGGGTGCTTAGCGTTGACGGCATAGAGAAGGATGAGGTCTACAGCAACGACATATTCGAGGTGCTCAGAGTATACGGGATAGAGGCCGCCAGGAACCTCATAGCCAACGAGCTGCAGAAGACGATCAACGAGGAGGGCATAACCGTCGGCTTCAGGCACCTGGGCCTGGTGGCGGACGCGATGACCCACACCGGGGTCATAAAAAGCGTGGGCAGGCACGGGATAGCAGGAGAGAAGGAGTCCGTCTTCGCCAGGGCAGCGTACGAGGAGACTGTGAAGCACTTCACCAACGCGAGCGTCTTCGGCGAGACCGACATGCTCAAGGGTGTCGCCGAGAACATACTCATAGGCAAGCAGATAGGCGTCGGCACAGGAAGGGTGCACCTAGCGATAAAAAAGGAAGAGCTTAAGAAGATTAAGAGGAAGGATTAGGTGGATAGATTGCAGAACGAGAGGCCTTTCGACCTGCTCAACAGGGTGATAGGCAAGACTGTGCTCGTGCGGCTCAAGGGCAGCCTTAGCATACGAGGCAGGATCACCTCATTTGACGCACACATGAACATAGTGCTCGAGGAGGCTGAGGAGCTCGACGGCGGTGAGACTAAGGCGAAGCTAGGGACTATACTCCTGAGAGGGGGCAACATAGTCTTCGTTTCCCCGGCATAAGCGTTAAATACCTTTGGCGCGGAGCTATTTGGGGTTCTGATGGGCACGTCAAGAGCTGCGGTGCCGCAAGGCATGCATGCAGGGCATGACATGCAGCGCGGGGTGGAACAGCAGGCTCAGGAAATAAAGCAGTGCGAGGGCTGCGGGAGGCTGCTGCTGCAAGCAGGCGTTGAAACGAGGTACTGCAGCAGATGCGAGATGAAATACATAAGGAAACAATACGACTGACTCATACAGCAAGCAATAAATAATGCCGATGCAAAACACCCATGCGGGCTTGTAGCGCAACGGTAGCGCACCTGCATGGCATGCAGGGGGTTGCGGGTTCAAATCCCGCCAAGTCCATTACCAGAGTTTGTCGTAGAGAAGTACCCTTAATCTTAGTGCCTTTATAGTCGGGGGTTCGATAGACTTACTTTTCACATTAATGAAATGTATTATGGGTTTTCTGCGAAATATTGCATTTATTGTTTGGAAGAATCAAAAGTGAAAAGTTATATAACTTATAGACGACCAATAACAACATGAACAAGCGTTTAAAAAGCAAACTTGTAGCTATAGCTAAAACGCATATACGCAACGACTTGAAACTGCTAAATTCTTAGAAGGACACTTTTCTATTAGAACGAGCGCGGATTAGGACGTAGCTGAAGATCCATTTCTGCAAGTTACTGAGAAGATGGAATTGGTCTTCAGGAAAGTTAAACGAGAGTAATAATTAGTAGATTATTTCTACGAATAGAAATGAATTTTGGCTTATTCTACTTTTCATTTTCCTTAGTTTTACATCTTTAACTTTTGATAATATGAGATTAATTTTATCTACAGACTCAGTATTGCATCTAAAAAGAATATACTTCACACCGTGTTTTCGTGCAGCGTTAAATATCCCAATATACGACCTAAGCCCGTACCTGTCATAACTTCTGATTGCAGTTGCCGGCTGATACTTAGCATCAGGATATTCTTTTAGAAAACGCTTCGAGAAGTATTCAAGATCACCCACATAGGGCGGATTAGCCACTATCATATCTATTTTTTTAGAATTAGGAGAATTCAGCCACTTCTTATCCTTATTTTTAAAAAATACAATGTTGGTTATCCGGTTTAATGATACATTATATCTAGCTAACTGTAAAGCTCTTATAGAGATATCAAAAGCATAAACCTTTTTATCTGGAAATTTCTTCGCGATATAAATAGCTATAACTCCACTACCTGTACCTACATCAGCAATCACTCCTATGCCCTTCTTATGCCTGTTGATTAGCTCAATTGCAGTGTTTATAAACGAAAAAGTTTTTTCATCCGGTACGAAGACTCTTTTGCGCAAGGCTAGTTTTACATCATATGGTAAAGTAATCAGTTTTTGTTTATCCATAAATACGTCTCTTGCAGGACATATCCACACCTTTCTTCCATCCGCCTCTCTGGAATTCCGTGCCATAACTATCTTATAGACCATTATGCATTAGTTTATTTATTTCTGATGATTTAATAGCATTTACTATCGAAAGAGAAGCTTACCTGAATGCAGATGCCCGCCAAGTCCAGACTGGTATTTGCATGTATCTGATGGCGGGCATGCCCGCACCAAAAAGTATAAATATGTATATAGTCTATATATAGATGATAATATGAAAACAATAATGATAAGTGACGAGGCATACAGGAAACTCGCCAAGATAAAAAATGGAAAGAGCTTTACAGAACTGCTTTCCGAGCTTGCCGATAACCTAAAACAGAGTAACAAAAGCAGACTTATGGAATTCGCAGGCATAATAGACGATAAAGAGGCTGAGGAGCTGCAGAGAATTGCAGAGAAGGTAAGAAAGCGAGCTAAAGCCAGGGTGGCCATGTAAACTACCTCGGACTAAAGTCCGAGGCTTTCATCGGTTGATAAGCATGTTGCACAGCAACGTTGGGCAAACCAACTTCATAGGACAGGCAAGGTCGTTTACTAAGACCTTCCCTATTGGAAAT
>JAJYWI010000008.1 GCA_021791535.1 Microcaldota archaeon
TCTGAAGAAGTGCATGTAAGCGTCTGATACTCTTTTTGAAACATTCTGGAGAACCTGCGAGTGCAGTTCTGCAAATTCTGGCCTTTCCTTCTTTATCTGCGTTATCCAGACATTCATTCTGTATTCTGTAAGCGTCTTCTTTGTGTCTCTGTGGTATTCCTTTGACTTCTCAAGGAGCATGTTGTAGAGTTCCTTTGAAAGAAACATCTGCCGATTGAGTATTTCCTTCTGTTCTTTTGAAGGATATGCACGGTACCTATATGCAGTTTTCATGACGACCATATCTATTACGCCATTAAGAGTTATACGTCTTTTGTTTTCGCATCCGCTTTCATCTCCCATCTTAAGGATGGGAGTTTTCCCGCTATGCATTTATAAACGATAGCTCGGTACAACCATACCTTGATAAATATCTTTAACCGAATATCCGCTTATGGCAATTTTAGGCATAGAGAGCACGGCCCACACTTTTGGCGTTGGCATATGCGACAAAGGCAGGATACTGGCCAACCAGAAAAGCATGTATCCGATAAAGGACAGGGGCATGATACCTGTAAAGGTCGCCGGATTCCACATGAGGAACGCCCATTTGGTGATTAAGCGCGCTCTGGACGAGGCTGGGATAAAACCTGGCGAGATAGAAGCCGTGGGGTATACCAAGGGGCCTGGCCTTGGGCCGTGCCTTGCAGTGGGCCAGCTTGCTGCGACGCTTATTTCGAAGAGGTACAAGCTGCCGCTCATGCCGGTCAACCACGCGCTGGGTCATATAGAGGTGACAAAACAGGCGTTCAGGCTGAAAGATCCTCTCGTCCTCTACGTAAGCGGCGGCAACTCGCAGATACTCGGCATCGTCGAAAACCCTTTCAGGCACTATCACGTTTACGGCGAGACGTTCGATATAGGGATTGGCAACATGATAGACAGCTTTGCGCGCGCCGCAGGGCTTGTCCCGGCGTGGGGGTCCACTGTTGCAAAAGCGGCAGCCGGAGGCAGGTACTTCGAGATGCCATATACGGTAAAGGGCATGGACTTCGCATTTACAGGGCTGCAGACCTTTGCTGAGAAGTCGCTTGAGAGTCACTCCGTCAGAGATACCTCATATTCGCTGCAGGAAACTGCCTTCGCGATGCTGTGCGAGGCCACTGAGCGCGCTCTCCTCCTTGCAAGGAAGAGGGAGCTGATGGTCTGCGGCGGTGTAGCTCAGAGCAAGAGGCTGAAGGAGATGCTCGGAATTGTAGCAAAGGAGCATAGAGCAGGCTTCTTCGTCTCGCCGAATGAGCTGAATGCCGATAACGGTGCGATGATTGCCGTTGTAGCAGAGAAGATGTACAGGAGCGGGCAGCACTACAGCGCAGGGCAGTTAAACATAAACCAGAGGTACCGTGTTGATACTGTCAAGGTGACGTGGTGATCGGTTGAGACTCATATCCGAAGGCGCCGAAGCGAGGATCTATGAGACGCGTTTCCTTGGAATGGATACTATAGTCAAGGAGAGGGCGGCGAAGCGGTACAGGATAAAGCAGCTTGATGATAAGCTTAGGCGCCAGCGTACAAAAAGCGAAGCCAGGCTGCTTTACGCTGCGTCATCGCACGGCATGAACGTCCCGAATCCGCTGCTGGTTGGACTCACAAGCATTTGCATGAGAAGGATACGCGGCAGGAGCCTGCACGAGTTCACCACCGGCTTTGCCAGGATTGGAAGGGCCAGGCTCAGCGGGGCGCTGCACGATGCGGGGGTGTACTGCGGACTGCTGCACAACCTCGACATAGCACACGGCGACTATACTCCTGCAAACCTTATGCTTGATAACGCAGGAGAGCTCTGGATAATAGACTTCGGACTTGCAAAGAGCACGAAGTCGCCTGAGGAGAAGGCTTTGGATCTGCTTCTGATGAAAAGGTCTGTAAGCCAGGACCTTTTCCAGAGGTTCCTTGCCGGCTACAGGAAGAGCTGCGCATATAGCGGCGAGATGATAAAGCGGCTTGCCGAAATAGAGAGGAGGGGCAGGTACCAGACACATACCCTCATGGCAGGCTGATCAGAACCGCATCGGGGATTGGACACCATATGTGAAGCTGCTTGGAAGGGGCGGAGCTGCAGCCTCCTGTTCCTCTTCCGTGGCGGTTGAACTTACCGCGAACCTCATGCTTATCAGCCCGACTAGCGTCAGCGCGCCTATTATGAAGCCGTAGTCCTGTAAATTTGCTATATAGACATAGCTGAAGAATATGAAGGCTATAGAGCCGGAGAATATGCTGAGCCAGTATCCTTTCCTTGACTGCGCGAATATGAGGAGGCCACCCACGAACAGAAATGCGAGTATGATGAGTCCAACAAAGAGCATAACATAGCTCAGGTTCACGCGCTGTATGAAATTGCTGGCTATGAATACCTGTATGCCGACCTTAGCCGCATTAGTCGCAATGTACGCGAAGAGCGCGTTGACGAAATATATGTACACCAGCATTGTTAGCAGGAAGAGGCTTGCAGGCAGCATGCTCACCTTGTTGAAAACGAACGTGAGCTGCGGCTTCTCCGTGGCAACCGCAGCGTCTATGTCCTCAAGGCAATAGTACTTGCCGTTGTATTCGGATATGTCCTCGTAGCAGAAGGGCTTATGGCAGGTGTAACACACAGCATATGCAGGTCTCCATGGATGCCATTCGCAGTAAAGCCCTTTGGCGGCCTGCCTGCTCTGCTCCTTCAGGTCTTGCCCTTTCTCCTTCTTCTTCTTTTGCGACGCGGCCTTGGCCGGAGGCGGCGTGACCTGTTGAGTCTCGGCAGGCTGCGTTGTGGCCGGTTGAGCCTCGGCAGGCTGCGTCGCGCTCCCCTCGCGCATCTTGAAGATTAGCAGGTCGGCCTTCTCTACCATTTCAGAACCTTTTCGCGCGTTCTATGGCTTGGCGCTTCTTCTTCTCGAATATTCCTCGGTGCTTCGCGCAGCTTATGCAGTATACTACCTTCCTGCGCTCGAAGAACCTTACGTCATTGGCGTTCTTAAGCTCGGTGCTGAAGCGTATGGCTTTTTCATCGATCACAGCTTTGCTTCTCGGCACCTTCCTGCCGCACGATTCGCATACCACGAGGGTGTCTCTTCCTCTCAGGGCATCACCTTATCATTATTCCATCACAAAGCTTAATAACCATGTCAGCAAGATTTATTATCGGCATAGGGGGTCCGATGCGGGTATATTTGGCGTCTGATGACAAGGGTCTGAGCATACGCTTGGCAAACATAATAAACAGGAGCGGGAACACCTGCATAATGAGCGACGAAGACACAGGCGACTACAGAGTGCTGATAAAGGACATACGTGACTCTATCTCAGGGTATGACGTATCCATACTTGTCTCGAAGACGCCTATGGAGGCGGTAATAGAGGCGAATAAGGTCGGTGGAGTGCGCGCAGCTGTGTGCAAGGACGTCGATGACGCGGTTTCAGCCATGCACGCAAAGAGCAATGTGATAATACTCGATTCGTCTAAAGTCTACAGGATGGACACAAGGGGCATAATCAAGAGCATAGAGGACTCGTTCGGAAACACTGCAGGCAGGCAGAGGCAGATAGTAGAGGTGCAACAAAAGAGGGAGAAGACGGTGCAGCAGCCCGCTACGCCGCAGAAGCAGTTGGGGGGCGGTGTGCTCGGCTCGATAAAGAGCGCATTCGGAGCTGGTGCGCCTGCGCCAAAGGAGAAGCCTGAGCCGGTAGTGCAAAAGAGAGCCGCGCAGGAGATGCAGAAGCCTAGGAAGGCGCAGGAGCCACAGCCACAGAACAAGAAGGGCAAGGGCCTGTTCGGGTCGTTAAAGGATACTTTCGGTGTAGAGTGATGGTGTCTGAATGCGACAGAATGATAAGGACAGCTATACCTGCAGTGAGGGTGGCCGTAGCAAGGCTGCTCAAGCGCAAATACAATATGGGGCAGCAGGAGATAGCTGACAGGCTTGGGATAACCCAGGCATCTGTAAACAAGTACATCAATGGCGATTATTCTGACAGGATAGGCAGGAATGCTGCTTGGGTAAGCAGCGTTGGCCTGGACAGCAAGATAGCCAAGCTCGTAGCCTCAGGCAGAGGTGCTGACACGGTCAACAGGAGCATAGACCTAGCCGCATCATCGGTGTATACCAGGCTGCGCTAGCGCCTTCTCTTGAACATCAGTATCTCACTGCCTGCATTCTCTATCTGTATTCTTGCAGTATCCTGCTTCTTCCTGAATCCAGGTAAGACCGCCTCGGCGAACCTCAGCTTCCTGGTTGAGTCGTATATCTCCTTCATTATGTCGAAATACCATTCCGCTTCCTTCACTCTGCCGGCCCTGAGGGACTCCAATATCTCCCTTTTCAGCTCCCCTTCTACATCCATCAGCCCCATCAGGTATGCTTCGCCGTCCACCCCTACGCTACGCAGCGGCGTGACCCTTCGTTTTGTCTTTATGTCAGCGAAGATCCTTGCTTCGGCGTACTCCTGATACGCCTGCATAGTATGGTACCTGAACTTTGAGTCCATCTTCTGCAGCCTCTTCACTGTAGTTGCCATGGAGCGCAGCCTGGCTGCCGCTTTTTTCACCTCGCCGTTGTGCATGAAAGTTATCGCCTGGCCTGCATCGCGGATAAGCTCTCTAGAGAGCTGCATCACAACATCGAAGTCTGACTGTTTCCTGGTAAGCCAGCCAGCTATATTCTCTATGTCTGTGTCAAGCGCTTTCATGCCATCATCCTCGCTTTGTGGAACAGGTACTGCTGCGCGTATCCCATGTAGTCTCCCCACCTGCTCTCAGCAAAATCGCGTATCTCACGGATCCTCTTCACCTTTCCTTCGAAGTAGAGTTTCTCCATAGTCCTTTTTATGTGCACGTCTATCGGGAATGCCTTCAGGTTGCCGTAGCCCATCAAGGCTATGCAGTCGGCTACCTTTTCACCCACTCCATCTATCTGCATCAGCTCCTCCTTCAGCTTCAAGTACTTGTGGGACGGAAGCTTATCGAGGTCTACGTTGTTTGTGCAGTAATCTGCTGCCCCGATTATGTACCTTGCGCGGTATCCTGCGCCAAGCCGTTTGAGCTCCTTCTCGGTGGCCTTCGTCATATCTGCGCTTGTCGGGAAGCTCCTTGCCGATGCCGCGGCGCGGCCCTCTATCTCGCTTCCGTACTTTGCGATTATGCTCCGCGTTATAAGCCGGATGCGCTTCACGTTGTTGAACTGCGATATTATGAATACTAGCGTGGTCTCCCATGGGTCGTTTAGCGTAAGCCTCATCCCCCTATACAAATCTATCGCCTTTGCGATGTATGCATCCGTACGTATCTTCTTGTATATCTTGCCCATGTCGTCTCTGAGCCTGAATCTCCGCCTGACCTCGCTGGTCACATAGCCCCGGCGGCCTCCGCTCACGTGCAAGCTCCCTTTCTCGTCGCTGCCGGACTGCGTCACACTCACAAGGAGGCTGTCTTGCGGATATACCAACGTGTTGCTCGCCTGGTTGAAGTCAGCATAGAATGTCAGCGGCTGGGCGCTCTCGAAGGTGTGCCTAAGCGAGAACGTAATCACAGGTATGCCTGGCTCGCTTTGCAGCTAATCACCGTGAGCGTATGCCTTTTCAAAGAATTCCTTCAGAGAGGCTATCTTGACCCTGGATTGCGACCTGTCGTCCCTGCTCCTTACAGTGACAGTGCCGTGTTCCTTGTCAGACTTGTCTACGCTCTTGAAATCCACAGTTATGCAGTACGGCGTTCCTACATCGTCCATCCTCGCATACCTCCTGCCTATAGAGCCAGAGCTGTCGGTAACAACCTTGAAGCTGTGCTTCAGGCTCTCATATGTTTCCTGCGCGAGCTTGTCGAGCTGCTCGTCTTTCTGAAGCTGGAACACCGCCGCCTGGTAAGGGGCAAGCAGCTTCGGCAGCGCCAGCACGCTCCTCTCTCCGTCCTTCTTGTAAAAGACATCCAGGAGCATCCAGATATTCCTGTCCACGCCGAAACTTAGCTCTAGCACGTGCGGGGTTATCCTCTTTCCGGAGATGTTTACCGAGAGATCCTTGCCAGACCCTTTCGTATGGGAGCTTAAATCGTAATCCGTCCTGTAGTGCAGCCCTCCGACCTCCCTGAACCCTCCCCAGCTCTCTATATCTACCTCTATGTCCATGTGCACCTTGTTGTAGAACGCCTTCTCATCCCCGCCCTTCTCAAGGAACCTAAACTTTTCCTTGGGAACGCCTATCACGTCTGTGTAGAACCTGTCTATCAGTGCCATGTGATAGGCGTAGAATTCCGGTATGCCGTACATCTTAGTAAGCTCGTGCGCGCTGAGCAGCTGCGTCTTCTTGTCGCTGTACGTTACTACAACGAACTTCCTTTCCGGGAGGGCGCCGCTTCCGGGCTTCCATGCCTCGGGGTCGAAGAATATCTGCAGTTCGGCCTGCGTCAGCTCCCTGAGCCTAAAAAGGCCTTGCCTTGGCGATATTTCGTTCCTGTACGCCTTGCCTATTATCGCAAGGCCTAGCGGCAGCGCCTTCCTTAGGACGTTGAACTCCTGGAAGAAGTTCAGGTATGCGGATTGCGCGGTCTCCGGCCTGAGGAAGCCCTTCTCTGCTTTTTCCGGGCCGAGGCTTATGCCGATCATCATGTTGAACGACTTTGACTTTCCGAGGTCGCCGCCGCATCTCGGGCACTTTATCCTATTTTTTCCTATCAGCTTGTCCATCTCTTCTGGAGATGCGCCTTCTGACACCGCCACCTTCTTGTCTGCGAGTATCACATCGGTCCTGAAGAATGTATTGCACTTGGTGCAGCCTACCAGCACGTCATTGAACCTTGATGCGTGGCCGGACGCTATCAGCGGCTTCTCTGGCAGCATCTCGGATCCCTCTATAATGTGATAGTCCTCGTTCTGATCAACGAAATAGGAGAGCCACAGGCTCTCGAACCTCCTCTTCAGGAGCGCTCCGACATGCCCGTAATCGAATATGCCAGACGCTCCGCCATATATCTCCGCGCTAGGCCAGAAGAAGCCCTTGCTCTTCGCATACGCAAGCAGTTCTTCTATCTTCATATATCTCGATATACCTCTCTCTAACCAATATAAAAAAGGTGCGCTATCTCGGCTTCAGCGTGTACATGCCGTATCTGTCGACGTCTATGTATTTTGCGCAGTATCCCCGCACCCCATCAAGGCTCACCCTGCCTATCAGCTCTGGCATCCGTTCCGGCAGGTTTGGTTCCTGCTCTGTCATCGTCGATATTACAGCCCTGATCGCCATCTCAAGCGGCCTCTCCCTCGCTATCGTGTAGCCTATGCGCAGCTCGTTCTTTATCCTGTCTATCTCCTTCTTCTTTATTTCGCCGCACTGCAGTTTGTAGAATTCTTTTAGTATCACCTTCTCCGCCTCACTCAGGTTCCTCTGCTCTACGCCGGCTTCGGCTCCTATGAATCCGTATGTGGAGTAGGTGTAGGCCCTGGCCGCAGGCTCGTACGAGAGGCCGCGCCTCTCCCGCACCTCTTCGAAGAGCCTGTGCTGGAGCAGCATACCAGCTACAAGCGACGAGAGGTACTCGTTGAGATACTGCTTGCGGAACTCCTGCGTCTTGAATCCTATGCCTATTCTCGCCTGCTTTACCCCCCTTCTCGTTATCGTCATGGCAGACCTCTCCTGCTTCTCCCTTGAAGGATGCCTGCTCGGTTTCTTCGTGCGCTTCCTGAATCCGCCGAAGTATTTTTTTGAGATGCGCATAGCTGTGCTTGCGCCCACCCCTCCGTATACTGAGAGGACCATGTTGCCGGGTGTGTAATAGCTGTCGTATACTCGTGCTAGGTCCCTTCTTGTCATGCCTTGTATGCTTCTTGGGTTCTCCAGCGACGTGTTCCTTGCCGGGTGCTTCTTGAACAGCACTCGGGGCAGGTAGCCGCCGGACATCTCCGAGGATGCCGGATTGTCGTGGAACATCAGTATCTCGTTGACTATCGGCCCCTTCTCCATTGTGAACTCTTTTTCTGGCATTGTCGAGTTTCTCACCATGTCTGAGAGCATTTCCATGGCCTTGCCGAAGTAGCCCTTATAGGCTGTCATGGTGTAGACCGTATACTCGGAATCGGTGAATGCATTGTCGTCTATGCTGAAGCGGTTCGTCTCCTCGTCTATGTCCTTCCAGGTCCTTTTCCTCGTCCCTTTGAAGAGCATGTGCTCGAGAAAATGCGACACGCCTATCTTTCCTGGCATGTCGTCTATGTAGCCGTATTTTACCCCCAAAGCTACGCCAACGGTCTGCAGGCTGCGCATAGGCGATACTACAAGCGTAAGGCCGTTGCTGAGCATCGTGGCCTTGGTCTGCATGCTTCTCTTTCGCCGTGCAGCTTAAAATTGTTGCGTGTCGGCTAGATGTTAGGGGATAACTGGCCTGGCTCTTCGGCAGCGTTGCGCATGCGGCGCTCCCTTTCTGCCGACCTCAGCTCTAAGAAATGCTCGAACCCTTCGGTGGGCGCTGCCCTGAGTGGCGGCATTGTGTTGTGTGTATCCCCTGGCTTGGATCCAGTTACGCCATCTTGCCCTATCCCCCTTAAAAGCTTATCTGCCATCAGGGTTGCTGGATCCCTGCTCCCTACGTTGTCCAATGGCACATTTTCTATCAGAGGTGCCGAGACTATGCGCTGGTTCCTTCCTTGCCCCAATATTTCATCTGTCAGCCTTCTTGCCATAAAATCACTCGAGCGAACAAGAAGGACTCATACTCAAAGATATTTATACTTTTTGCGTGCGCCGCGACATCTATTGCTATTTTATACCTTATCGGAGATACCTCTCTTGCTGTGGTGTGAATTTGCCAAAGAAGGGATTTGAGGAGATAAGGGAGCGAATGCTTGAGAGCGCTAAAGGGGGAATAAGGAGCGCATACCAGAGCGAGGAGTACGTGCTGATGCAGGCCGTCAACGCTTACCTCGAGACGAATAGGTCGCTCAACCTAGCTTACGAGAGGCTCAGCGAATGGTTCGGGATATACCTTCCTGAGGTCAAAATGGCCAGCCCTGAGACCCTGGCAAAGCTTGTCATGGCGGTGCAAAGCAGTGGCAAGGATGAGGCTGCAATAAATGAGGCTATAGGGGATGCCGGCCGCGCCGGCGAGATACACAATAAGCTGCTTTCGACCATAGGCAGGGCGATGGATGGCGAAGACAGCAGCGCGATATCGGAATTTGCGCAGATGACACTTGATATGTCTGACTCGCTCAAGAGGCTAGATTCCTATATAAAGAAGGCATCAACTAGGGTAATGCCTAACACGACGTACTTGACAGACCATATGATAGCCGCTGAGCTGCTTAGCAGGGCAGGCTCTATGGAGAGGCTAGCCACGATGCCGGCCAGCACTGTGCAGCTTCTCGGAGCCGAGAAGGCGCTGTTCAAGCACATAAAGTTCGGAAGCAGGCCTCCGAAGTACGGCATACTGTTCAAGATACCGGAGATAACGAACGCGCCGCGTGAGATACGCGGCAGGATTGCAAGGGTATACGCTACAAAGATATGCATTGCGCTTAAGGCTGACCATTTCTCTAAGAACTTCATAGCCGAGAGGTTGAAGAAGGACCTGAACGAGAGCATAAAGAGGATAAGGGAGAAGCCGATAAAGCCGAAGAATGAGGCGCCGGCAGAAGGCTTCAAGAGGCGGGGCTTCCAGCGGCGTATGGGGAGAAACAATCCCGCAGGCAAACGCGGATGGAGGCAGAATTTTAGGAGGAATCCTTGATCTACAGCATAATCCTTCCAAGAGTCCGGACTGTGCCAATAACCTCTTGGAAAAGCCGGCTGACAACTTTTGAAAGAAAGTAAAATTCAAAGTAGAAAGTATTTAAATGCTTTCGATTCGCCTTAAATGCTATAATAAGGTGGAATTGCATGCCTAATCAAGGTAACCCAGGCGCACCGAAACCAGAGGTTCAGGTGCAGGTAGAGCAGAACATAGTCAACAATATCAACAACGTCAGGCCAAGCGTGCAGGCGCCTACGCAGAAGGACATGGCAGACCCGATTCTTGCGGTTTATCACAGGTCTATGGAAGAGATAGAGAAAATGCCTGTGATAGAGAAGACCATGACGGTGTGCCCTGAGTGCAAGCTAATTATCAACGGGATAATCTACAAAGACGGCGACAACGTCATGATAAGGAAATACTGCCCAGAGCACCAGTGGACCATAGAGAAGTACTGGGAAGACTATGACATGTACATGAAGATGAAGCGTTACAATTACTATGGAAGAGGGTTCGACAACCCTAACTACATAAGCGACACCAAGGGTGCGAACTGCCCGTTCGATTGCGGGATGTGCGAGAGGCACAAGTCCCACACAGGCCTCGCCAACGTTGTGGTAACAAACAGGTGCCACCTCTCATGCTGGTACTGCTTCTTCTATGCCAAGGAAGGAGAGGCGATCTACGAGCCTAGCCTGGCTGAGCTTGACAAGATATTCAGGAACCTCAGGGCTCAGAAGCCGATACCAGCAAACGCGATACAGATAACCGGAGGCGAGCCAACTATGGCCCCGGACATAATAGGCATAATCCAGAAGGCCAAGGAGGCTGGCTTCGACCAGATACAGCTCAACACAACAGGAATAAACCTAGGGCTCAACCCAGACCTTGCGGTGAAGCTGAGGCACGCTGGTGTGAGCACGCTTTACATGAGCTTCGATGGCGTTAGCCCGAAAGCTAACCCTAAGAACCATTGGGAGACGCCGCTGGCGCTTAAAGCCGCGAGGCGTGCAGGCATAGGCGTGGTGCTTGTGCCTACAGTGATAAGGACAATAAACGACCACGAACTCGGCGCTATGATAAACTTCGCGCTAAACAACTCGGATATTGTCAAGGCGATAAACTTCCAGCCGGTGTCGCTTGTCGGCAGGATGCCGTCAAGGCTGAGGGAGAAGCAGAGGATCACGATACCTGGAGCGATCAAGCTCATAGAGGAGCAGACAAACGGGGTCATAGGCAAGGATGCATGGTTCTCTGTGCCTTATGTCGGTGGCATAAACAAGTTCATAGAGGCGCTTACAGGGGAGTACAAGTACGACCTTTCGATACACTTTGCTTGCGGCGCGGGCAGCTACCTGTTCATAGACACAGACAACAAGATAGTACCACTGACAAAGTTCGTTGATGCGCAGGGGCTTCTTGAGCACCTGCAGCGCGCTGTGGACGAGATGCAGGGCAAGTCTAAGACAACGAGAAAGCTCATAGCGGTGAAGGCATTGCTTGGCCTGAACAGATACATAGACAAGCAGTACCAGCCTAAATCCGTCAACTTCTCCAAGCTGCTCCTATCCATACTCACGAAGCACGACTTCGCGTCGATGGGCAAGCTGCAGATGAAGAGCATGTTCATAGGCATGATGCACTTCCAGGACGAATACACATATGACATACACAGAGTTGAGAAGTGCGACATACACTACGCGCAGCCGAACGGGGAGGTGATGCCTTTCTGCTCTTTCAACGTTTTCCCTGAGATGTACCGCGACAAGGTCCAGAGGCAATACAGCATGCCGGCCTTGGAGTGGGAAAAGACGCACCCGAACTGGGCGTACGCCAAGGACAAGTACACCAGGAATATAAAGGAGCTGGAGGCGAGCGAGGAGTACACAAACACGTACGGTAAGATTATAGACTACTTCGCATTGCCCGTGAATGGAGGCGGGGGCGTGGCGAACTTCGCGACTGCAAGGCCGAAGATTGCGCAGCAGGTCGTGGTCCAGAATGCGGCAGGCAAGACCTCAGAGGTGCCTGAGAGCACGGACACGAAGGATTCGTGCGGCTGCGGAGGCGGAGGGAGCTGCGGATGCGAAAGCAATGCCGAAGGCAGCGGAGGCTGCGGATGCGGCAACTGCTGATTTAGGCAAGGGGCTTTGCAATGGATAGGCGCGACACACCATCTATAAGCAAGTACAAAGAAGATCTGGAGCGAGAGCGACAGATGGGCAGCGTTGAGGACGACTACATTACGGACGAGCAGGGCAACAAGTACAGGATGCCATACAGGATGGTTAAGGAGGTCGTTTTCTCAGGGCTTAGCCAGAAGGAGATGATCGACCCGCAACACGCAGCAAGGCTACAGTACAGGCTTTCGATAATGGACCCGATAATAAAATGCTCGGTGAACTTCGCGAAAGCAAGGATAACGGTCATATACAATCCGAAAGGCGCAAGGAACAGGCGTGAGCAGATAAGCCAGCAGGAGCTGATCGGTGTGCTTGCGAATGAAGGCGTGCATGTCGACGCCGCGAAGATATCTGAGCGTGATTACGATTACGTGAAGGAGTTCTATTCGTACGCTTACTTCTCACCGAAGATCAGGGAGCACCCGCCTTACGGATACACGAATGCGGAATGGGAGAAGATGAAGGGCAGCTGGGACGAGAAGATGCAGAAGATGTCTGAGGAGAAGCTGGAGAAGTTCCACGAATGGCAGAAGGAATACGCGGCAAGCATCGCAGAGCAGGAGCACCCGTCGCCTGAGCAGAAGCTGACGCTAAAGGACAGGATACTCGGCAGGAAGAAGGGCCCGGCGGCCAAGAAGGGCGGGGAGAAAGGATTCTGGTTTCACGGGGTATGAATTGCATGGAAACAAAGAAAAAAAGCCCTGGGCCGGGCGGTTTGCAGCTGCGGACCACAGAGATTGAGCTGCCAAACGGGCTTAGGCTTAATGCCTTATCGCTCGGCTCGCCTACAGAGCGGGACCTTGAATTGATAGAGGAATACTTTAAGAAGACAAAGCGAGCGGACTGAGCCGTCAGAGGTCATCCAAGGATATCTCTGCAGCGACTACCGGCTCCTCTATGCGGAAGTTGCTTATCGTTTCTGGATGGACTTCGCCGAAAAGCGCAGCCTGGCGCCCCTTCGACACAACTCTTGCGCACCTGCCTTGCATGAACGCCGCGTCTCTGTGCTCCTCTATCCTGTAATCAGTCCCTGTCTGCTTGAATAGCGCTTCGACAGCGCTCTTTATCTCTGCGAAGTTCGCCTTCGAGTGCACGCTAACGAATGCAATCCCCTTCCCCTCTATCGGCTTGCCAGCCTTGACATGGAAGGTTTTGCCAACCTCGAAAAGCCTTTGCGGCATCGTGGCATTTGCTGAAGCTGCTATGTTCTGGAGCAGCCCTGGCAGCAGCGATTGCCTAAGCATGGTTATCGCGGACGTCTTCGAGTCGGCTATGCTCACGTAGCTTTCCTTCAGCGGCTTCCAACCCATCTTTGTGAAGCTCACCTCCTCGCTGGTGAGCAGGCTGTTTATCGCCTCGGTGTAGCCCAATCCAACCATCGTTAATGCGATCCTGTTGTCACTGTCGGCAGAGTCGTTCGACATGCCAGATGACGTCCCGAGTATCGCTATTGGCTCTATGTTGTTGTACCCGTAGGCTATCGCTATGTCTTCGATTATGTCCTGCTCGTTGAGCACGTCCACCCTATATGGCGGCACGTAGAATAGTACGCTGGAACCGTATTTGGCGGCGGTATGCCCCATCCTGTTCGCTAACGATATGATGTTGTGCCTGCCTGTCGCTACGCCCAGCGTGCGTTCTGCCGTTGACATGCTGAGCTTAATCTCACGGTATTCAAGCGTTGGGGTTGCCTTCTTCGCTTTCCCGTATGCGATCTCTACAGGATATACATCGGCTCCGGAGTCGATGAATGAGCATGCAATCACCGCGGCTGCGTTGCCTAAAGCGACATCTGATGTGCTCGTTATGTCTATGAACAGCTCTTTTGTGTTTTCGGTGACTTTCGTCTCCTCGCAATTCGTCACAGGTATCAGCGCGATCGTCTTGGAGTCGTCCTTGAGCAATGGGTATAGGTAGCTTTTCCCGAACGTCGGGACCGCATCCTGATATGTTATGCCTTTTATGTGCTCCTTCATCAGCTTGTCGAAACGCATCGGCTTGCCTAGACCCAGGGGCGTTATGCTGCCCGATCCCTCCGCGGTATATGTGAGGCTCCCGTTTATCGCAGCGATGCTGTGGACCCCAATGGCGAGCTTCTTCCTCTTCCTGCCATAGGTGTCGGAGAACTTTTCGGTGAAATTTATAAAGTACTTGAGCTTCTGTCCAGTAAGGTCTGCATTCTTGACCACGATCCCCGCTATATAGGGGCGGACCTTTTTCACTGCGGCTTGCACCGTTATCGTCATTGCAGGCGCGTTACTTATCTTGTAGCGGTTGTCCTGCGGCTTTTTCTTTCCGGTAAAATTTGCTATCGCCCTGTGCATGCCGGTGAAGTCAAGCAGGTCAGGCCTGTTCGGGTCTATGTTTACCTTTATTTCCTGCTTTGTCGCTTCCTCTATCTCCACGCCCATGTCGGTTATCACATCTGTAAGCCCACGCTTCCCGCCATTTGCGGCCTGAAGGTCCTTCGTGTCGAAAGAGATTATCGCCATCGTTCACACCTTTATGCCTCCCCTTGACCTGAGCCAGGCGATGTCGTTCTTGTACAGCTCGGGAAGGGCGCCAACGCCGAATATCTTGTCGTTGAGCAGCAGCCTGTCGACTCCGCCTCCCCACGCAAGTACCGTTTTGTTCAGCCCCATAGCCTTCGTTATCTCCTTGCGGATTATGCCGCCGCCGCACAGCTCTATTATGTCGTCCCGTTTTTCATCATAGTAGAAGAATCCGAGGCTTGGCTCTGTGAACGGGAAATATGATGGCGCAAGCTTTACGTCATCTAGCCCGAGCCGCGCATAGAAGCTCTTTAGCGTTTGTATGAGGTTGGCCATGGTGAGGTTGTCTCCGACTATTATGCCATCGTACTGGCGCAGCTCTGCGAGGTGCTTGTAATCCGTTGCCTCGTTCCTGAAGACCGAGCCTATAGAGAACAGCTTCGCGGGATAGCTAGATTCGGCCGCTTTGGCCAGCTTCTTCATGTACCTGGCAGAGACGCTGGTTGTGTGGGTCCTTAGCACAGGGCTCCTTGCAAGCTGCTCGCTCCAGCCCTCCTTCCAGCCCTCGAGGTGCATCTTCTTGACCCTGCCAATAAGCTCGACGTCATCAATGCTCAGCTGCTTCGGGTTTGAGAGATAGAAGGTGTCCTGCATCTCCCTCGTAGGGTGGTCCTGCGGGGAGAAGAGTGCATCGAAATTCCAGAATGCGCTTTCTATTATCGGACCCTCGACCTCTATGAAACCCATCTCGAACCATTTCTGCCTTATCCTGTTTGTGAACTCCCGCACCGGGTGCAGCCTTGCAGGGTATGCCGATTCTGTCTGGGCATTTACGTCGTATTCCCTGAATTTCTGTTTTCTCCACGATCCGCTGCTTATCATCTCCCTTGTCAGCTCCCCCACGCCTGCAGCTGGCGCCCCTGCATGCATGTCGATGCCGACCTTCGTTGGCGTTGCATCGGTTATGGCGGTGGCCTCCTTCACCTCTATGAGATTGCGCTTTATGAGTGTAGTCCATGCATCCTTCGCTTTCGCCATAACACTTGATGGGTCCTCTCCTTTTATCAAACTGCAGAGCGCCGACCTCTGCGCGTAGCCGGCGCCTGATGTTGCTTTCTTCCCTGCTTCGGTGAGCGTGACGCTGCCGCTATCCACTCTTATCCATCCGTTCCTCTTCGCCCAGCCAAGCGCTATCTGATCATTTATGCTCGATATACGCATGCGACCGGCCGAGCTTATTCTTCTCACCAGTGCCTCCTCTGGGAATTCGTCCCTGTATCCGGAAGCCTCCTTTGTCACCTTCGCTTCGATGATCCTCTCCCTTTTTACACTCACAGCCCCTTTCTCGGCAAGGGATTCCAGCGCCCAAACCAGCTTGTCTCTGCCCATTCCGGTTCCACGTTCCATCTCATCCATAGATGCCTGGCCCCTCTTTGTTAGAAAATCAAGCAGCCTGGCCTCGTACTCATGCAATAAATCACTTCTCTATCTTGAGATAGGTGTAAAGGATGAAGAAAAGTACTATCAGGATTATTATCACGTAGGTGAAGAAGCCGAAGAAATTATATGCTGCGGTGAAGAAGCTTGACACCTCGCCCTGTATGCTCTGGTGCGTTGTGTATACGAGCAGGAACTTCGACAGCGGCTCCTGCGAGAACCACGACATTACCGTTACGTTCATGAAGCTGTTCGTCAGCAAATCAGACGGCGAGTCAGGCAGCGGGTATACGCTTTTTATCTCCGTGCTGTTCGGCAGCACTATCGTGAAGGTGACGTTCGGGGGGAGTACCTCCCCGCTGACCCCATGGGCGAAATTGAATACAGCGTCGTTGAACGTGTGCTGGAAAACTCTGGGCGCTATCTCATCGACGCTAGTCACGTTGTGCACGCCGTACGATATTAGCACGTCGGCCTCTTGCTGCCCGGTTATGGATGTCGTGATAGGCCCGGGGAACAGCTCGAAGCCGTATACGCCGGTTTTTGGGTTGATTATGTGCTGGGTGAGCGCAGGCCCTATTATATCCTGCCAGTTGCTTAGCGTAAGGTTCAGCGCAGACCTGGCGGATTGGTATTGGCGTATGGATGCGTTTGTAATTACCACAGTATACGTCTCTCTCACGTAGGCGCTTGTGTTGGCGTTCAGGGTAACCTGCGTGGTTACATGGGTGATGGTATACGATGCGCCTGAGATCTGCACGGCAAAGAGCGATAGCAGCACAGCGATTATAGCGAGACTGCGCATCAAGCGTTCACCTGTCTTATTTTCTTAAGGAGGTATTTTAACCCTATGTGAATGGCCTCTGCGACGACGGAAGGCGGCCGCCAAATGTATTAAATACCTTTAGAACAGAATGAATCTTGCGTGATTCTATGATGACAGCATTCGTAATATCGAAGGTAGAGGGCAGGCTTGAACCTGAGGCAGACCTGCGCAAACAGAGGTTCCCGAAGCTTGACTACAACATAAGCGACATATCAGTAAACGGCACAAAGATAAAAGTCAGCTACGAGTTCGCGGCGACATACTTTGACAGCGACGCGAAGACCGCTAAGAGCATAGGTGAGCTCAAGCTTGGAGGCTATGTCGAGATTGAGGATACGAAGGAGGCAGTTGCGAGCGTATCCAAGAAATGGAATGACAGCCACATGCTGCCCCCCGAGCTCGCTGAAGAGGTGTTGAACAACCTTAATTTCAGGTGCGGCGCTACCGGTACGCTGATGGCTTATTCGCTTGGGCTTATTCCTCCATTGGTAATAACAAGGACGAAGATTGAGGAGAAGAAGTAGATTCCTTCGCCTTACGCTAAAACCGGGTGCTTGTGTGCAGATAGATGGGGCAGTGCTGGACATAGACTACCTGGTAGGCGATGGCGGCAAGGCGGACATACGCATCACAGTGAAAGGCACCGATGGGAAGACATACGATATTTACGACAGGGATTTCAGGCCGTATTTCTATCTTTTGCCGAGCTCTAATATCAGTGCCGAGGAGCTGATGGCGGTTGCAGTGCCGGATGGAGGCTCTGTTGTAAGGGCTGATGCCGTTGAAAAGTGCAGGCGCAGGGTACTCGGCAAGGACGAAGACGTATTCAAGATAGTAGCCAGGGGGCCGATAAACGTGCCGAAGCTTAGCGGGGCGATGAGCAGGTTCGGCACATGCTACGAATTCGACATACCTTTCGCGAAAAGATATGCTATTGACAAGGACATTACCCCTTTGTCCAATTACACCATAACAGCTGCGAACGAAGGCGGGGCGCTTGTGCTCAGGGGCATGAAGCCGTCCAAGGACGGCTTGGACGTCAAGCTCAACGTGATGTGCTTCGACATAGAGGTGTACAACCCGCTTGGCGTACCGAGGCCTAACAAGGACCAGGTGATAATGATAAGCTACGTGTACAGGTCAAGGGGTGCGGAGGGCTCAGGGGTAATCACGTATAAGAGCATAAAGAGGGGCTTTGTGGAAGTCGTGAAGGACGAGAAGGAGCTGCTATCGGCTTTCGCGAACAAGGTAAAGGAGCTCGATATCGATGTGATAGCAGGATACAACTCCGCTAACTTCGACATAAAGTACCTCCTTGATAGGGCGCGCAGGCTGGGAGTGAAGTTCAACCTGAGCAGGTACGAGGGAGAAACGAGGCTGGAGAGCCACGGGCTGGTCCAGAGAGTAAAGATAGGCGGAGTGGTGCACGTGGATATTTACCAAGTCGTGAAGTTCATATCCATAGTCGGGGCGTCTGAGAGCATACTCAAGCTGAACAGCTACACGCTGAAGAACGTCTACGAGGCTATAAGCGGAGGCAAGAAGACGACCGTGGATAAAATGAACATATACAGGCTGTGGGACGGCTCTGCCAAGGAGCTGGAGGAGCTTGCCGAGTATAACCTTAGCGACTCCCTCACGCTACAGGAAGTATACGACATGTTCATTCCGATAATGATAGAGATGGCGAGAACAACCGGGGATGTGCTCAGCGACACTGCAGTGTCTACCACAGGGCAGCTGGTAGACTACCTTTGCATGAGATACGCGAACAGGGCCGGTGAGATGATACCTAACAAGCCCGCAGAGGACGAGATAAGGAGCAGGTTGTTGAGCCCTATAGAGGGCGCGTACGTCAAGACACCAGAGCCCGGGATATACGAAAACCTGGCGATATTCGATTTCAGGGGTTTGTACCCATCGATAATAATATCGTACAACATAGACCCGGCGACAATATGCCACGGCTGCGACGAGTACTATGAGTCGCCGCTTGGCACGAAGTTCGACAAGCTCAGGAAGGGCGTCATACCTGCGATACTGAAGATGCTGATAGACCAGAGGGCGAGCGTCAAGAAGCAGTACAAGAAGAGCCCCGATGACAAGTTCCTCGGCGCAAGGTCGTCGGCCCTGAAGATCCTCTCAAATTCATTCTATGGTTACCTGGGCTACGCAAGGTCGCGCTGGTACTCCAGGGATTGCGCGGGCAGCGTCACCGCCTACGGAAGGCAGTACATAAAGGATACAATACGGGCAGCGGAGGACTACGGCTTTAGGGTGCTTTACGCAGACACGGATTCCATAGTGTTCCTGCTGGGCGGCAAGACGAAGGATGACGCACTTGCATTCCTGAAAGGGTTCAACTCAAAACTCCCGGAGAACATGGAGCTGGAGGTGGAAGACTTCTTTACCAGGGGGGTTTTCGTTGGCAAGAAGACGGAGACGGGCGTGGCAGGAGCTAAGAAGAAGTACGCGATGATTTCGGAGTCAGGCAGGATCAAGATAAGGGGATTCGAGCTTGTAAGGAGGGACTGGTCATGGGTAGCGAGGGACACCCAGAAGAGGGTGCTCGAGGCCATACTCAAGGACGGCAGCGCCGAGAAGGCGGCACAGATCGTCAAGGAGGTTGTAAGGAGGCTCAGGGAGGGCAAGGTGCCGCTGAAGGACCTGGCGATAAACACGCAGCTCAGGAAGGGGATAGACAGCTACGACGCAAAGTCACCTGAGCTCGGTGCAGCTAGGAAGGCGGTGAAGGCTGGCCAGAAGACAAGGGACGAGGTGGAGGATGCTGTGATCAGCTATGTGATAACCAGGCACGGTTCCACGATATCTGACAAGGCCGAGCTGGAGGAGTTCGCCAGGGACTACGACCCTGACTACTACATAAACAACCAGGTGATACCTGCTACGATGAGAATACTTAAAGAGCTGAACTTCAATGAGGATGAGCTGAAAGGGCTAGGAACGCAGAAAAAGCTGATATGATGGAAACCGATGTTAGGTTCTTCGTGGGCGTCAAAGCGCTAATCAAGAACAAGCGCGGGCAGTTCCTGCTCCTTAAATCCGGGCCGCTGGAGCTTAAATCCACGAAAAGGAAGACACCGTTTTGGGACCTCCCAGGCGGGAAGATCAGGATTGGCGAACTGGACGCAACAAAGACGCTGATTAGGGAGGTTGTAGAGGAGTTGGGCGTTAAAAGAGGCGCAATCAAGGTAAGGAGGCTTATGGACGCCTCTGTTTCGCGCTTCAAGATCCAGCACGGGAAGAGAATACCGCTTTTCCTTGTTACGTTCGAATGTACCATGAATGCCAGGACGTTTAAACTCACCGATGAGCACGAACGCTTTAGCTGGGTACCGAGACAGAAAGCGGCAGAGCTGCTCAGCATAAAGTTTAACAGGTCGTTTGTAGATAGGCTGAAGAAGGATGTTTGACATGGCAGAAGACAAAACAGACATTAAGGCAATCGAGGAAGTTGGCGCCATCTCCTACAAGGCGCTGATCATGGCGAGGGACCTAGTGAAGCCTGGTGTGAAGCTCATTGATGTCGCAAACAAGGTGGAGGGCTTCCTGAAGGAACAGGGCTACGGCGCCGCGTTCCCGCTTAACCTGTCGGTTAACGACCAAGCAGCCCACTATACGCCGACGCTGGACGATGAAGCCGCGTTCGGCGAGAAAGATGTTGTGAAGGTTGACTTCGGTGCTGAGAAGAACGGCGTGTTGGGCGATTGCGCCCTTACGGTTGATCTATCAGGCAACAGCCAGAAGCTTGTAGAGGCATCCATGGATGCACTCCAGAATGCGATATCTACAGTAAAGGCAGGTGTAGAGGTGCACAAGATAGGCGCAGAAATAGAGAAGACGATTACAGCGAGGGGGTTCGTGCCAATAAGGAACCTGGGCGGGCACACAGTGAAGGCCCACGAGTTGCACTCCGACATATTCATACCGAACTATGACAACGGGGACGACACAAAGCTTGAGGAGGGCATGGTAGTCGCCATCGAGCCGTTCGCGACGAACGGGGATGGCATGGTCAAGGACAGCGACATATGCGAGATCTACAGCTTTGATACTGAGGTAGGCGTAAGGCTGAAGGAGGCGAGGCTGATCCAGGAAGAGATAAAGAAGAGCTATTCGCATGAGCCTTTCGCTGCACGCTGGCTTTCCGCGGTTGTGCCGTCAAGCTTCGGCCTGTATGCGGGTATGGCCGAGCTTGCGAGGTCTGGAGCGCTTACGAGATACCCTACGCTTGTGGAGACAGCGCAGGGGATTGTTGCACAATCAGAGCTCGAGATACTTGTGGAAAAGGACAGCTGCAGGATACTTACAAGATAATCAAATTTTTGATTCGAAACTAATATATATCTGAAAAATAGACGATATTAGATTATCATGACTGGTTCTAGGGAAGCTACCATAAGTGCTGTAAATGATCGGCGAGAAGATGAAGAGGCCGCATTGACAGTTCTCCTGAGAGACACGCATAAATCGGCGGATGCATTTATAGCGACTTTCGGGCCGGCAGTATCGGATAGCCTAATGCTTCTATTTGACAGATGGACCGGAGAGGGCGGACCTGTGGGTGGCTTGGAGTTACCGATATCAGAAGTTGTTGATTCTCTAGAGGATATCGGGAGGGCATTACAATCTGCATCAGCTGAGGATCGCCAACGCTTGATACAAAAAGTGCTTTCTATTGCAAATGAGATTCGGGATGAATCTATAGACGGCCTTAATGATATGCGTAGATTCATAAGATCGTTTGCAAATGTTGCTAGGGAGTTGTATATGGCCGGGGATGCCTACTTTGCACCCGAAGAGAAGGCGCACCAAACAGCCTATTTCTTGAAAGAGCTTTTAGAGCTATCGGGAAGGTTTTCGAGGGATGCACCTGATGATTTGGTGAATATGCTTGACGGTATATTCGTAAACACCATAAGACTGTCAAGAAGCATAGACATGCCTTTTAGAGTCCTCAATAGTATATTTTAGCCGCACTCGCTGTGGCCGCACTTCGTGCATGTGAAGCAGCCAGATGCTGCCACCATTGTGGATCCGCAGTCCGGGCATGCGGCGCCTGGTTTCGATGACATGACATAACTGCCAGCTCCTTCCCTTATTGCAGCGATTGTCATGCCCTTGGCTTCCTCATTCTTCTCCATGTGCCTCTTCTTGACTTCGGTGAAGTCCCCAATCTGCTGCTGCTTCTCCTTGTCGACCGCCTGCAGCACCTGCACGTTCTTGGAGCTGTCCCTGTAGACCGTTATGCCCTTGCAGCCAAGCTGGTATGCGGCCCTGTATGCTGTCTCGATGTCCTGCGGAGTGGCCCAGCTCGGGAAGTTTATCGTCTTGGATACGCCGTTGTCGGTGTACTTCTGGAAGGCAGCCTGCATCTTCACGTGCCATTCGGGCGCTATGTCATATGCCGTGACGAAGAGCTTCCTTTCCTCGGCCGGCACAGCCTCGACATCCTGTATAGATACCCTGCCTGCAAGGCTCTTCATCAATTCCTCCGAATAGTATCCGTTCTCCAGCGACCTTTGCTCGAACTCGTTGTTCACCTCGATGAGATTGTACCCAAGGCTCTCGTGCACGTTCCTCATGTATACCACAGAGAAGATCGGCTCTATGCCCTGCGATGTCCCTCCTGCGATTATGCTTATCGTTCCTGTCGGTGCTATCGTAGTTACGGTGGAGTTCCTCAGCGGCTTGTAACCGAGCTTGTACCAGATGCTCTCCTTGAACGCCGGGAATGGGCCCCTTTCTTCCGCCAGCTCCTGGCTCATCTTGCGTCCCTGCTCCGATATGAATGACATGACCTGCTCTGCAAGGAGCAGAGCCTCGTTGCTGTTGTAGCGTATGCCGAGCTTTATGAGCATGTCGGCCCATCCCATCACGCCGAGGCCTATCCTCCTTATCGCCTGAACGACATCGGATATCTCCTTGAGCGGGTAGCTGTTCGCGTCGATTACGTCATCGAGGAACCTCACTCCCATCCTGGTTATCCTCTTCAGCTCGTCCCAGTCGACCTCGAAGTGGTGGTCGACCGGCTTGACCATCATTGCGAGGTTTATCGATCCCAGGTTGCACGCATCAAATGGATAGAGCGGCTGTTCTCCGCATGGATTAGTCGACTCAACTGGCCCGTAAGCAGGCACTGGATTCGCGAAGCTGGCATTTATCCTGTCGAGGAAGACAAGCCCGGGGTCGCCGGTCTTCCACGCCATTGTCACTATAAGGTTCCATACCGCTCTTGCGTTAAGCCTGGCCACCACCTTGTTGTTCCTCGGGTTTATCAGATCGTAGTCCTTGTTGTCCTGCAGCGCCTTCATGAACATGTCGGTTATAGCGACGGATATGTTGAAGTTCTTGAGAACCCCCTCGGTCTCCTTCAGCATTATGAAGTCAAGTATGTCGGGGTGGTCCACTCTCAGTATGCCCATGTTCGCTCCCCGCCGCTTGCCCCCCTGCTTCACCTGTTCGGTAGCGAAGTCGAACACCTTCATGAATGGGATCGGCCCTGAGGATATGCCGCTTGATCCCTTTACAACGTCGTTGTGCGGCCTCAGCCTTGAGAACGCGAACCCGGTACCGCCGCCGGTCTTGTGTATTATAGCTGCATATTTCACGGCATCGAATATCTCTACCATCGAGTCGCCAACTGGTATTACGAAGCACGCGCTGAGCTGCCCTGAAGGGACGCCTGCGTTCATGAGCGTCGGCGAATTGGGCATGAACCTGAACGATGACATCGCATCGAAGAACTCCTTGGCCATCGCATCTACCTGCTCCTGGCTCTTGCTGTATCTTTTCTCGGATGCTGAGACAGCGCGCGCCACCCTTTCGAAGAGCTGCTTAGGAGTCTCTACTATCTTCAGGTTCTCATCCTTGAGCAGGTACCTTGCCGCAAGCACCATCAGGCTGTTAATCGGCAGTTTCAGGTCATCGTCAACTATTCCAAGCGATGCCTTGAACGCCCTCACGCTCGCCCTCTTCTGCCTGTAGAGTATGTAGCACTTCGCTACGCTTGCATCCTGCTCCATGAGTGCCTTCTCGACTATGTCCTGGATCTCCTCCACGTTCCACTCTTCCTTGTTTGTTGTGCTTATTACCTCAACGACCGCCTTTGCCGCCTTTTTCGCTTCGGAGAGGTTCTGCTCATGCGGCCTCTCCATGTATACGTTGTTGTACGCCTTGTTTATCGCGTTTATGATCTTTTTTTCGTCGAATTCGGTTCTTTGCCCGTTTCTCTTTATAACAGATTTGTCCCCCATATAAACCCCGATAAAAAATTTGCGCGCTAGGATATGGAAAGAAGGTTTAAAAATAGTTCCAACTACTTTTGTGTAATTTGATATTCGTTCTTGACTTTTCTGATACATTTGCGCGCAGCGCAATGGCTTTTAATGCTTTTGCAGCAATTATGGTATCTGATTCGTGGGTGCATGAAGACAAGATGCCTCTCTTGCGGTTTTGTTCTATCTTGTAGCGACGGAAGCTGCGCGGCAGGGCAGGAGTGCCCGAACTGCGGAAGGATTATACCGGATATTACTGTGGGAAATGTTCTGCTTTACAACATTGATTAGCGCTTCGAGCTCGCAGTTACCTCGATGTCGTCGCACGCTTGCGTGAACTCCTTGCACATCTCGTCCCATACAGACTTGTATAGGGATTGGTTCTGCGGCTCTACTGTGAAAAAGAGCCATGTGGAGAAGGCCTGGGCCGATATTCCCTTGCTAAGCACCTCGTTTATGTCGGCTGCGGTTACGTTCTTCCACCTGGTGGTGAGAGCCTGCCTGTATTCTTCCTTAACATCATCGCTGTTGAGGTTTGCCAGCCCGTCCATTAGGTGCTGGTGTGTCTTCCAGGATTGGCTTGATGTTAGTGATGCGACCAGAACTGCCATTATCTCTGCACGTTTCTCATCCTTTGTTAGGTCGCTGTTCTGTTTCTGTGAAAGGTGGTGGATTTTTGTCGCGAGAACGTCATATTTTGTTACATTGTGTTTCAACGGCATTCTCTTTTCCTCCAAAAATTTATTAACACCCATGTGTTAACTTCTTTTCAGAGCCTGAACTTGTCTGTATAGTGCTTTGAAAGGAGAATTTATAAGCATGTATGCTAATGAGCTTATGCGACAGTTGCCAGTTCGGGTGCGGAAAAATGGGACTATTCAACCTTTTTGGCAAGAAAGATGTATCAGAATTGGTGAACAACTCACCGTTTAGGCTGGCGACAGTTTGGGTCCCCTACACCTTGCAGTCAAACAGGAACAGCTCGTGCGCGCTAAACGTTAAAATAAAGAACGTGATGCAGGAGCCGCTGCTCACCTCGATTGTAGTCGAGCTTCCGCAGACCCTCGGCTTTGAGAAGAACGTGTTTACGAAGGAGAGGGAGGTCAGGATAGGCGAATTGATGCCAGGCGAGGAGAAAGAGGTCAACGTTGAGGTATTCGGCGGCATGAAATCCGACCCTGGCGAATACACTGTCATGATTACCGCAATGGCGCACTACAGGGACTACGGCCACGTGATCAATGCTGTGAAGAAAAGGACGCTCTTGAAGGTCGTGTGAACGTTATTCCCTTTTCTCCTTCTCTGGTTCCTTTGCCTTCTCCCTTTCCTGCTCCTTCTTCTGCTGCTGCCCAACTATCCCGTATATGCCTGAGATCAGGTCTGCCACCTGCATCCCCTTATCTGTGAGCCTGATCGTCTTTACCCTTCCGCGTCGCTCGCTCTCAGTAAGGCCTTTGCTCTCGCATGCGGTTATGAATTTGCAGGCGTGGACGTACGTTGTCCCTGTGGCTTTGGCAAGCGATGAGAGGTACCACTCCTGATCCTTCGATTTCAGCGATAGGATTATCCTTGCCTGCTTGTCCTTGAGTATTATTACCTCTCCCTTTGGAGCTTCCGGAGCTCTATCCTTTTGCTCGGTTTTCTGCTCTGCCATGATGGACTTTCCCGCTTCACCTATAAATACTGTTTGGCTTCCTTCCGCTAAACTTCTTTACGAGGAGAAAGCATAAGATTATTAAATTGTTTTGGTATATAGCTAAGAGCGACTAAAGGTGTGTGCATGGTAAAATACATCATTGCGAAACAACTGGTAGGGAAACGCGTGGTAACGACAGACGGATACGACCTTGGGAGGTTTGTCGACGCCGAGATAAGCGAAGTGACAGGCAAGATCAATGCTATGCTTGTAGAGCCGAGCTTGGACGGCGGATTGGCGAACAAGGTCAAAGTAGATGGCGGCACTGTGAGGGTGCCATACAGCTCTGTCAAGGCTGTCAACGATTTCATCGTAGTTGATAGGAAGGACCTGTAATCTGCTTATCCTGGCTCGTTGCCTTCTGTGAGGTGTGCTGTTATGATAATCTGCGGCGGCGACGAGGCCGGAAGGGGTGCACTGATTGGACCTCTAGTCGTAGCCATCGTGTCTGTAAGGAAGAGCAATGAGCACAAGCTTGCAGAGATAGGCGTGAGGGACTCGAAGCTCCTCTCTAGAAGGAGGCGCGAGAACCTCTACGATGCAATAAAGGGCATAGCCCAGGACGTAAAGGTCAGCAAGATCTACCCTAAGGAGATAAACGAGGCCATGCGGAGCGGAGTGTCGCTGAACGAGCTCGAGGCGACACACTTCGCAAAGCTTTTCGACAGGCTCAGCGGCCAGGTCGGCTCGCTCTACCTTGATTCCCCGGACGTGATAGCAGAGAAGTTCGGGATGCGGGTGAACATGCTATCAAAGAAGCCTACGAGAGTAAAGGGCATAAGCCAGAAGGGTGTGGGGACTGGGAGCTACACAAAGGTGATAGCAGAGCACAAGGCTGATTCAAAATATCCGGTCGTATCTGCTGCAAGCATAATAGCGAAGGTGGAGAGGGACTGGGAGATAGACAGGATTGCGGACGAGGTTGGCATAGACCTTGGCTCTGGTTACCCGGCGGATGCATATACCATAGGCGCGATAAAGGAGAACCTGAAGAGCGAGGTGCTCAAGCGGCACATAAGGCAGTACTGGCAGACGATGGACGAAATCAAGCAGACCAGGCTTGTGAATTTCTAGAGTTGATGATGGATGAAGGCAAAAGTGGATACTAACGACGCTCCAAAGGCGACAGGTCCCTTTTCCCAAGCTGTAGTAGAAGGTAATATGATATTCACATCAGGGCAGGTGCATCTGACCCTGGAGGGGAAATTACTTGATGGCACGATAGAAGAGCAAACACACCAAGTAATGAAGAACCTGAAGAACATACTTGAAAAGGCCGGTGTTTCATTTAGCAACGTTGTCAAAACGACGATATATGTTACAGACATGTCCAATTACGGTAGAATAAATACCGTGTACGGTGGATATTTCTCTGATCCTTTCCCGGCGCGGGAAGTAGTGTGCGTTAAAGAGTTGCCGCTCGGGGCAAAGTTGGAGATAAGCCTGGTGGCGGTTAGGCCTTAAAAACACGGCCATGCAGGTAATGTGGATTTCTCAGTAAGGTTTTGGGGTCGCCCATGAAACTGGCCCTCGTATCCATGACTTCGTACACCAATTGCGATCCTTTCCCACTGGTCGCGCTTGCCAACACTCTCATCTAAAATAAATGCATAGATATATTGCTTTCTCCCCAAGTTATACCGGATCTGTGGCGCAACTTGGACAGCGCGCCGGGCTTCGGACCCGGATGTTGCGGGTTCAAATCCCGCCAGATCCGTTGTGCTCACATGTGGCGGTAGCCACATAATCCTTAAATAGATTTGCGTTGCATCGTATTTCGTATGGTGGCTGAAACTCAGTCAAAGTTGCTAGGCAGGCGGAGGGTATTTCTCTACTTTGCGGTTTTCTTATTCATAACTATGCTGCTTGACGGGCTAGCAGAGCTCGACATCCCTATACATGCTGTAGACGACATAGGGATAGCAGTACTATCGATAATCGGCGTGATAATACTTGCAATCCTGTGGAAGAAGGAGTCTGCCGCAAGCCTCAGGACGCAGAATAACATACTTATCGGCCTTACTGCGATAATGATAATATTCCAGATATTCGGCATTGTGGTGGAGCGCGCAAGCCCCATGGACTTCGGCGACGATATACCTGTCCTGATAGGCCTGATAATAATGCTGCTGAACGGCTTCTTGTAGGGATCCTACTGCCTGGCTTCGGACCCGGATGTTGCTGGTTCGATACGGCTGGAATAAGCTTTATATACCTATTCGCCCCTCATATAACGTCTGTTTTTCCCGTTTACTGCAGCTTTGCAGGAGGGGTTTAACATGGAAAAGGAGCAACTCGAAAAGCTAGGCTCGTTCATAGAGGCGAACAAGGGCAAACGCAAGTTTGCCCAAAGCGTCGACCTTGTGGTGAACTTCTCAGGCATAGATTTCACTAAGCCGGACAACCGCCTCAACCTTGAGGTTAAGCTGCCCAACGGCCGTGGAAAGGAGAGCAAGGTTATAGTATTCTCGGATGACCGCAACATCAACTCGAAGGTGGAGAAGTTCGGCGTGAAGATAATCCCTGGCAGCGAGATACCAACCATAAGCAGCGATAGAGTAAGGCAGGCGGAGCTCCTCGATTACGAGCTCGTGGCACAGCCAGCGCTCATGCCGGCAATCGCGAAGCAGCTCGGCCAGTTCCTCGGCCCTAGGAACCGCATGCCAAGGCCATTGATAGGCGATGTTGAAGGCATAGTCAAGGGGATGGGCAATTCCATTTACATAAGGAGCAAGGGCAAGTATCTGCCAACAGTGCATTGCGTCGTAGGGACGGAGAAGATGCCAGTCAACGAGATTGCGGCGAACATAGATGAGGTAGTCAGTAGCGTGGTCAAGAAGGTGGGCAGGCACAATATCAAGTCCGTTTATGTAAAGCTCACGATGAGCGAGCCGCTGAAGCTCGTGTAGGTGTGGACATGTTCACTAAGGATGAAAAAATAAAGTTCGTAAAGGATTCTACCTTGAAGCTGTCGAAGTACAGCACCGTTGGCATAGTCAACCTCGGGGGCATACCAGACAGGCTGCTCCAGAAGTCGAGGAACAAGATGAGGGGCGATGCAAAGCTCATCTTCGGCAAGAGGAGCCTCCTCGTCAGGATACTCGAGGGCAACGACAGGACAAAGGGACTGGTGCCGATGATGGCCGGCACGTCAGCGATACTGCTCAGCAGCTCAGACCCGTTCGAGCTCTTCGGGGGCTTCAAGGCGAATGCCATAAAGCTGGCGGCTAAGCCGAAGCAAATCGCGCCAGAGGACATCGTAATACATGGCGGCGAAACAAGCCTCCAGCCAGGCGCTGCGGTAACGGAGCTCAAGCAGGCAGGCGTTGACGTGCAGATACAGAAGGGCAAGGTTGTCATAGGGAAGGACAAGGTGCTGGTGAAGAAGGGCGAGACGATAAGCACTATCGCCGCAAAGGTCCTGCATACGCTGGGCATTCTGCCATTCACGGCGATCATGGAACCAAGCGTTCTTATATCTAACGGCATAACATTCACTAAGGAACTGCTCGACATAGACGAGCAGAGAACGAGATCCGAAATACTCTCGGCTTTCAGGAACGCTTACTTCCTCTCGCTCGGTAGGGGAATAACAAACCAGTACACGATAAGGCCGCTCATAATCAAGGCATTCATGCAGGCTCGCACACTGGGTATAGAGACGAAGGCGTACGAGCCTGGGATAATAGAGACGCTGCTCGGCACCGCGTCTGCGCAGGCAGGTGCGCTGAATGCGATAACGAGGGGGCAGTCATCACAACCAACAATATGATGCTAAGGTGAAAACATGGAATATGTCTACGCAGCGTTGCTTCTTGACGCAGCCGGAAAGGAGGTTACGGAACAGGGCCTTTTGGATGTAATAAAGGCGGCCGGAATGACTCCCGAGGAGGCAAGGGCAAAGGCAATGGTCGCGTCCCTCAAGGGTGTGAACATAAAGGACGTGATCAAGAACGCGCAGAGCATGCAGATGCAGGCGGCGGCGCCAAGTGCAGCCCCAGCAGGTGCAGCTCCGGCAGCCCCTAAGAAGGACGCAGAAGCAGAGAAGAAGAGCGAGGAAGAGGCCGCTAGCGGCTTGGCAAGCCTATTCGGCTGACCATGCGGTTTAGGGCTTCTTCATGCACACATGTAGCCGTGCGGTTACAGTTATTGTAAGGTGCGTTAGCTTGCAAGCAGCAAAAGTTATATACATTGCTGATGGATTGCGATATTAGTTAGATGGTATCATGGATGTTTGGGTAGAGAAGCACAAATGCACAGGATGCGCGCACTGCCACGACGTTTGCCCTGTCGCAGTTTTCGAGATGAAGGACAGAGATTCTCCTGACGCTAACAACGACCATGCACCGGAAGCAGACAAGTGGAAGGGGACTACAGATGCTGATGTGCTGGCAAAATGGAAGGATGTGAACGACGGCCACCATCACTTCGCGGATAAGTTCGACGGGACGAGCGGGGGGCTCTCGGTCGGCGTTAACGGAAGCGCATGCATACTCTGCCAGGCGTGCCTGATAGAGTGCGAAGGCGAGTGCATCGTGATAACCGACGATGCAGGCACCGTATACAGGTCGATATACAAGTAGCACTCCGCGAAGGATGGATTATAAACTTCTTCTGGGTAATATATTCTTTGCCTAGTGACACCATGATAGAACAGCTTCAGCGCCCCTTTTCTGATGAGGAGAGCCTTGCTGTGCTCGACGGCAATGTCAGGGGATGGTTTGTAGAGAACTTCAAGGAGCTAACGCCGCCGCAGCGGTACGCATTCAAGCTCATCAGCGAGCGCAAGAACATACTGATAACTGCCCCTACAGGCAGCGGGAAGACGATGTCCGGCTTCCTCTCGATAATAAGCAGGCTCTTCGACCTCTCCCTCAAGGGCGAATTGGAGAATCGCGTATACTGCATCTATATATCGCCGCTCAGGGCGCTGAACAACGACATATACAAGAACTTGACTGTGCCGATAGAGCAAATCTACCAGAGGATAGTCAAGGCAAAAGGGGTCGACATAATAAAGGACAATATAAGGAAGGTCACGATAGCTGTGAGGACAGGGGACACATCGCAAAAGGAGCGCAGGGCGCAGCTTCTGAGGCCGCCGCATATACTCGTCACCACACCGGAGAGCCTTGCGATACTCTTGAACTCTGAGAAGTTCGCAATGAACTTCAAGGGCCTTGAATACGTGATAATAGACGAGCTTCATGAGCTCGCCAACAACAAGCGCGGAGTGCACCTTGCGCTCTCGCTGGAGCGGCTCGGCGACCTATCTGGAAGCAGCTTCACAAGGATAGGGCTTGGCGCAACTCTCTACCCTCTTGAGGAGGCGGCCAAGTTCCTTGTAGGCTACGATAACGGCAAGCCCAGGGACTGCATGATAATAGACGCGTCTTGGAGCAAGCCGTTGGACATAAGGGTCATCAGCCCCGTAAGCGATCTCATCTATGCTGCGGAGGGGAGCACAGAGGACGCAACATACGAGGAGATAAACAGGATAATAAAGGAGAGCAAGAGCACGCTCATATTCACCAATACGAGGAGCGGGACCGAGAGGGTCGTCTACAACCTGAAGAAGCGTTTCAAGTATGGGGAGGACATCGCAGCCCACCACGGTTCGCTTTCGAAGGAGTCGAGGCTCGAAGTGGAGGAATTGCTCAAGAAGGGATCGCTCAAGTGCGCTGTATCATCCACAAGCCTGGAGCTAGGCATAGACATAGGAGCAATAGAGAACGTGATACAGTTGGGATCTCCTAAGAGCGTTACGCGCGCAATACAGAGGTTCGGCCGTGCAGGGCACAGCTTCAAGGCGACCGCAAAGGGCGAGACGATAGTATTGAACAGGGACGACCTGGTCGAGTGCAGCGTTATGCTCGATGCTGCGCTGAAAAGGCATCTTGACTCGTTTTCGGTGCCGCAGAACGCGTTGGATGTGCTAGCGCAGCACATAGTCGGCATGTCGCTGACTAGGAAGTGGGATGTGGACGAGGCCTTCGCAGTGCTCAGGCAGGCGTATCCGTACCACGAGCTTGAGATGGAGGACTTTATCTACCTGCTTAACTACCTCGCTGGCGCGTACGTCGGGCTTGAGAGCCGCAGGGTATACGCGAAGATCTGGTACGACGAAAAGGAACACGCGTTCGGAAAGCGCGGCCGGTTCACCAAGGTCATATACATGCTCAACCAGGGAACAATACCCGATGAGGTCGCAGTGAACGTATTCACTGCGCAGAACAAGTGGATAGGGAGCATCGAGGAGGAGTTCATGACGAAGCTGAAGCCCGGTGATGTTTTCACCCTAGGCGGGCACCTATACAGGTTTGAGCATTCTAGGGGGATGAAAGCCTTTGTTACTGAGGCGAAGGACAGCGCGCCAACAATACCGCCCTGGTTCTCGGAGCAGCTGCCGCTCAGCTACGAGCTCGCCATAGAGATAGGCAAGTTCAGGGAGGAATTCGGCAAGATAGTTGGTGACAGCATAAAAAGGAAGCAGGTAAGGCCGATAAGAAGGAAGGAGGCGCTGCCCGATAAGGTGGGGGAATTCCTGGGCAGGATGCCTATGGACGAGAACGCGAAACTGGCGATGTTCGGTTATTTCGCCGAGCAGCTGCTTTTTGCAAAGGTTGTTCCAACACATAAGTGCATACTTATAGAATCAACAGAAAACACCGACACAGGCAAGCGTCATCTGATATTCCATTCGCTTTTCGGCAGGAGGATCAATGACGCGCTCTCGCGGGCGTTCGCCATGGCGCTCGGGGAGATGCTCGACATAGACGTAGGCATAATGGTAAACGACAATGGATTCGTGCTTTCGGCCGAGGAAGGCATAGACAGTGGTACTATCGATGACCTGATATCGGACATAACGAGGGCGAACATAGGCAGGATGCTGAAGAAGAACATCAGGAAGACCGAGCTGATGAGGCGCAGGTTCAGGCACGTTGCTGCGAGGAGCTTCATGATACTGAAGAACTACAAGGGCTACAAGATAACCGTTGGAAGGCAGCAGGTGAATTCTCAGCTGATATTGAGCGCCGCTGAGAAGATAGATCCAAATTTTCCAGTAATACGAGAAGTTTACAGGGAGATATTCAACGACGTAATGGACCTGCCAAGGGCGGAGCAGATACTGAAAGATCTCAAATCCGGGGAGATGACATACAGGTTCATAGAGACCCCGTCGCCATCGCCTTTCGCGCATGGCATGCTGACATTCGGGCATGCGGACGTCGCGATGATGAAAGAGAGGAGGAAGCATCTGCAGGAGTTGCACAAACTAGTGATGAAACGCATAAAGGGATGGGATGCAGCTCAATGACGATGTGGAACTTCTGGACGGTCTGCCTGTCATATTCATAAAGAGCATAGACTCTCTTGTGATAGCTGACCCGCATCTAGGCTACGAGGGGGTCATGGCGAAGAAAGGGGTACTGATACCTAAGGTCAACCTCAAGCACATATGCACCATTCTTGACAGGGCGATCAAGGCAACAAAGGCGAAGACTCTGATTGTCGATGGAGACATAAAGAACGAATTCTCCACGGTTGACGAGGAAGAATTCAACGAGCTCTACGACTTCATAAACTTCGCAAAAGAGAGGCAGGTGTCGCTGGTTCTCATAAAAGGCAACCATGACAACTTCGTTGAGCGGTACAGGGATGCGTTCAAGCTGCAGATATACGGGCAGGAGGCCGACATTGGAGGATACCTATTCTTCCATGGGGAGGAGCTGCCAATTGGGATGAACGATGGAACAAAGATGCTTGTCATGGGGCATGAGCACCCTGCCATATCCATATTCAACGAGGTCGGCAAGAGGGAAAAGCTGCGCTGCTTCCTTTACGGCAAGTTTAAGGGGAAGGATATTCTGGTACTGCCTGCGATAAACTATTTCGCGTCAGGCACAGACATAAACGCGGTGCCGGAAGACGAGCTCCTTGCGCCGATATTTGAGAGACTCCCGGTTGGTGAGATGCGCGCGATAGCCATCGGGTATGGATCCACTATTGATTTTGGCACCATATCAGAGCTGAAGCGTGCGATTGGATAGTCAGTGCAGCAGAGCAATGTAAAGCCATGGCAGTGCGTTGAGCACAAGCCCTATAAGTATAAGGCCAGTTACAAACCTTATGAAGAACTCGCTCTTTATGTTTGTCTTGTAGATGCGCCAGCCATCAAAGCCAGGTATCGGCAACAGGTTGACTATCCCGACAAGGAAGTTGAGCAGGAATGAGAGCGCGAAAACTGTATAGAGGAAATAGAGCGCGTGCGCTTGCGCTGTGCTAGCAATTGCCTCTTTCTGGTAAAGCGATACGCCTATGTACCCCTTAGAGGAGCCGTTGATTGCTATCGCAGTGAAGGTATAGTTGCTGAATGTGCATGCGGCGGCTGATGCAGGATAGCAGTTAGGCGAGGCCGCCGTGACCGTCACTGTAGATCCTGGAACGTCGTTGGCGCCGGCGGCTGTAATGCTTGCTATGTCGCTGATCTTGTGGCCGTTCCAGTACAGCACCTGCATGCCAGGCGAGAGTATCCCGTTTGCAGGCGTGTTTGGCAGCACACTCTGCACGAATATGCCCTTGTTCTGGTATATGCCTGGCACTACATACAGGAGCATCAGGAGCATCAGCACGAAGAACACTATCGCTGCTATGAAGTTTGACGAGATGCCTGCTGCTGATATCGCATTCTGCTTCTGCTTGTCTAGCTTCTCTATCGCCTTCTCGTCAGGTTCCACGAATGCTCCAATCGGTATGACACCGAAGAGCAGCACGCCTATCTGCTTGAGCTTTACTTTCGCCATCCTGGCAAGCACTCCGTGGGAAAGCTCGTGTATTGTGAGTATTATCACAAGGGCTATTATCCCTGCTATGAGCGGAATGTCTATGCCGGGTATCACTGGCGCCACTCCGGGTATTTGGTTGGTGAGGAGGGTATTCTGCGGCGCGCCGGCATAAACCGAGAGTGCGTATGAGATTGTATTGGATAGGACATTTGCTGCATTGAAGAGCAGGGATCCTATTATGAAACCTGAGAATCCTGATATTAGCGTGACGCCGTATACAAAATAGCCGTAGAGCGTGAGGCCAGAGAACGACGGCACACATTCTGCAGCTGCTGAGGCTGCGTATGTCTGCAGCTGCGGTATGTTTACGAACTGCAGGGGCACTGCGGTGCATGGCAGTATGAAATAGAGGAAGAGCAGCAGCGATACTATGCTGAATGCGAACAGTCTCTTGTCTACTTTCCCCTTCAGCAGCGGATATGACAGCAGACCGAAGCCGAGGACTATACCCCATATCGGCATCTGCTTCCAGAAACTTGTGTTCCTTTTCGATATGCTGTCAACGGTCTTTATGCCGCCGCTGCCCCCGAACATGTACAGCCCGTAGCCGCCTTTCAGCGACTTCAGCCTCTGAACAAGCATGCCTGATATGAAAAGTATGGCGATTGCCGCTATGACCTGGTTGACAAGACCCAAGAAGCTAGCGTAGTAATCAAGGCCTAGAAGTGCAAAGGCTATCACAAATATAGCAACGACGGCCGCATTGGCTGCTGCTGCTTTTGATTTCATGCTCTCGGCCATAGAGTCATAGTATAGTTTGGTTAAAGCTATATATTTGTTTAGACGAAGTCTCCAGTAAGTGTTTTTAATATAGAATGTGCTATTCTCGCGTGGTGGGATGGAGGAGTGCGAGCTGTGCGGCCGGCAGATGAAAGATGCGTACATAGTGTCTGTTGAAGGTGCCGACCTTAGGGTGTGCTCCGATTGCGCGAAAGGCAAGAAGGTGCTCTATAAAGAGGTGGAAGAGAGGAAAAATACAGCGCCGAGGAAGACGATAAGTAAGGGCGATGACAGGGTGGAGCTGGTGGAGGGTTACGGCAAGATGATCCATGCCGCCAGGGACCAGATGCAGCTTCCCCTCAAGGTGCTTGCAGAGATGATAAACGAGAAGGAGGCGCACATGCTAAGGGTTGAGGAGGAAAAAACAAGGCCGTCGATAGAGCTGACTAAGAAGATAGAGCGGGCCCTGAACATAAAGATAACACAGCAGAAGGACGGCGGACCGGATATGCATGTCGGCAAGAAATCCGGAGGGGCGACGATTGGGGACTTCTTCAACGTGTAGAGCCTTGGTGTAGGCGATGGTTCTCCAAGCTTTCAGCTTTGCCTTTTCAGCTGTGATAGTGTGGTCTGTAGCGGCCGTTATAGAGAAGAGGATGGCAATCAGGCTTGGCAGGTTCATAACCCAAGCGGTGATAGTTGGCGGAGGCCTCATACCAACCATCATATATTTTCTGTATTCTGGAGGCTCAATCGCTGGGCTGGTGCCCACCTCCTTGGCGATAGGGGCTGGTATCCTATTCGGGGTCGCCGGCATCCTCTATTACAAATCATTGGAGACAGAGCATCTGACCAACGCATACGCCATAGGAATGGTCCAGCCTGTCATTATAATAATATTCAGCGTGCTCGCCCTCTCTGAGGCTGTCACCCCACTGGTGATAGCCGGTGGTGTTGCGATCTTTGCAGGTTCGTTTTTCGTTTCCACCAACAAGCATAACAGGTTCAACTGGAGGCTCTTCCCAGCATTCGTAGCAAACCTGATGTGGGCTGGTTGGTGGGTCCTGCTCTCGCTGGCGGTGACCTATTCCGGGCAGCTCGCAGGTCCTATAACGGTGGCGAGGTCTGCAGGGTTTGTTGTGGCTCTGCTCCTGCTCTGGTTCTTTTATCCGAAGGTAAAAAGGGTAGGCACCCGCAGCACGCAGCTATGGGGCATACTCGCCATAGGCATGATAGGGGGCATAATGGACGGCCTTGGGAACCTGCTTAACGGGCATCTTATTGTGCTGCGCTTCCTGTATGTTGGCGGGATACTGTGGGTGTTGACACCGTGCATAGTGGCAGTGCTTGCGCACTTCGTGTACAAGGACAGGCTCACGGGAGTGCAGATTGCAGGCTTGGTAATAGCGATTGCAGGTGCGGCGGTAGTGGCCTTTGCCTGACGCGCGGCAGAACGTTTTTAACCCTGAATGGGATATTTTATAGGTGCAATGTCAGTAGACCTTGGCAAGCTGGTGGTCAGGAGGAAAATAGCCCTGGGCGAGCTGAACGGCCGCACAGTTGCAATAGACGCGTTCAACGTGCTCTACCAGTTCCTGTCAATAATAAGGGGGCCTGACGGGACGCCTCTCAAGGACTTCAAGGGCAATGTCACGAGCCACCTGTCCGGGCTTTTCTACAGGACGATAGAGCTGGTCGACAACGGGATTACGCCCATTTACGTCTTTGACGGCGTGCCCTCCATGCTGAAGCAGAAGACGATAGAGGCGCGCATGAATAGGCGGGAAGAGGCGTACCAGGAGTGGCAGAAGGCAAAGGAAGCCGGAGAGCTTGAAGAAGCAAGGAAGCACGCTATGCAAAGCACCAGGATAAACAAGTACGTAATAGAGAGCTCGAAGGAACTCCTGGGCTACATGGGCATCGCTCACATAAACGCGCCTAGCGAGGGGGAGGCGCAGGCTTGCGAGATGTGCAAGGCTGGGCTCGTGTACTCGGCTGCAAGCCAGGATTATGATACGCTGCTGTTCGCCACGCCAAGGGTTGTGAGGAACCTGACGATAAGCGGGCGCAGGAAGCTGCCGCGCAAGAACGTCTACATAAACATAGAGCCTGAGATTGTGGACCTGAACGAGACACTGAAGGGCATCGGGCTGAGCCAGAAGCAGCTAATCTGGGTCGGCATACTGCTCGGCACTGATTTCAACGACGGCATAAACGGTGTCGGTCCGGTGACTGCTGTGAAGATAGCTAAATCCGCGAAGTCGCTTCAGGACGTGGAGAAATACGTGAAGGAGAAGTACAACCAGGAGTTCGAACTCGACGTGAAGGAGGTCGAGGACCTTTTCACCAAGCCTGAGGTCTCCAAGATAGATCCCAAAGAACTGGATAAGGAGATCGGAATTCTGCCAGACAGGAGGGCCATGATAAAATTCATGTGCGACGATCACGATTTCTCAAAGGAACGGATTGAAAAGTTTGCGGAGAAGCTGTGGGAAAAAAGGGTATCTACAAAGCAGCGCCGCCTTTTCTGAATTCACATGAACCTCGATAGGTTGAACTGCTTTGAGCCGCTCTCCGCTGCCGCAACTCCGAACACGGTCTCTATCTCCTCCTTTATGAGTTTCAGCCTCTGCTTCATGTACGGCTCGAGGTCGTACCTATCGGCTAGCTCTATAGCCATGCCAAGGTACTTCTCTATGCCTCCCTTCGATATGGTCAGTATTATCCTGCCGCCGCATCTGGTGCACTTGCCAACTAGAGGAATGCGCCTGTACTTCGAATTGCACGAGACGCACCTGAACCCTTGCTCAGAATATGAGTGCAGGTTGCCCATGAGGTCGCGTATGAAGTGGTTCGATATCAGTCTTCTTGCCGTGTCGCGCCGGTCTATGCTGTAGAGCTTGTCCATCAGGTTGAATTGCATCTCGACCTTTTCGTCCATCGTCTTGAGCTTCGTGTATATGCTCTTCTTCGGGGCCTCGTCTGTCGCACGCGCCGTGCTCTCGTGGGTGAAAAGGAAGCCATCGAATACTGACTTTGTGTTTAACCTGTCTGCTATGCTCTCCACCTTTACATCTGACGGCTGCGCCCTCTCTAGCGTTTTATTGTAGAACTGTATGCCATAACTCTGCACGGTCTCCATCTGCCACGCTTCGTCATCCACCTCCTCAGGCCGTACGTTGACAGTCAGTATGAGGGGCGCATCCATCGTCCCTCCGATCATGCTTGGCAGGTATCTTCTTGAGAAATTTATGAGTGCGTCAAGGAGCAGCATTGTGGTGTCCTCGTCCCCATCGCAGTTCCTCCTCCTCGCCGCTATTGTGAAAGGGTGCGCGAATCCTACATTCGCATCGGTAAAGCCTATTATCCTGCCGAGGACTCCGGCTGACGTGTGCGGCGAGAGCGTTATGACGCACTGGCCAATCAGGTCATCTATGTTAGCGGCGCTGTAAAACGGCTCTAACCCGTAATATTTCACGAGGAGGTCATCCACAAACTTCGCCACCTTTAGCATGTGCTCTGCGCACCTCCTGTTGATCACCAGGTCCTGGTGCCTGATCTCAACAAGCTGATCGTCGTTTTCCAGCTTATTACCCATGTAATCGTGCGTGTAACCCAGCTTTGCAAGCGCCTCTATGCTGATCGACACCTCTTTCGGATAGAAGTGTGTCATAGGGGCGTCTGTTGCGTCGAACCTGCTCGTACCGTCCTTGAAGGTGGATATGCCATGGACGCTCCGCAGTATCCCTTTCTCTAGCGGCTCCGGGATCTTGTCACCGCTGGTCAGGCCTTTTACCCCTTTAACTGTCTTGATCTGGCCTGCCATACCGAGCTTTGCTATTGCGCTATCCATCGCCCTCGCTATGCTCACTGTGCGTAAGCTGCTGCCGGTGGTATGGCCGCCGCAGCTCGCGCATCTTGAATCGCTGCTTCTCTTTCCGCAGCTCACGCATCTTCGCTCTATATAGGCCCTTACGTTGTGGGTTGCGCAGTATGCGGAACTGAGTTGTTCGCCTCCGGCCGGGCATCTGTAGCTTGCCAATTCTACCTCCACTCCAGGGCTGCCCATCTGCTTCCTCTCGCTCATATAAGCTTTCGATATGTTGCGTTCCTTGCCTCCGGCCTCCCCTATGGGGAATAATACGTTCGGCGCAGGCTTCATCAGCCTCTCCCTGGCCTTCTCCGGCCTACCGATCCTAGCACCTACCATATACGAGCGTTGCATTATCCTAAATGGCGCTACTGTGTTGAGTGCCGCTATCGGATCGTCGCCGGTATACTTCACCGGCATCAGGTCTAGCTTTTCTTCCTTGGCAAGGCCTAGCGTTGCAATCAGGCTCTGGGCATCCCCTCCGGATATCTTTATGCTGCCGTTGTCGGTATGTGGTATGCATATGCTCTCTATCTGCTGCCTGACAGCATCGGCTATTTTTTCAGGTATGACCAGCTCCTCGACGTCGAATATGCTGCTGCCGTTATGCTTTATTTCAGATTCTGATACCGCCTTAGCCATGCTTGAGAGCTCCTGTACATTCAAGTTCTGGTACTCGTACAGGTATCTTGGGTGCATTGGCACCTTGTATTGCATTGACAGCAGGTACGCCTTCTCGAAGCTCGGGGCCTCAGGCAGCTCGTCGTTGTAGCCGCTCTCCCTCAACTGCGCGCTCCAGAACTCTTCCACGTAGCTCGAGGGGGAGAGCTGCGTGTTTGTTTTCTTGAAGTCGCCCAGCGTTATCAGCATGTCCCCGACGCTGATTATCTTCGCTATCTCGCTCTTCACCAGGCGCGCCTGCTCTGCCGTATTTATGCGCATCGCTTCGCCGCTCTTCAGCTTGACGAACGGCCCTTCTATCGTATCTACAGGCATAGCTACGCTGCCCTTGCCAGGCTTCTCTATCTTTACCTGTGTGCCTACCGCTATGAACTCATCCAGTATTATCATCGTAGCCGGGCTGAATCCCTTCGCTGCCATGCCTGTAAATCTCGACCTGCCATACCTTAGCCTGAAAGCTCCGCTATGGTCTGGATATGCTATCACCGGCCTGCCGCCGACGAGCTCTGTCAGGAACGCAGGGTCGTGGCGCCCGTCGTTCAAGCTCTGCGTTGACTTGCCTACGCGTATGACAGCGCTAAGCCAGCTCCAGTCCAGCCCGACTGACTTAGAGTACTTCATCACGTTCTTCGCCTTTTGGGCTATCCCTTCGCACGTGACGAGAGCTACGCCGCCTCGTACCCTATTGGTCATGACCGCTACGTTGCCATCTGAGTCAATCCTCTTTATGTTCCTGTGCACGCTGACCTCGAGCTCTTCGGTTGGCAGCCCGTCTATGCAGACCGGGCAGTTCTCGAGTATCACCCTGATGTCCTGCTCGCTCGGTAGGTACTGCAGCCTTGCTGCCCTGGCGTGGTAGAGCATTATCTCCTCTATGCACCGCTCCACCTCGGCCTTCTGGGCCTTGTACTGGCCTATGCCGAAGAACCTTCTCGCATAGTCTCCCAGGACAGCGGAAAGCGCAACGCTTGTGCCTCCAGCTGAGCGTATCGGACCAGCGTATAATATGGCGAGATAATCAGTGCCGTCCGGATTCCTATGGATCTCTATGCCAGGCATCCCCTCTGTTGGCGCCACAAGTATCCCTTCCGTCAGTATTGAGAGCCCAACGCGCAGCGCCAGCGTTATCCTCTGTTTCGTATCCATGGTAAACTTTTCATTAGTGCATAACTCTTCCACCATCTTGAATGCAAGGTACTGCCTGTCCTTTGCATTCTGCTGCTTCTCCCGTATCATTGCCGCTATCCCCTCGAAACCTATTATACCCTCGACCCTCGACGCCAGGTCTGGCGCAGGTTTTATTTCCACGCTTGTCTCGGGGTCGTATCCCTTTTCGCGGGCCTTGCCTGCGACAGAGTATGCAGCTTCTGCCGACCTGCTAAGCATTGCAAAGTACTCATCTATTTCCATATCTCGTCATCCTAAAATTTTATTGTGGTGAACCTTCCAGCCAGCGCTTCGTATACCGGCAGCATGCATGGCGTCGGTATGTGGCCCGACCTCTGCTGGAAACCGGTTGTATCCTGCCATGTGCCACTGTTCACTATTCTTACCCCATGGTACTCTGCGATACCATTCTTGTGTATGTGCCCCATGTGCAGTATGTCAGGTACCTTGTCTATGACCAGCTGGTCCTCCTTGCTAGGCACTATGACATTGCCGCCGTATACCGGCGACAGGTGCCTCCGCTTCAGCACCTCGACCATAGCTTTTTCCGGTGCCGCATAGCTAAGGTCAGGGATTGCACGTATTATCGAGTCGAGCGATGTGCCATGGTATGCGAGCACGTCAAGCCCGTGGAGATTGATATAACTGGGGTTTGTTACTATGTGGACGTTGTCAAGCTTGAAATCCTTCACAAACTCCTCTCCCAGGGCCGGCTGGGGCTCCGCCCTGCCAACCGCGTCGTGATTTCCGGGCATGACAAACACGTGTATGTAGTCGGGTATCATGCTTATGAAATTGAAAAGGAGCTTGTATTGCAGGTATATGTCGTGTATCGCTAGGTCGTACTCCTGGTCTGGATAGATCCCGATTCCATCGGCAACATCGCCAGCCATTATTATGTACTTTATCTTCCCAGCTATCCTGTCCTCCCTCGACTGGGCCTCGCCGTTCAGCCATTTCAGCATCTTCTCGAAGTTTTTCTCCATGAACTGCTTGCTGCCGACATGTATGTCTGACATGAAGGCTATCGCTATGTCGCCCTTGATGGTCTTCTGCTCCTTTATCGGGACGTCTGGCCACAATATCTCATTGGCCATAAGGAACTGGTTAGATAGCTTGCCCCTTATAGCTACGACCTCGTCGTTCACGAGGCGCTTGCTGCTCTCGAACAGGTCTTTCGACTGGTGTGATGTGCCGTTCATGAACATCACTTTTATTTCTGCTGTGCTGTCCTCGACGACGACCATGATGTTTCCTTTCTTTGTAGAAATTTTCGTAGTCACCATGCCTACGATCGTTACCTCTCTCCCGCTCATGTAGCTCCTCGTAGCGGATATGCTCTGCACGATCGAGGCGCCAATCCTTCTTTCCTCGAGTATCCTGCGGATCTTTTCCAGCCTGTTCTTGAAGTGATCTACGAAGTCGTCTATGCTGCCCCCAGTAGTGAGCCTCTCCTTGTTTGTTATTTTGTAGTACGCGTCTATTTCCGAAGCGGCAGCGGTGAATCCGGCTTTTCGTTTCACATCGACAGGCACTGGCGCCTTTTCCTTCGTTATCTGGTCTACGATTGCAGCTATCTCCTCCTTCGTGGCTACGCTCAACCCCGCATCGGCCTTGTGCATTTCGACAAGCCTGGCGACTAATGTGTTTATCTCCGCGTCGCTTACCAAAGACGCATCAACGTCCGCTGCCAGCAGTATCCTTGCCTTCGAAAGAGTGGAAGAAAGCTCTTTTAGAGCATCTTTGCTAGCCATGTGTCATTCTTTGATGGCCTCAAGCATGCTAAGTATGCTCCACAGCATAGTCCTTGCCTGCGCCGGCAGGTTTATGTCGTTGCTGACGCCGTCTATGCTGTATATGGCCGATGCTATCCTTACGGTATCATCGCCTTTTTCGTTGAGCTTAGCCTTTGCTTCGGCAATCGCTGTTCGAACATTCTTTGGTACGCTGGTGTCGTTCAGCAGCATATCCATCCTAGCGGTTATCTGAACAATCATCTCCGCTATCTTATTTTCATCTGCCATGCCTTCACCCTGTACAATAAGCAGAGTTAATTTGTTGAAGGAAGTATTTATAGCTATCTGATGTGCGGTTGACGGGAATCCTTTACGCGATCTAGATCGTTATGTGGAATACCATCCTAACATATGAGCCGAGTATGATGGTGGCTACAGCAGCGCCTAACGACAGGACGAGCGTCTTGGCGACGCTCTTTATGATGCTCTTGTCGCTTGCGAGCGCTATCATGGATGACGTAATTGTAAGCACTATCGAAGTGAGTATTATTGCTGAGACTATACCAACAGCGCCAGAATACCCAAGTGCAAACGGTGCAAGCGGGAAAGCAGTACCGATAAGATAGAATATCCCCACGTAGAACCCTGATGACCTTGCCGTAGGAGTGCCTCTGGCAGCTGCTGCACCTTTGCTTATGTCCCTCTCGTAGCTGGTCGATAAGTACGCCCCGGTAGCCATTGATAGCGTTCCGGCAACTGCTGTTATGCCTCCGGCTACGAAAACCAAGTATGGTACCTTGAGAGCCGCTGCGATTCCAACCGTGACCGCTAGCAACTCCACCAGGCCATCGTTCATCCCGAACATCACGTCCCTTATGTTGGTGAATATGGTATTGCTGTTGACCAACCAGTCCTCCAGCCTTGCCTCTTCGTGGTACTCGCTCTTTCTCACCTTGCTTATTATCTCGTTCTCCTTGCGCGACAGCCGTGATGCGCTTATCGCTCTTGTGAATCTCTTGTGGTGGCCCTCCTCCATGTGTTCTATCAGCTTGACGGTCACGGCAAGCCCGAATATGACCTTGCACAACATTATCAGGAACCTGTCCGGCCATATCCTAGCTTTCGGCCTGTCCACGCCATTGATATCGAGGAACTCGCCCCAAAGGTTCGCATGCATGCTCTCCAGCGCCGTAAGCCTAGTAAGCGTTTTTGCTATCTTCGCGTCCTTCTCAGACTTTGAGAACGTGCGATATACATCCATGTGCAGCAGCTCCTCCTTGTAGAGCCCGATTGCCGCATTTACTTTTTCGTGCATCGAATCTTGTCTGTGTTAATTATCCATTGAGCCTTTTTATCAGTTCCCTGAGCGGCAATGTATTTAGTATCCTGTCCTTTTGAAGCCATCCCCTCCTTGCAGTGCCCACACCGTACCGCATAAACGAGTAATCATTGGTCCTGTGCGAGTCGGTATCTATGGCGAACATTATCTTGTACTTCGAGACCAGCATTATGTTAGTGTCGGATAGGTCCATCCTCCTTGTTGAGTTTATCTCCAGTGCTACGTTGTTCCTCTCCGCCGCCTCGGCCACCTTCTCCAGGTCAACCTGGTAGGGCTCCCGCTTGCCGACTATCCTGCCTGTGGGGTGCGCAAGCACATGAATGAGCCCACTGTCAAGTGCCTTGACTATCCTATCGGTCATCTGCTTTTTCTCCATCAGTGTGTTGTTGTGCACAGCGCCTAACACGCAGTCCATCTGTTTGAGCGTCTTTTTACTCAAATCCAATGAGCCGTCCTTGAGTATGTCGCATTCGGCGCCTTTCAGAACAGTGAACTTGCCATCTAGCTGGTCGTTCAGCTTGTCCACGTGCTTCAGTATGCGCTCAAAACCTTTGTCGTCCTTGCCGTTAGCTATCGGCGTGCTTTTCGTGTGGTCGCTGTTGGTTATGTACTCATAACCAAGCTTCCTGGCCGCATCCGCCATCTCCTCAAGAGTATTTATGCCGTCGCTCTCCCTCGTATGGGTATGAAGGTCGCCGTGTATGTCCTTCCGCTCAACGAGCGTAGGTATCTTGTGCTGTTGCGCTAGCTCCACTTCGCCCCGCGCTTCCCTCATTTCCGGCGGCATCCATTGCAGGCCCAGCTTCCCGTATATGCTCTCCTCTTCCACGCCGCCAACATTCCTGCCCTTCCTGTTGAAAAGGCCATACTCGTTGAGCTTGTAGCCCTTCTTCACCGCTATCGTCCTCGTCTGGATGTTGTGGTCCTTGCTCCCGGTAAAGTACTGCACAGCGGCGCCGAAGCTCTTTGGCTCAAGGACACGTAGATCACAGCTGATGCCGAGCTTCAGCATCACTGTTGATTTAGTTGGCCCTTTCGCTATTATGCCGGATACCTCCTTCATCTTCGTGAAGAATTCCATGACATCCTCGTTCTTCTTCGATATGGCGAGTATGTCGATGTCACCGACCGTTTCCCTCATCCGCCTTGCTGAACCCGCTATCATCACCTTCTCAACTAAGCCGCTCCCCGCCAACTTATTTATAAGCGACTCGGCCTCCGGAAGCGCATCCTCTATGAACATGCGCCCCTTGCTAGCTTCCTGTATCGCCAGGCTCTTCAGTATCGCCCCCTCGCTCTTCACCCCGAAGCCCTCAAGCCCGCTTATCTTATGTGATTCGGCTGCCTTTTTCAGGTCGGACAGGTTCTTTATACCAAGCTTCTTGTAGAGCAATATCGCCTTCTTCGCCCCCATGCCTGTTATTGTGGTCAACGACCCCATGTCAAAGGGATATCTCTTCTTCAGTTCCTCGTACTTTTTTATCTTGCCAGTCTTGATGTACTCCTCGATATGGCTGGCTATGGATTTGCCTATGCCTGGCAGCTCCATCAGCTCCTTTAGCCCTCCTTTCTTGTATATATCCTCGATGGGCTCCTGCAGCGTCTCTATCGTCAGCGCGGCCTTCTGGTACGCCCTAACCTCAAACCTTGCGGTTGGCTTATCGCTCAGGCTCATGAGCTGCGCGATCACATTGAGGATATCCGCGATGCCTTTGTTCTCCATGTTCCCTATCTGGTTGCGAAAAGAACGATTTTAGCACTTTGTATCCATATAATAACGGTGGATATGGGGGAGGATTCAGACTGGGGTAAGCTAGGGGCTCTTGAAAAGCTTAACAGGCTATACCTGGCGATAATCTCAAGGTACAGGGATTACATAGAGGAGCACGAAAACATTTCTTTGGCTGAGCTGCCGGCGCTGGTGACTCCGAAGAACGGCGCTGTGATTGCCAAAGTCGACGAGATTAAATCGTCTTTCGAAAGATATGATTATGAAAAGAACTTCAGGGAAGCTGGCACTGCGGCTTTCGAGTTCGTCAGGGGCAAGGTGGATGACATAGTCCTGCCATTGCAGTTCTGGCTCGCCCCGGAGGAGACGCTGGCATTCATGATTGGCGACACGTTGGACAGGTGCACACTCCTGTGCTCTATGCTGATAGCACTTGGCAACCCGTCATCAAAGGTAGCCGTAGTGATGAAGGGAGACTCGAGAAGGATATTCGTGCACTGCGAATTAGACGGCTCTGTCTACATGTTCGACCTAGGCGATGGAATAAGGAGGTTTGCCGCAAAGCGGGAGCTCGTCGCCTCCTTGAACATAGACAAGGATACGACAGCCTACGAGTTCAACGACATTACGCAGACAGATATCGGTTGATTGTCATACCTGCAGGTTACCTCCTGCTTCGTCGGTATGCGCGCCGGTGCATTCTCTTGAGCCGCCTAACCTTCTGCACGTTCCTATACTGCTTGCCTACCCTTCTCCTTCTTCTTGAAACAGTCTTTTGCATTTATTCACCTAAACCATGTTTATCGCAGAAATCATTATTGGGAGTATTATAGTCGCATCGCCGTCTACCGTAACGTAGTCAGCCCCCTCCTTAATCTTGCCCCAGGATACTGCTTCCTGCAAGCGTGCGCCCGAGAGGCTTCCGTCGTACTGCGTGGCTGTTGTTATGTAAACTGCGTAGTCAAGCCCGCCCTTGAACTGATTCCACCATATCACGTGGTGCTTGCTGATCCCCCCGCCTATCATCAGCGCCCCTGTGACCTTGTTGTCGAACGCTATGTCGCTCAGCAACAGCTCGTCCTTTATGAGATTGAGCTTGAAGTCATGGTCCTGGGCGAATATCGATAGCTGCGTGCCGAACGCGCCGTCGAGTATGCCGGGATTGAAGATTGGCACGTTGTTGAGGTATGCCTGCCTTATTATTGACCCGTTATCCTTGATGCGCTTGCCGAACTCGTAGATAAGCTCGCTTGCGCTGTACTCCTTCTTGTAGCCCTTAGAGCTGTAGATGTCGCCCATTATCGCAGTGAACGCGTCCTCTAGCTTCTGGCCGTACTCCTTATTCTCTATGAATACGTTGCCTAGCCTGTATACGCCCATCTTGTGCAGTTCGCTGTCATCGGCGCCGAACGACCCGAGGCTATACCTGCCTCCAGCAGCCCTGGCAATGTCATGGTCCAAGGTGCCTCCTGTTGTTATTATGGCGTCGAAGTGCTTCACCATGCTTGCTAGCACTCCGCGTATGCCGGTAGACACTATGTCTGCAGGGAATGACAGGAAGTTGAACGCGCTCTTGTCATCCATCATCTTTTCAAGTATCTTTACGCCCCTTACCATATGCTGCGCTGAGAATCCACCTATGGATTCCATCGAGCCAATAAGCTCCGACACACGCATCCCTTTCTTTAGCCGCATGTCAATTACAGGCCTTTTAAGGATGCTGCGCTTTAACTTCTCCATCGAAACCAGTGGATATTTGCTCTGCGCATTAATATTTGTTTCGCCGCGCCATGTACGAATAGCTTTTTATCCTTTTGTAGAGATTCATCATTTACGACCAGGTAAGTGAATGGCTCCGGAGATGAGCAGGGACGACGAGGAGATACTCAGATTCATAGAGAGCGCCAAGCCCAAGATATATGTTGTAGGCACAGGCGGCAGCGGCAGCAACACGATAACAAGGCTGGCGAGCATAGGCATACAGGGCGCTACGCTGATCGCAATGAACACTGACGCGCCGCACCTTGTAAAGACAAAGGCGGAGAGAAAGCTGCTAATCGGCAAGAAGGTGACCAGGGGCATGGGGGCAGGAAGCGACATCAAGGTAGGTGAAGAGGCTGCTGTGGAGAGCAAGGAGGAAATACGCCACATGCTGGCCGATGCCCAATTGGTGTTTGTGACTTGCGGCCTCGGCGGAGGCACTGGTACGGGATCTGTAGCTACAATAGCGCACGAGGCCAGAGAAGCCGGCGCACTAACTGTAGCCATCGTGACGCTGCCGTTCTCGAGCGAGGGCAAGACAAGAATGAAAAATGCGCTGGAGGGACTTTCGAAACTAAAGAAGGTGACTGACACCACGATAATAATACACAACAACAAGCTTCTCTCAGTGGCGCCAGACCTCCCGCTCAACATGGCGTTCAGGATATCTGACGAGGTGCTCGCCGGAGCCACAAAAGGGATAGTCGAGATGGTGACTAAGCCGGGCATGGTCAACATCGATTTTGCCGACCTGCGCAGCGTACTGAAGGATTCTGGCTATGCCGTAATAGGCACAGGAGAAGGGCTGCCTGGAGGGGATGGGACAGGCAGGGCGCAGATAGCGCTAGATAACGCTATAAGGAGCCCGCTGCTCGATGCTGATCTAGCAACTGCGAACAGGGCGCTCGTCAACATAATAGGCGGGGAGAGCATGACCCTGCGCGAGGCTGAGAGCGTATTCCAAGAGGTTGCGGGGAGGATAAAGGATGACGCGCTGCTGAAGTGGGGCGCGAGGATAGATCCGGACATGCAGAAGGACTCGCTGAAGGTCATGCTTGTCGTAAGCGGCGTGAACTTTCCGGACTATAGCGACGAGGGCCTCACGAAAAAGATAAAGGAGAACGAGGACCTGGACCTAGACGAGCTGTTCGAGAAGGAGTAATGTTCTATCTAGAAAGCTTCGACTTATAGTGCGAAGTCAGCTTGCCGGCTTCTCGACCTTCTTTGCTTTCACGCCTGATGCAACGTTCTTGCTCGATATTTTCCTTCCAAGCACCACGTCGTTCTTGTAGCACTTGCTCGCGCAGTAGTACTTGACGGTGCCTATCTTGTAGACGTACATTATGCCCCTGCCTTTTTGCACTTCGGAAGAGCAGTATGAGCATTTCATATGACGCGCCTTACTTTACCCTTATCTCTTTCGCTTCCCTGCTCGTGTCAGGCAGCCTTATTATGTCGCCTACCTTAGCAGGGCCAAGCATGTTCCTCCTTATTATCCTGCCCTTGTCCTTACCCTCAAGGATCCTGCAGCTCACAGAGTAGATCTCCCCGTATATGCCGGTCTTCGCCTTCATGTTGATTTCGACTATCTCTGCCAGGTAACCAGATAACTGTCTCTGCGGCTGCGCATCTGCCATTCAATCATTCTGTTGTTTTCTCCGCTTCCTGCGCACCGGCGGTTTGCGGTGCTTGCGCTGGCTGCTCGGCTGGTTGCTGCTGTGCCGGCGCTTCCTTCTTAGATACTCTCGGCTTGGGCTTCTTCTCCGCTTTCGGCTGCTCCGATGGGGCTGCTGAAGCTTTCGACGCTGCCGTCCTAGAGCTTCCGGTGACCCTTCCGATGACATCCTTTATCACAGCGGTGGCCGTACCCTGGTTCTCCACGGCGATGGCCGCGCATGGCACAATCAGCCCTATCGACTTGCCTAGCTCCTGCTTGCTAGGTACGTACGTATATGCGATCTTCTTCTGCTCGCATATCATTGGTATGTGCATTACAACCTCTTCCGGCTCCACATCTGTCGCTATCACAACGAATGTAGCTAGCCCGCGCTCCACGCTCTTCGTGACCTCATTGGCCCCTTTCTTCACAGAGCCTGACTGCTTAGCTAGCTGGAGCGCTTCGTATGTCTTCGCCACTACCTCGTTGGATACCTCGAACTTCACGTAAGATTTTGCCATTTTAACACCGTCGGTTTCCGTCATTCAGTATTAGGCTTCCCAATAAAGAAGAACAGACTGTGGATAGATATTTGTCTGAAGCTATATAAACCTTTTTGTAGCCGCTATCCGAATATCTTCGTTTCTGCCTCATCGGCCTGGAAGCCCACCTTCTTGTGCGTACCATCGCACATTGGCTTGTGGCCTGAGTGGCCGCACCTGCAGAAGTGGAACTTCACCTGTCCGTCTATCAGGACTAGGTTAGGGCCGTCTTTTGTCGATTTTACAACTATCTCTGTCATCTAATCACACGTCATGGGTATCCATAGCCGCCATAGCCTCCTGCCGTAGTTGGCGCGGTTGTGGATGACGGCTGCGCCACCGTAGTTGACGGTGCTGCCGGGGCCAGGTGCGAAGGCCCTATGGTGAATATCCACATCACCGGCTTGTAGAACTGGGTGTTCGTCATCGTTCCTGATGTTGCGTTATATGCCCACGCGTTCTGGATCGCGTAGCTGCCGCCTGTATATGCTCCAGTAGACGCATTGAACGTACCGCCCAGGAATGCCCAGCTGCCCCACGTGCTCGGATAGTGCGTCAGTGTGGTTAGGTGCACTGGCGCGCCGGTGCTGTTAACGAAAGTTATGCTCGGGCTTATCTGCCCGTTCACCTCGAACGCGAAGCCGTATGCCGGCGTCTGGTTAGGATAGCCTGGCGGGCTGCCAACGTTCGCGATGTTGAATGTTGCCAGTGTGAAGTTGTACGCCGAGACGCTCTTGTTGTTTATCGATACATACGTCCCTGCAGGTATTGTTACTGTGATGTTCACGCCGTCAGGCGCCGTCACACTTACTGAAGAGGCTTTGCTTGCGTTTGCGGTTTCGCTCTTCTTGCTGAATGTGCTCATCTTCGGCGTTGCAGCCACGGTTGTCGAGGCTGCAGCAACGGTCGTTGGTGCTGTTGCAGCGGTCACCATTGGAGTCGTGGTAGTCGGTGCTTTGTACGATGTTGCTACGTAATATACTGCAGCTATGACTATTACCACTATTATGATTATCCCTATAGCTATCCCTGTTTTTGCCACTATATCCCCCTTTGATTCCTTATATTTTGAACAAATTTATATCTATCGGTTATTATGTTGCAAATCGATGAGGGCGCAATGATAACCCGTCTACTAAACGCCACTTTCATGGCAACACCACAGCTTCACTATTTCAGTTGATACCTACTCAGTGTCGCTGCTGAACTTTATGTCTGGCATGTTAATGGACTACCAGCACTGCAGACGAGTGTGTGGCACCTAGATCTACACGCACGGACGTAGCCCGTGCTTCGCAGGATTTCTCCTTGCAAACCTAGGTGAAAAGGATAAGACCTTCAGCTTTTTATCTCTAGTGCTTGGAGTTTCTTCCTTGCAGCGTTTATTGCCTCCTGGGCCGTGTCAAGGTCTGCACTTATTCCAGAAATTTTATTGATTGATAGGCCTCTCAACACAACGCCCTTTGGTACCTCTGGCGTGACCTTGCGCGAAACCGCCACCCAAGCCTCATCGCGAGCGCCGTAGCCCGCATAGACGTCCAACCCGCCCCCGTCGCCGTAGTAGGCATCGACGGCCACGGGGCCGCTTCCTGCTCCTTCATGTGCCCTGTCCTCTGGAGCCAAATCCGACCATTTCTGACCTAGTTTTAAAGGAACACGATTACCCTTATTATCTATACTCCTTTCTCCAGAGCTTTCTATTCCTGTTTCATCTCCTGCCCAAACCGCGCACGGTGCGTCTATTAATTCCTGCCTGAAACCAGCTACCATCTTGTATGCGAGCGCCTCTTGGTTTGAAGAAGCCATTTGCCAACCTTTTGGTACTTGTTCGGGTGCTTCCGCAAATAGTACCCTCTTCTTTATAAGCCCTATTTCGAAGTCACCCACCCTATAAACCCGAGCAGGTGCATCTCCCCATTGAGCCGCTCTTTGTACTTGTTCTGGCATCTTATCACAATAGCCTAGTATTTTGCCACATATTTATACCTAGCGATTTGTATCAGGACGTGGATGGAAGTTTGTGGTTTTGAAAGGGATATCGTTTCCTTTTTATCCCTTCCTACTCAACTTCCTTAAGCTGAAAGTCGTGCCTGCTGGGTAATTCTGCTCTACCTCCTCACCGCCAGGTAACTTAGCAACCAGTACATTTCCGTCCTCTGAACGCAAGGTTGCGGTTGTCCGCGATGCCGCGGCGGCTTCACCGCTTGCTCTAACGCCAAAAACCACCCCAGCATCGTCGATGCCACTAGGGCCGAAATGCCTGGCATTGTTGGCGCCTGGCGCTAAAACCACCCAGCCACGATAGCCGAGATGGAAGTCAAGGACGAGCAACCTCCCGTAGTCGTAGTCGAGGTTGATGGCCACAGGGCCGCCATATTTGCTTACTTCACTTGTCAAAACCACACTTTCAATCACCTTCTGCCTTATGACTTTATCCGGTTTTGTTTCAATAAGATCTATAGTCTCCTGCCTTGAGGTCATGTGATACGGTCTGCCTTCTGCTGTCAAGCGTCTGGCTACCTCTAGGCCTTCTGCCTGAGTTGTATATTTCAATAGAAGATTTCCGTATTGCTCAAATCCATACTGTCGGATGACTGATGCTTGTCTTTGTCCTGGCATATTATCACATAACCTGGTGTTTTTTGTAGATATTTATACTTAGCGATTTGTATCGGAATGTGATGGAAGTTTGTGGTTTTGAAAGGGATGTCGTAGTAGCCGGCGCGTTTTCGGGCATCAGTCCATGAACTGCTGCGCCGTTGGCGGCTCCTCCGGCTGCCCCTTCCTCTTCCTTATCTCCCTCACGATCTTGTTCTGCAGCTCCGTAGGCATGCGCTCATAGCCGGCGAACTCCTGGTACCAGATCGCCTTGCCTTGGGTCATCCCCCTGAGATCGTTCGAGAACCCCTTTATGACCTCTGCGACTGGCATCTTTGCAAGTATCGAAGCCTGGCCGCTCTCCTGCTCTATGTTTATTATCTGGCCGCGCCTGCTCTGCAGGAAGGATATCACATCTGACATGTAGTCCAATGGTATGTTAATGGTGAAGTTCTGCTTTGGCTCCTCGAGCACTATGCCTGCTGTCAGGAGTCCTGCGTATATCGCCCTTTTTATGGCAGGGATTATCTGTGCAGGTCCCCTGTGCACAGGGTCTTCGTGTATCGTTGCATCGACAACGCTGACAAGCACCCCGGATACCTTCTCCCTTGCTAGCGGGCCATCCTTCACTGCTCCGTCGAATCCATCTATCAGCAACTCCATCACCTCGTTCATGTACTGGACCCCTTTTGTTGTATCTGCAAGCATGCATTTGTTTGATATCTCCTCGACCTCTTTTGCAGTGCTCCTTTCCATTCCGGCAGCGATCATCGCCTCTATGGCCGCCTGCCCCTTTGGCTTCCCCTCCCTGACGGTCCCCTCGTCTATGGCTTTCTGCACGCCCTCAGGCAGCGGCTCGACTGTTACGTAGAACCTTGAGTGCCTGTTCGGCGACTTGCCCTCTATCGGCCCTGCCTTCTTCTCTATAGTCTCGTGGTAAACAACGATTGGCTCGCTGGTTGTTATTGGCACCTTGAAGTCGTCCTTGAGCTTGGTCTCGACAGTTTCTAGGTGAAGCTCGCCCATCCCGCTTATCAGGTGCTCCCCCGTCTCCTGGTTTATCTCGGCCCTGAGCGTAGGGTCCTCCTTTGTAATGACCCTTAGCGCTTCTATGAGCTTCGTGGTGTCCCTTGTGTCCTTGGCCTCTATCGCCTTTGTCACAACCGGCTGCGAGTAGTGCTTTATCTGCTCGAATGGCTCTATGATGTTCTCGCTCAGAGTGTCCCCCACCGAAAGGTCCTTTATGCCTACCAGCGCGGCTATGTTGCCTGCAGGTATCGAATCAACCAGCACCCTGTCAGGGCCCATGTATACGCCCACCTGCTGTAGCTTCTGTGTGCCTGCCTTGCCTGATATGTGGAACTCGGTGCCTTTCTTTGCATCCCCCGAGAAGATCCTTCCTACGGCCACTTCGCCTGCCTGCTGGTCATACTTTATTCCGAATATCACGACGTTAGTCTTAGCATTTATGTCGGTGCTTAGCATCGCCTTCCCGTCCTCCGAATTAAGATCCCCGTGCCAGATCTGCGGTATCCTGTATGGTTGCGCCTCTGCAGGATTCGGCAGGTGCTCGACCACCATCGCAAGCGTCGCCTCGTCTATGGGGCAGAGCTCCTGCAGCTTCGGGAGGTCGTTCTTCGCAGTGAGATCGAATATGTCCTTGAAGGTCGCGTTCTTCGTCTCCATTATGCGCTTCGATATCGCCCATCTCCTCAGCGCGGACCCGAAGGCTACGCTGCCCCCCTCTACGCTCACCTTCCACTTTTCGCCGTATCCCTCTGGCGCATATGTCTCTATCATCTGGTTTATCTCATTGATCAGCTTGAGCAGCCTCTCCTGCGTCTGTCCGGGAGTCAGCCTGAGCTCCGTGATAAGTCTGTCTACCTTGTTGAAGAAAAGCACCGGCTTTGCCTTCTCCTTCATCGCCTGCCTGAGCACTGTCTCAGTCTGCGGCATTACCCCCTCTGTCGGGTCCACCACAAGTATCACGCCGTCTATCGCCCTCATTGACCTTGTGACGTGACCGCCGAAGTCGACGTGGCCCGGCGTGTCTATCAGGTTTATTATGTAGTCCTCGCCCTTGTAGTTGAAGCCGAAGGATATGTATGCGGATTTTATCGTCATCCTCCTGTCCTTCTCTATGTCCTCGTAGTTCGTGTACAGGACATCTCCTGCCACGCTCTTTGATATGAGCCCTGCCCTGGCAAGCAGCGAGTCTGTCAGCGACGTCTTCCCATGGTGGACGTGGGCTATTATCCCTACGTTGCGGATGTGCTTGTGGTCGCGCATCATCTTCGCGACCTCCTCTACCACATACTCTTTTCTTGCCATACGCACACCACTACTTCGCGCTCCTTGCCATGCGCTCGGTCTCATTCTTCCTCTTTATCGCATAGCTGTTTATGTCGTTCTTGGATGCCAGTATCAGCTCGTTCGCGAGCGCCTGCGCGAATGTGCGCTTGTTCCTGAATGCTCCTGTCACCGTCGCCATCGCTATGTTCCTCAGTGCTATGTCAAGGCGCCTGCTCGCACTGACGTCTACAGCCACGTTCGATATTATTCCCCCGTATCTCACTCTCGTGGTATCCTCGATTGGCGCGCTGTTCTCCAGGGCCATTACTAGCACCTGGATTGGGTTCCGGCCAGTCTGCCTGCTCACCATTTCGAACGCCTCCATTATCGACCTCGTCACCTTAATCTTCTTGCCCTGCAGCCTCCCTTTTGTCCTTATCACCTTGCCGCCGATCTTTCCGCCTGTCCCGCCGCGCATCAGGGCATTCTCCAGCCTCTCTATTATGTTGAGGTTTGCCTTGTGGAACGTGCTCTGGCTCTTCCTGCCGTACGAGTTCGGATACGCTATCGGCTTGAGGTTGATGTAGTTCTTCATGCTTGGGTCGTAGACCTCTACATCGTAGCTGTACTTGTTGAACAGCATCGTCGATTCCGATATGAATATGTCCTTTTTCTGCGCTTCGTTGGATTGAGCAGCCGCTTTCTTCCTTCTCTGGGCCGGTCTAGGCTGCGCAGCCGCCTGCTCGTCCGCTGCCTGTGGCTGCTGCTCGTCTCCCATCCGATCATCTCTTCTGCTTTTCGGCCTTGCCTTTGATTATCCTAACAAGGTTTGTGCCGTTGACCTCTACGACCTTATACTTCCAGCCCGGTATGCATCCCATCTGCCCCCTCTGCGAGCCTCCCATACCGACCACGGTGACCTCGTCGTGCTCATCTATGAAGTTGATGGCGCCGTCCCCTGGCGCGTATGCGCTGACAACCTTGTGGTTCTTTATGAACTGCAGCTTCACCCCTTTGATTATTCCAGAGTGCGGCTGCTTCTGCTCTGCGGATATCTTCTGGAGCACTATTCCCTTGGCCATCGGCACCGTGCCCATCGGGTCGTACTTCTGCTTCAGGTGGAAAAGCCTTCTTTTCAGCGGTTTCTTGAGAAGCCTCTGGTGCTTTCGCTGCCTCACCAGCTTTCTTGCAGCAAATTCACCGTTCGGCATGTTATCAATCCTTGAGTATGTTGGAGTGCCCGGCGTCTATCACTGACAGCACAGATATAGAATAGGGCTTGCCGCACACAGAGCCTAGCTCTACCGGGTTTCCCTCAAACTTTACGACCTTCACTCCTGCCACGCCAGCCAGGTGCAGTATATCCTCCAGGTTGCTCTCCTTGTTCTTTGACGTGACTATCACAAGCTTCGCCGTATTGTCCTTTATCGAATCGATCACAGTGTTGAACCCTATCGCTGCCTTACCGCTGTCCACAGCTAGACGTATATCATTTGTCAAATCTGCCATGCAAAACACGCCAGAAGTAAGAATCCGCCGCGTGGGGAAGACTCAGAGATATTCTCGTGGAAAAGTATATATAGGTGCATGGTAGGGGCGCGTCCGTCAGGCGCATTGGCGCTTCAGGCGTGTATCAGCATCGGCACCACGAATATTGCGAACATTATGTCAATGAAAACTACGACGGTTATCGCAACATAAATGTAATTCCTTTCCATCGCAAAGGAGAATATCGAAAGCAGCACCCTCGCGATTGGGGTTGAGAAAAGTATGAAGATGCCGAGAATCATGAGCTCGTATCCAAGCTGGTAGGAGCTGGCGGACGCATAGGCAAGCAGTATGCCGATAACAAGTACAGCTGCGCTTGCTATCACGCCGACCCTGAGTGTCCACGATATCGCAGTTTCCATGTTTGCTCCATTCATGCTATACCAACTCCTCTCAATATTGATTCTACGGCTACGATCACCAGTATGACGAGGAATACGCGGGTTATGATCTTGTTCCTCTCGTTTTCCATCACCTTGCTCCCCATATATGCACCTATCGCAGTGCCGACCACCACAGGTGCGACAAGAGTAGGCCTTATGTATCCAAGCGCCCAGTATATGCCGCTGCCTGTCACAGCGGTCACCCCTATCATGAAGTCACTTGTCGCTGTGCTGACCTTGATTGGCAGGCGCATAGCTGAGTCCATGCCAAGGACCTTCAGTACACCGGAGCCTATGCCCAGCAGCCCGGAGAGGAAGCCTGCGCAGATCATGACCAACTCCCCCCATAGCCACCTAACACCCTTGTAATGCACATTCCTTTTTGATGACTTGTCGTAGTAGCTGCCATCGAGCTGGAGGATTCTCGTTGATCTGTCGCCCTTCGTGGTCACTGCCCTGCTTTTCCTTCTCAACATTACGTACAGCGAGGAGAGGAGGGCTATGCCGAAAAGCACCAGTATCGCATCCGAGAGGTTGTGCGCGTAGATGGCCGCTGCTGCAAGAGCGCCGCCTATCGCGCCCATTGTCGTACCTATCTCTAGAGACATGCCTATGCGTATGTTCGTTATCCTGTCGCGGATATAAGCAGCGGCTGCACCGCTTGATGTCGCAATTGTGGCCACAAGGCTGGCTCCTACCGCGTACTCTACCGGAACGCCGAGGAAAATTGCTAGCACAGGCATTATCACGACGGCGCCGCCAAGGCCTGTCATAGATCCGATGAAGCCAGCAGCGACTCCGATTACGGCAAGCAGCAATGTATAGAGAACCTGCATCAATGAATCATATGCTGATTGTACGCGCTAGCTTAAAAATCAGTGCGGATCTCAGTCCTGCAGCACTGAGCTGCACCCGGCAGGCTGGTTTAGCATGCCGGTCAATATGAGCTTCAGGTAGCCTATGAACGGCACCGAACCTATCACCTTCCCCTCGACGTAGGATTGGTTGGCCGGCAGGTTCTGATACTGCATGTCAAGCCCTGGGTTGTTGTCGCCCTTTGTAAGGTAATAGTATGTGCCGCTAGCGTTAAGTATCGCATAAACCCTGTGGACTATATACGTGTCGCCATCTTTGTAGAATGAATCCTGCGGCACGGTCTTGTAAACTATTATGCTGTTGTTCCTATCACCTGTTATCGTAGTATTGCCTATGGTTATCGAGCTCGTATATGCCTCATTCATTACTGTGCCGTTGCTGAATACCACTTCAGTAACCCCGCATGCGTACTTGACAAGGTTACCTGACTGGTTGGAATACGGCACTATTGAGCCGCTGCCCCCTGAAGACGGCCTGAAAAGCCCTACGGAGTAGCCAGGCTGCACCACCTGCGATACGAATAGGGTATTGCCGCTCACTTTGTACGCTACGCACTCGAGCGATTCGCTAGCTTGGTTGCCGAGCATTCCCTGCAGACCGCTCTTCGTGACATTCACCTTTGGCGCACGTATTGTAGATGCGTTCGCTCCCTGCAGGAGTATCATGTCGCCGCGCTGCAGCGATGGCAGCATGCTGCAGCTCGGGACCGCGTCTATAGGATAATTGGTGTGGAGAACTGCCCTGAGCGCGAACCAGAATGCCACAACTACTACTATGGCGGCTACTATCTCCAGCACGCTCCTAATCTTCCCGGACTCCCTAGACCCGTTTATTATCTCTAGACCTATGAGGACCACTAGTATCACGAACGTCATCACGCCGAATACGATGGCCAGTGGTGCGCTGCTTTGGTACACTATGTAAAGGGCGAAAGCGATGACCAGCACTATGTATAGGGGCCATGTCGTTATGCTGCTCCTTTTTGCGCTTTTCCTGCTGGCCTCCTTGCTAGCCACTTATACCACTGGCTGCCTGATGTTCGTCAGCTCTATCCCGACGGCCCTTGACTGGTTCTCCTGCTTGACGATGCCTATAGCAGTATCTGCCATTGTTATCAGAGGGTCGTTGTGGCTTATCACGACGAACTGTGAGTTCTTGCTCAGCTCCTTCACAAGCTTCGACAGCTTCTTCGAGTTCTCCTTGTCAAGGGCCACGTCTATCTCGTCGTAGAGATAGAACGACATCGGTTTCCTCATCTGTATCGCAAAGAGAAGCGCGAAGATAATGAGGGATTTCTGGCCCCCGGATAGCTCCTCCTCGCTGTGCTTCCTGTTAGCCGTCTGTATGTTGAAAAGCAGCTTGGCGTTGAAAGGCTCGCTCGGATTGTCAAGATAGAGGTACGCGGATCCGTCGAATATGCTGCTGTACAGCCTCTTGAAGTTCTCGTTGACCTGCGCGAACGTCTCGTTGAATGCGTTGAGCCTCCTGGACTCTATCTCGCCTACCATCGTCATGATGGAATCCTTCTCCCTGTTCAGTATTCCGAGCTTCCTGGCCGCCTCGTCAACATCCTTCTTCCTCTGCGCATACGCTTCAGGGGCCTTGAGGTTCACGTTGCCGAGCAGCTCCATCTCGTGCCTGCACTCCAGCTGCTTGGTCTCGAGCTCCTGCACGTCCTTGAACGACACCTGTTCTATCTCGGTGTAGGAGAGCAGCTCTGCCTTTATGTCGCTTAGCCTTGTCTGCAGCTGCGACCTCCTAGACTCTGCCTCCATCATCTCCTTCTCAAGCCTGGCCATCTCACCTGTCATCCTGCCCTTCTGCTGTGCCGTGCCATTGATCTTATCATCATGCTCCTGGAGCTCCTTAAGCAGCGAGTCTGAGCTCGAGCTCCTGTCCTTTATGCTCTCCTGTATCTCCAGCTTCTTCTTGCCATGGTCTGCGATAGCCGAGTCGGCGTCAGTGATCTGCGCCTTCGAAGCCGTTATCGAAGCTTCCTCACCCTTCAGCTCCTTGGCTATCTGCTTTGCCCTATCGGCCCTCATCTCATTCTCCTTCTCTATCGACCCAAGCCTGACCTTGATGCCCTCTACCTCTTCCCTAAGGCCCTTCAGCCTGTCGGCGCTCTGCTTGCCGTCGTGACCAGGCTTCTTTGAGCCTGCCGACCTGTTCAGCGCGGCGTACAGGCTGCTGCATTCAGCCTTGAGCTCCTCCTTCTCCTTCTCTATCTCTATCTTCCTGCTTGCGAAGCCCCCCTTGGACTTGCTAAGCGCCTCTACTCTCTCCGCCATGCCAGATGACGCCTTTGAAAGGGCGTTGACCGTACCCTCGAGCTTCAAGAACTCTGCCTGCAGGAACTTTGACCTTGCTTGGCCCTCAGCGGCCTCGATTTCGAATGAAGCCGCAGCCCTCCTCCTCTGCTCCAGCTCGACCTCATTCTCACGCATCCTGATCGTTAAGGCGCTCTTCTCTGATGCTAGCTTGTTGAGTTTCGCTTCAAGCACGGCAGGCAGCTGCTGCACCCCTAGCTTGCCGCCCGTCACTATTCCGGACTGCTCCACCACGTCGCCGTCCAGAGTGACCATCCTACGCTTACCGATCCCATTACCGGCCCTTATCTTATCCACTATGTACGTGTTCGAGAATATGTATTCGAATGCCTTCCTGTATTTGGCATCGAACTTGACCTTGCTTATGAGCGGATCCATGCCATTTATTTCCCCGGTCTCTTGTGCGTTTATCTCTTTAAGGGGTATGAACGACGCCCTGCCTAGCCCCTTCGCCTTTATTATCTCTACCGCCTGGCTGGCCGCGTCGACAGAATCAACGACAAAATAGTTCAGCCTGCTTGACCCTGCAGCGTATACCGCGACAGCGTACTTGCTGTCATAGCTGCAGAGCTCCGATGCCCTGCCGTAGAACCCTTTCTTCATCTCCGACTTGAGCACTGACGCGATCTTGTCTGCGCCCCTTCCCGACATGGCGAGCGACTCCCTGACATTTATCATCTCGGTGTCGCAAACCGACATCCTCTCCCGGAGCTCATCCGTCTTCTTATTGTATGAGGAGAGCTCTTTCCTGGCGATTACGGCTCGCTCCTCGGCAGACGCTATCTTCGACTGCAGCGCCTGCAGCTCCTTTGCTGTCGCATCATGCTCTGCGTGCAGCTCGCCAAGCCTCTGCTTCGCATCCTTCAGCCCCTCCTCGTGCTTCGAGAGCTCTAAATTGCACGATACGTATTCGGCATTGACGCTAGACAGCCGCGATTCAAGCGCCTCTAGCTCCTTCTGCTTTTCTGAGTACTTTGTGATCAGTTCCTTCTCCCCGGCGCCTATGTCGATCTTTTGCAGCTCCTGCTCGCTCTCGGCAAGCCTGGCCTTCAGGGTTCCAGCCAGCTTGGAATTCTGCTCAATCTGGATTTTTATCTGATTGGATTCGTCCTTGAGCTGCCTTACACGCTCTTTGCTCTTCGCCAACGCCTCCTGTATGTGTGCTTTCTCCGACTCCTTTATCCTTATTATGGAGTTTGCCTCCTCTATCAGCTTGTTGGCAGTGGCGAGCTCTATCGAGCTCTCGTTGAGCTTCTTCGTCAGCTTCTCTTTGTATGCGGTGGCATCCGAGAGCTCGTCGTCGAGCTTCTTCAGCTGCATTTCGATGTCCTTCTGCCTGCCTGCAGCCCTTTCGTGTCCCTCGACAGCTTTCTCGTATTCAGCGCCTATCTGCGCCTCCCTCGCCTTAAGTATCGTGTAGGCGACCCTCTTTGATGTGGTGAGAAGCTCGGTATACCTCTCTGCATCGGCCTTTTCCTTCTCAAGCTCATTGAGGAATGCCTGCCTTTCGTTAAGCTGTATATTCGATTCTGTTATCTTTGCATCGACCTTCTCAAGCTCCCTCATGGCGCTCTCTTTCTTGTCGTCGAATTCCTTTACTCCTGCCGCGACATCGATCAGCCCCCTGCGTTCCCGCGGGCTGAGGCTGAGAAGCTTGCTTATCTCGCCCTGCGCTATCGTGTTCGTCTCGTTTATCTCAGCTTTGTGGGCTTTCAGCACGTCGAGAAGCTCCTGCCTCGTTGCCCTCTTTCCATTTATCCTATAGGCTATCTTGTTGTTCGACTTTATCATTCTTGATACGTCGAGGTTCTCGTCCCCTGTGAAGGAGACCGTAACGTACGCCCTTCTCACGCCGTCATCCTTTGACGACTTGGCCGTGCTGTTTATCAGCCCTTTCGCTGAAGACACCCTCATGCGCTTCAGAGAGGATTCGCCTAGGGCAAAAAGGAGGGCGTCGCATACGTTCGACTTTCCAGAACCGTTTGGCCCGACTATGCAGTTGAAGCCCTTGCTAAGGTTCAGGCTCGCATGCTTGAATGACTTGAAGTTGTGAATCGTTATTCTATCCAAGTATAGCATTAATCCACCAGGGTCGCGCTGGTTACTTATTAGTGCTTGCGTTCCTTATTTATAGCTTTTGATTTAGCGGCTCTTAGTCCCCTTTGATTTCTGGGCCCTTGAAAGGTACAGTTGTAGCGCCGCCTCTATGTTCGGAGCATACATAACCCCTATGAGTTTGCCTCCCTTCATCACGGCAAGCGTATCGATCTCGTCGTTCCTCATCGTCTCTATCACCTTGGAGAGACTCTCATTGTACGGTATGCGCTTCACAGGCGTAGTGAAATAAGCTGTGCTCCCTGGGATGATAACCTTGTGATTTTCCATCATCTTTGCCAGCTGCTTTTCCGATGCCTTCATTAGCCGGTTCCCTTTCCTTATCAGTACCACTCTGGTGCCCCTGTCGAGCATTGCCTTGTAGATGGATTCGATGCTCATGCCCCTTTTCACTATTATGTAGTTGCTGCTCATCATATCCGCGGCTTTCATCATGTCCGTATGCATCTTTACAACGGCAGCCTGCATCTCCGCCCTTGCGCCGTCGTAAAGGAAGAGGGCTATTATCACGTCCCAGAACACTATGAACTCGCGGTATACGAATGTCGCGTTCGGCAGTACAACCGCGTAGGCCACGGTGCCGAGTATGAGCGCGACGACGACCCAATTGCTGGCTCTGACGGCCATACGGGTTGACTCCATGAAGCTGTGCTTCCTCTGAAGGTAGCTCCTTAGCACCCTGCCTCCGTCAAGCGGGAAGCCAGGCAGCAGGTTGAACAGGCCGAGCAATATGTTTATCTCGAAGAGGAACTGCACACCCTGCTTAAGGAAGCCTGTGCCTGGGATGTAGAGCCATAGCGCTCCGAAAACAACGCCCAACGCTATGCTAGTCAATGGTCCTGCTATCGCTATCCTGAACTCAACATCTGGCTTTACCTTATCCATGTCTATAACAGACGCTCCGCCTATCGGAAGGAGTATTATTTTCTTGACGCGTATGTGGTTGCGCTGCGAGACTATGGAGTGGGCGAGCTCATGGATTAGAACGCAGACGAAGAGTATTATTATGAGCGTGAAGAGGAAGAGTCCCTCTGCGGATGTGGCAAGGAAGACGAATGCGAGGAGTATTAGCGCCAGGAAAGTCCAATGCAGCTGTATAGTTATGCCTGAGATCTTGCCTATGTTTGGCGAAAGTGAGACCATGAAAGCACGTTATTAATGCTCCGATTAATATAGTAATCTGTGTTTTATGTCCGTTTACCGGCTTAGATTCCTCTATGGCAGCGCTGCTCTCCTCCTCCACAGCAATGCGGACCGCTATATCGTGCTTGGCGACCTCCATTTGGGCCTTGAGCGCAAGCTCCGCGATAGGGGGATACGCCTATACGGGGTTGCAGAGCACATGGCAAAGCAGATAAAGAAGTTGGCGGACGACAACAAGGCAGATAGCATTATACTGCTGGGTGATATAAAGGAGAGCATAATGTACCCTGATAGCGGCGAAAAGCGGGAAATAAACGAATTCTTTGCACTTTTGGAAGGCTTCAGGATAAGGATTGCGGTTGGGAACCACGATGGGCACCTGAGCGAGTTGGTTACGGTGCCGGTGGAGGACGAGATAATAATAGGCAATGTAGCCATGCTGCACGGGCACATGTGGCCCTCGGATGCCGCAATGGCCAAGGATTACATTGTAGTGGCGCACAATCACGTAGCGGTTTCGTTCAAGGACGAGAAGGGGGCTGTGTACAGCCATAAAGCATGGCTGGTGGCGAAAGTGGACCATGATGGTGCTGGAAAGAGATATGAAAAGTTCAACATGAATGCAAAGCTGATAGTTATGCCGGCTTTCAATGACCTGATAACCGGAAGGGCTGTTAACGAGTTTGAAGGGACCCACATAAACCCGCTGTTCAGAAATAGGATATTCGACTACGAGAATGCCGATATATATTCTATGGATGGCAGCGTTTTAGGCACGCCGTCATCACTTGCCAAGCTTTGATTTCCCGCCCTGTTTCTCCATCACTAACTCCCTTGTTATCGACGACAGCGACGAAAATGCCTCCGGGATCTTTTCCAGGCATTTCCCGAGGTATGCCTTCAACCATGCATGATGCCGGCTTAACGGCAACTTTAGAATTGGCCGCAGGGGTTTGACTTTATTCCTTCCGTATTATAGTTATTGGTATCACGCCGTTATTGAACTCCAGCTCAGCAAGGTCTATAGGGTTTATCATCCCTTCCGGGACCTTCACGAGCGGAGGCGCACCATACGCAAGCTGCAGTGCCCTCGCTCCTATTATCGTGGCCTTTTCGTACTTTGAGTATTCTTCTTCTGCCATTGCATTACCTTACATGGGGTTAGGCTGGAACTTCGACTTCGCCTCCTCCATCTCTGCCTTGACCATCTCCCTCCATTTCGTGAATCCTTCTATGCTCTTCGGGTAGTTCTCATATATGTCATTTAAAACCTTCATCTTCTTGACAACATATCTAAGGTTGTTGAAGGCGTTCATGTTGGATACCCCCTGTATTATCATCTTGGCCTTCGATGTGATGCTCAGCTCCGGTATCCTACCGTAGCTTATGTCCTCCGCCTCCTTCGCGGTGAGGAATACCTTCATGCCATAGTTTATCGTATCGTTGTTGAGCGACTGCATCCATGTCCTGAAGACCTCTAGCCCAGCTGTTTTCTTCCCGTATTCCTGGTTGTACTCGAGGTTGTACCGCCACATCCCGCTGACACTGACATCCCCGCTCTGTATCGATCTCACGGCCTGTTCACCAGCCATGATCCCTGATATCAGCGCAGGGCCTATTCCGCCTGCGCTTATCGGGTTCGGCATCGCCATGCTGTCGCCTGCGCCAAGGTACCCGTTGAATGTCAGGCAGTCTAGCTGCCTCCTTACAGCTACAGACCAGTAGCCCTTGCCGTTGTTGTTATCATTGAACAGCCTTGGGTTCTTTATTACCGGGTTGTTCTGGACATACTGGTCCATGAGCGTGTGCAAGGTGTCCTTCTTGTTCATCTTCATGTTCCTTATCTCGAGGCTCTGCCTCTGCACCCCGATACCTATGTTCACCCTGGTGCCCTTCTTCGGGAAGACCCAGCCGTAACCTCCCGGAGCCCACTCCTGGTTAAGGTGGATGAGCGCGTTCTTTGGATCATAGAACCTCTCATCCTGGTGATCCACGTCAAAATCATAAATATACCTGCCAGTCGATTCGACATCCGATATGTCGACGACCTTGTCAACATATGGATTTTCGGGCAGCTTCCGCCTAAGGGTCGTAGCCACTCCAAGCGCGTCTATAACCACCTTCGCCCTTATCTCCCTGTGCTGCATGCCCTTGTCCTTGCCGAACACTCCAACAAAGTAATTGTTCTCTATAATCGGGCCCTCAACCTCGAACTGGGGCATGTACTCTGCGCCGCATTTTACCGCGTACTTCATGAGCTTATATTCGAATGCCGGCCTGTTGAGCACGTAGCCAGACCCTTCGAAAGGCACCTTATACTCCAGGTCCGGCGAGAGCACCAGCACGCCGTCGACCTTCACGTCAAGTTCTGGGTAATCGAAGCTTATGTCCAGCTTGGATTTTATGTACTGGATATGCGAATCTGCGACTGCGTCGCCGCAAACCCATCCCCAGTTGGTCTTCTTTCCGACTTCATCGTCCTTGTTCCTGTCGAGAAGTGCTACCTTGAGTCCGTTCTTCGCCGCAACAGCGGCGGCGAGCGAGCCAGCTAGCCCTGCACCTGCGACTATGACATCGAAACTATCTGAAGGCATGGATTACTCACTCTATACTATTAGCTGCCTAAAAACAATTAGCCTTTGCGCGCTTATATTCTATGCAGCACCATATTTAAGATTTTGCATTAGCGGTATTGCCGCATAAACACGCTTCCATGGATTTTAACCAGGCGCTTAGGCGGCAGTTTCCGGACCCGAATCTCACAGGTGCCAAAGTTGCGGCAACACCTGAAAATTGCATTTCGCCCACGCGCTATATTGTTATTTTGGGTGGTGCAGGGGGTGAGATTTGAACTCACGAAGGCGCTAAGCCACGGGATCTTAAGTCCCGCGCATTTTCCGTGGCAATGCCGTTCCGGACTCTGCCACCCCTGCGATTTATGATATCCTTGATTGGATATAAAAG
>JAJYWI010000005.1 GCA_021791535.1 Microcaldota archaeon
TATACATTAACGGGACATGGAGCAAGATAGCTTCATTCACTGTAAATGCAGCGGCATGCACAATAACATTCACTGTGCCGCCAGACCCGATCGTTGCGATAATGGAGTCACCGGCACCAGCTGTGCCTACCACTACTGCGCCGCCAAGCGTAGTTACGACTGTAGCTCCTACAACTGTGGTAAGCCCACCCGTCACGCCTCCATCCAACGCCGCTCTGTTGTATGCGGTTATCGTGATAATAATCGCGGTAATCATAATAGTAGTTGTGGGGCTGTACCTCAGGCGTCGCCATTAGCCCTTACACATACACGCAATCCTTGATCGAGGCTCATCCTTCTTCTGTGAGCGGAAATCTTCCTATGTACGCATTCCACGGCTGTGCCGTGCGCAGCGCTGCACAGCCGGCCTGCCAACATATTTCTAGTTTTGCATCAAGTTATAAGCACAAGTTAAAGCGATGTTGCAGTGTCCAACTTCGACATAAACGCAAAGCTTAACGAGCTTCCAATAGACATGAGGCGCCGCGCCATCGACAGGCTGGAGATCGCGAGGCTGCGGCGCAGCAAGAGGGGCATAGCAAAGCTGATGCTCTTCCTTGCATTGCTTGGGCCTGGCATACTTGTCATGATAGCCGACAACGATGCAGGTGGAGTGATAACCTATGCGCAGAGCGGCTCCATATTCGGCATAGGCTTCTTCATACCATTGCTCGTGCTCATGATACCTGTGGCGTACATGGTGCAGGAGATGACGGTTAGGATGGCGGCGGTTACCAGGAGGGGGCACGCAGAGATGATATGGCGCAGATACGGCTCGTTCTGGGGGGCGTTCTCGCTGGCCGACCTGCTTATCGCCAACTCGCTCACGCTTGTGACTGAGTTCATAGGCATAACGTTCGGCCTGGCTGTCTTTGGGGTGCCGCCTGTTGCCGCTGTAGCGGCCGGGGCCGCGTTCATAACAACCATAACGCTGACTATGCGCTACCACACGTGGGAGAGGGCTAGCCTCATCGTGGCCTTCATAAACCTCATATTCATACCGCTGGTTCTCTTCGCGCACCCTGACTGGTCGCTTGTGGCCAGCACCTTCCTCACATGGCACATAAACGGAGGTTTCAGGCCGCTCTTCATATACATACTGCTGGCCAACCTCGGCACAACGATAGCGCCGTGGATGCTGTTCTTCCAGCAGAGCTCAGAGGTGGACAAGGGAACGGTCCTTGAGGACCTGAAGAGCGGCAGGCGCGACACGCTGATAGGCGCTGTGGTGATGAGCGTTGTCGCGATATCGATAATGGTGTTCGCCGGCACGCTGGTCTTCAACCCCGGCATATCAGCCAATGTGACGACAGCCGCATACGACCTCGGCAACATACTAAGCGTCGTAGCTAGCAAGGTCGGCATGCTGCCTGTGAAGCTGTTTGCCATAGGCCTTGTCGATGCCGGTCTGATATCGGCGATAGCGCTGACCGCTAGCACCTCGTGGGCTGTAGGCGAGGCCTTCAGGTGGCCAAAGAGCATAAACCTGCCGTTCATGGAGGGCAGGAAGTTCTACATACCAGGGCTTGTTGCGGTCTTCATAGCTGCGGGCATAGTGCTGATACCGCATCTTCCGCTTAGCTTCCTGAACATCACTGTGCAGGTCATCGCTTCGATATTCATGCCGGCGGCGCTGCTCTTCCTGCTGCTGCTTGTGAACGACAAGGAGATAATGGGGCCTCATGTTAACAGGAGATGGGAGAATGCGGCGATAATAGCGATAATGATCGTTCTGATATCGATGAGCGGCCTATACGGCATCTCATTGGTGTTCCCCCACATTCTAGGTGTTTGAATTGGACAACAAAACGAGATACGGGTTCATAAAGGATGAAAAGGGATGGGAGGAGTTCCTCAAGAGGGAGCGGATAAGGGACTATTCCCAGGTGCACGTCCCTGCTGCAAGGATGAAGACATGGACAAAGGCGGCGTTCCTCTTCCTCAGGATCTACATAATAGTGATGGTTGCGCTGATCATACTTGGATTCCTGCACGTGCTCTGAGGGCGTGTCGTTCTGGCGCCTGCGCAAGCCTTGGCGGCGCATTAAGCCATAATGTTCGGCTTTGACGTGAGAAAACCGAAATAAAACCGAAACGTATCGAAGTGCATATAAATTGCGACTACGCATGTGTCCTGATTATATGGGAAAGACGTGGGATATGAAAAGGAGGATATTGAAACTAATGGAAAGCGGCAGGAAGACGCCATCAGAGATAAGCGCTGCGCTCTCTATCGCGCCGTCCACAGTCACTCAGCACCTGAAGGATCTTGAGAGGATGGGCGCTGTGCGCGAGTCGAACGACGAGTTCGTGAAGAAATGGAGGTATTTCGAACTTAACCCTGGCTTCAATGCCAGGATGATGGAAAACCCAGAAATGATGAGGATGAAGGCAAAAAGCAAACTGCCATATCTTGCCGCGGCGATGGTCGCCGCTGTATTTATGATAGGCGCCGCAGCGCTGCTGGCTAGCCAGCCGAATGCCGCAGCTGCGCAGGCGGCAGCCATTGTGCCAATAAGGCTCACAGACCCGCCAACTGTGCCTGCAGGCACGAATGCGCTGCTGATAAGCTACTCGTCGCTGCAGGTGCACACCAAGGGCCAGAGCAACGCAACTGGCTGGATATCTGCTTCTGGGAACGGCAGTGTAGACCTGATGTCGCTAATAAACGAGAGCGAGGTGATAGGATCCGTCAAGATAGGGGCTAACACGCTGGTAGACATGATAAGGTTCAACGTCACATCAGCACGCATAGTGATAAACGGCACTGCATACAACGTGACTGTGCCGAGCGGGATGGTCACGGCGCACATAGGCGGCGCAGGCAGGGTTAACAGCAGCGCTGACCTGCTCCTTGACCTCTCCCCGTCTGTTGTCACTATATACACCAACACATCGACAATATTTGTGCTGGTGCCTTCGATCAGGGCTGTTGTGGTCCCAGGCAACGGCAGCAGCGCCTCGATAGGCGCGCGCGTGCCTCTGAACGTAAATGAGAGGGCGAGCATAGGCGAAGGATCGCCTAACATAACGGTAAGCTCTGCCGGCCTTGCTCAGATCGGCAACATGACAAGGTTTTCCATCACAGTAAGGAACAACGGCAACGGCAGCGTTCAGCTCGACCACATATTCGTATACGGCAATGAGTCGATAACAGTGCATCCTGGGCAGCTCGCAGCCAATGCCAGGGCCAACTCCTCTACCGGAACTGTGTCTAACAGCTCTGCAAACACATCGATAGGCGTGAACGCATCATCGCATATCAGCATTGCGGACCAGGAGAGGCCACAGATAGGTGTATCTGCCGGCGCAGCTGCTGGCCTAGGCATTGGCGCTAACGGCTCCAAAGCAGGCCTCAATGCTACAGCAGCCGCAGAGCAGGAGCGCGAATACGGCTACCCTGGCATAAGGATAGATGTCAATGGCACAGCATTCGGCATCAATAGCATATTGGGCACGCCGCTCTTTGGCAGCGAGGGCGTAAAGGAGCTATTGGGCGTAGGTGGCGACGTAAGCAGCTTGAGGGTGCTGAACTTCCAGATAACGCAGGGAGGCCAGCTGCTGCTGCCTTTCTCAGGCAGGTGCGGCGGAGGCGCGCAGGAAGCGGCTGGCGTTGCGATGCCGTGCCCGGCAGCAACCGATACCGAAATACACAGCCAGATAGGGTCAGGCTACACGTTAGCTGCCGGAAGCAGCGCCACGTTCAGCTTCAACGGCACAATAGGCATGGCTTTCGGGCACATAACTGTAAGCCCTATGGCAGGAGACAATTACACAATCGTAGTCAGGGGAGAGGAGGGTGCGGCAGCGTCAGTCAACGTAACCGCATCATCCTGATAGGCAGGCGTGGCATCGCTGCTCCGGTGTAGGAAGGCCGCACCTGCGAAACCAGTTCAGACAGCTATAGCTGGCACCGCGACGAGCTGAGGAACAGCCCAGTGAAGCTGGAGCCATTCCTTCTTAACTGTCGGCTCGGCAGGGAATAATGTAGCTGACAGGATTACTGCTGGCTCATAGCGTGTGGCGCGGCTTTCAATCACCGTCGCTCCCTGACCTGCCTTGTTATGCCGTCGGCCCTGTGCACTATTAAATATCTGAACATTCACTAATCCTACATGGCAAATGCATCCTTCTCGCTTACAAGGGAGATAGAGGTACGCGTATCAGAGAACCTTCAGCAGGGCGTCACGCACTGCCCGATAGACAGCACCATGTTCTTTAAGAAGTCCCCGTCCCTTGGCATGGCTGCCAGGCAGCATTTCAAGCTCGGCATGATGCACGAGGTTGTAGGAGGGGTCTCTGTGAAGCCCTACGCCGTACTGGAAGTGCACCCTGCAGAGCGCACAGCGAGGATAGTCAACGATGCGGAAATGGAGCGCGCGGCGCAGCTGAACGACAGCGCGCATTTCAGCACCAATAGCACGGCTTTCTGCATGGTTATGGAGAGGGCTGGCGGCACAGAGGCAGGCCTCATCAGGAAGGCAGTGATAGAAAGGATGCTAAGGAACGCTCGTGACCCTTCAGAAAGCACAAAGCTTAGCAGGCTATTGAGGGACATAAACATAAGCCAGGCGGCCGGGGATATGAATACAGGCAATCAGGCTCCATCAGCAGAATCCGAGGTCGCCAGGCGCCTTGGTAACATTTTCGATAATTACACGCACAAAGCCATCCACTCCAAAATATTTTCCGCGGTATCATCCATAGTTGGCAAACTGCACGAGGGCGGCATAGCGCACGGAGACCTCTGCGGATGGAACGTGATGGTCACCAACGGATCTACATTCTCAATTGTCCTGATAGACCCAAACGCAGAATGCGGCTGCAGGGCAACCAGGTGCGCGCACTTCGAAAAACAGGCGATATGGGATGATGTGCACGTGAAGGCGTTTGGCACGCCGTTCACTCGGATATTTTGGAGCGTAGTGTGATATCGCTGCATGCCGATGGCTTTCCTTCTGGGCGTTGGTTGTAGGCGATGCCAGCAGAGATGGCTTCCGCGATCCCCATTAGGGCTTAGATGAGGCTGGTTATCCTCCCTGTTAGCGCCTGATATGCTCACATGAGGCAAGTCGCTTTGCCTAGGAAAGTGCTAAAGCTACGCGTATCGGAAGCCTTTTATATATATCTTTCATATATCTATTAGATATACATGAAGGCAGGGAGCGTAAAGAAGATGCTGGTCATCTTGCCGCCGGATGATGTCAGAAAGATAGATGAGCAGGTCAGGGAGGGCAGGTATGTCACGAAATCTGATTTCATACGGATGGCTGTGAAGCAGCTGCTATACGGCATTGGAAAGAGCGAGAGCAATATGGCAACGCAATCATCCTCGGAAGCAGAGACGCTCTCCAGTGCCAAGATATTGGAGATGCTCAGAGCCAACATGGCCAAAATCAGGGCCATTGGCGTGAAGGAGATCGGCCTGTTCGGCTCATACGCCAAAAACGAGCAGTCCCCTGACAGCGACATAGACATACTTGTGGAATTTTCAGCCGGCAGGAGCAGCTTCCACAGCTACATGAAATTGAAACTGCTCTTGGAGGGCATCTTCAAAAAGAAGGTCGACCTTGTGGTAAAAAATGGCATCAGGCATGAGCTGAAGCAGGGCATACTAGGGAGTGTGGTTTATGCCTAGGGACTATAAAATATACCTCAAGGACATACTTGAATCGATAGCAAAGATTGACGAATACGCAAAGGGTGTCTCGTTCGATGAGTTCAAGGAAGAGCGAATGAGGGAAGACGCGATAATAAGGAACCTGATGACAATCGGGGAAGCGGTCAAGAGCATTCCTGGCACAATAAGGTCAAAATCCCCGCAAACCGAATGGGAGGAGATGGCAGGGTTGAGGGACATATTGGTGCACCAGTACTTCGGCATCGAATTGGGAACTATTTGGGACATAATAAAGAAAGACCTGCCAAGGCTGAAACGCGATATAGAGAAGTTGATTGAGAAACTTTGAAATCCGAGCTTTGGCAGGCGCTGATCCAGAAGCTCACAGCAAGCTCAGCATGTTGCCTGTTAGCGCCTGATATGCCTCGCAGCTTGTCCATTCGCTCGGCTGCTTGCCATCTTTTATGTCCTTCCTTACCTCCTTGGCAGGTTCGCTATGCCACAGCTTCGATAGGTCGTAATCAACCTCCTTTATGTTCCCTATCTTCCTGTTCCACATTATCGATGGGTAGACGTTCCCCCAGCTGTCAAGGTACAACGATGCCTCAAGGCTCCTGCTCCTCATCGGGCTCTTCCCAGTCTTCGCGAACTCGACCAGCTTCTTCAGGAAAGCGTTCTCTATTATTATCATCGGATCGGCGCTCCTTGACCTTTTTGTAAGGAAGTACTCCACCTCCTTTGCAGCCATGCCGTAATCAGGCCTTATGTCCATCTCCTCGTTCTTGTAGTAGTTCTCGGACGCCTGCGCTAGGTTTATGTGGAAATCGTTGTACGTCACATCGGGATAGAGCTGCTTCACTGCCTGGTAGGTCTGTTCGAACTGCCCCTGGTTGAACTTGCTCATCGTGTACCCGAAAACGGCATCGACATTCATGTGCTCCTTCTTGAGCTTCTGTATCATCCCATAGACCTGCATAGCCTTGTCGAAGTTGCCCTGTACCCCCCTTATCTTGTCGTGCAGCTCCCTCCATCCGTCCAGGCTCACGGTCACCACGAACCTCGGTATCTGCAACGAGAGTATCTCCCTCAGCCTCTTTTCTACCATGCTTATGTTGCACAGCGAGTTCGTTGGCATAGTCATAAGGTAGAGGTCCTTGCAGCTCTCCTTGAACGCCTTTGCTATCTCCACTATGTCGCTCCTCAGGAACGGCTCCCCTCCTGTCAGCTCTATCCACTGGAAGTAGCTGTTCCTCTCGGCGAACTTCCTTATCTCCTCTATTGTAAGCTCGCCTTTGGGCCTTATCTCATAGATTTTACAAGTGAGACACGCGCTCTGGCACCAGTAGGTCACGCAGAAGTTCAGCTTGTATGGCCTTTTCAGGCTTGAGAAGTTCGATTTCAATGCTGTCATCGCAAGCGATGCCATTTTTGCCGTTCCAGCCATCGTAATTGCTTCTCATTTCAGATATTAAAAACTATCTGCTTGTGCGGTGCATGCCTAGCGCTACCCTATAACTTATTATCTTATAGTAAAGTATATATTCTTTTACTATGGTATATATTTGGATCCGCAGCGTGCGCGGCACCCTGCCAAACAGCCAATAGAAAAGCTATTATAGTTCATTATATATCTACTATAGAGGTTATATAATGACTGACGAGGAGGTAACTACCGTGCAGCTCAAGAAATCAGTGGTGAAAGAGCTGAAGAGCATCAAGAGATACAAACACGAAACTTACGAGGAGGTCATTTCTGACCTGATAAAGATCGTGAAGAAATCGCGCAGGCGAAGCCAGTACGATGAATTCCTATTCAGGATACAGCAAGAAAAGATGAAAGAACTCTGGGATAACAAATACGATGACGAGTGGGAGAAGGCCTGGGAAAATGCCGTTTAAACCTGGCGATGTGATAGTCGCCAATGTGCAGTTCGTTGACTCCGCGGAGATCAAAAGGAGGCCTGCCTTTGTGCTTTTTGAGGAGTTGGGCAGTGTGGTTGCTGCGGGGGTAACAAGCAATGTAGGAATGAAGGGAATTCCATTGTCTAGGGACGAAGGCATGATTAAGGACAGCGTGATAAAATTGAACTATATCTTCACAGTTTCCGAGGACCTGATAATAAGCAGGCTATTCAGCGCAACCCAGGGGAAAAGGCGCCTGGTCTTCGAGGAACTAAACAAGCGGATGGCAGGGTTGAGAGAGTGATTACCAAGGCACTCTTTTGAGCCTGAGCCTGTGCGCGCCCCTGTTCGTCAGAACGTGGAGTATGCCTGTAAGCGCCACCAAGAATGCAATCCCATATATGCTTGGCAGGTGACCAAGCGGCGCGGCTAGAAGCAGCGCTACGACGAAGAAGCCGTACTGGTCCAGTATCGGCACGCCCCTTCCTGAAGGAACGCCTGCCTGCCGCTTTATGAAGCTTCCGGCCAGGTCCCCGATGTTGGCGCCGACTGCTAGCAGCACAGATATCGGGAGCATGTAAGGAAGGAAAGGGTACTCTATCGCCCCCACAAGTATGCCGCATATGAGGCTTGCGGCTAGACCCCTCCTCGTCTTGTTGTTCCCGAATATGCGCTTGCCATTTATGCTCTTCCCGGAATCGAGCGGCCTGCCCCTCCCGAACAGGATCGGCGCGCCGTTAGCCGCATATGCAGGGAAGATATAGATTATCGGGTAAAGCACCAGCGTGTACAGGAAGTAGTAGTCCAATGGAGCACCTTTTCGCGTTCTTGTTTATGATGAAAAACGTTTGGATAAGAAGGCTTATAGCAACACTGAAAAGTAATACACCTCCAGCTACTATAAATCCATAGCTTTCATCTCGACCTCGGTTGTAAAACCTTCAAGGAAAGCTATAAAATATCTAAAGTGACGCAAATGCCTGAGGTTGGTGGGAGCCGCATGTTGCCGTGAAAGCGCGTATTCAGAGGATCGCGTACGCAACGAATATTGGCGCAAGAAGTATCGATATGGTGCTCACCACCTTTATCATCGAGTTGAGCGACGGCCCTGCGGTGTCCTTTAGCGGATCGCCCAGCGTGTCGCCAACCACAGCAGCCTTGTGGGCGTCGCTGCCCTTGCCGCCGAAGTTGCCAGATTCAATGTACTTCTTCGCGTTGTCCATAGCGCCGCCTGCATTCGCCATGAAGAGCGCAAGCACGAAGCTGGCTGGTATCATGCCGACAAGCAGGCCGCCGAGGGCTGCCTTGCCAAGCACCAGGCCTACCACTATTGGCGTTACTATAGCGATCAGCTCAGGAACTACAAGCGCCTTGAGCGCGTTCACTGTTGCGATGTCAACGGCCCTGGCGTAGTCCGGCTTCGCCTTGCCCTGCATCAGTCCCTTTATTGTGCGCACCTGCCTCCTCACCTCCTCGACCATCAGGTTCGCGGCGTGGCCAACAGCTTCCATCAGGAAGGACGAGAATATGAACGGGAGCAGCGCACCGATGAATATGCCTATTGTCACAATTGGGTCTAGCACGTTTATGCTCGGAAGGCCTACGGCGCTTGCGAACGCCACGAAGAGCGCGACAGCAGAGAGCGCAGCGCCGCCTATCGCATATCCTTTGGTGGTGGCCTTGGTGGTGTTCCCTATTGCGTCAAGCTTGTCAGTGACCTTCCTGACGGAGCTGGGCAGGCCGGCCATCTCCGCTATCCCGCCCGCGTTGTCGGTTATCGGCCCGAACGAGTCTATCGTGAGTATTATGGATGCGAGCGAGAGCATCCCTACCGCCGCTATCCCTATGCCGTAGACGCTGCCTGTCGCCGCGTAGCTCACGAATATGGCTGCGATTATGACAAGCACAGGCAGCCATGTGCTCCTTAGCCCGACAGCCAGGCCCATTATGACGTTGGTTCCGGCGCCGCCCTTTGATGCGGTAGCTATCTTGATCACTGGCTTGCTTTCGTTGCCAGTGAAGTAGTCAGTTATCCAGAATATCAGTATAGCCGGGACAAGCCCTGCCAGCACAGCTATGTAGAAGCCAATAGGGAGGCCCATCGCAAAGGTGAACGCTAAGTCCAGCACCCCGGATATTACCACTGCGGCCAGTACGCCCTTGTAGAGCGCCCTGATGGCGTTGCCGTGTTTCGCCCTCATGAAGAGCATAGCGATCAGGCTTCCGAGTATGCCGCCGGCAGCGACAAGCAGCGGGTAGAAGAAGAGCTTCGCAAAGTATATCGAGGCAACGCTCGAGGCTATGAGCAGGGCAGCCACCAATGTCACGGCGTAGCTCTCGAAGACGTCAGCGCTCATGCCTGCGCAGTCCCCGACATTGTCTCCGACGTTATCGGCTATCACCGCGGGGTTCCGCGGATCGTCCTCCGAGAGGTTGAGCTCCGTCTTCCCGACGAGATCAGCTCCGACATCTGCGGCCTTGGTGTAGATGCCGCCGCCCACCCTTGCGAACAGCGATATCAGGGATGCGCCGAAACCGAAGCCTATCAGTATGGCGACGTTCGCTATCGTAAGGTACATTAGCAGGAGGCTTATCCCTATCAGGCCGAATCCGACAGCGGCGAATCCTGTCACGCTGCCTCCTATTATCGCGGTCCTGAACGCCTGCTCAGTCCCCTTCTCTGCGGCCTTCGTGGTCCTCACGTTCGCCCTGACCGCCACGTTCATGCCTATGTATGCCGTAAGGTAAGATGCGACTGCCCCTACGGCGAAAGCTATGTCGAGCTGGCCGCCGTTCTTCAGGAAGAAGAATATGATTGCAAGTATTACTCCGAATACGACTATTGTCTTGAGCTGCCTGTTCAGGTACGCCTTTGATCCCGCCCTTATCGCCTCCGATATCTCGACCATCTTCTTGGTCCCTTCAGGCTTCCCGAGCGTAGACAATGCAGCCCATAGCGAGAATATCAGCGCAAGCGCTCCTGCTGCCAGCGTGTATATGTAGATGCTCATTTTTCCCCCAGAACAGAGCATTTGGCACTTTAAAGCTTAAAAAGGTTGCCCTGGCGCTTGCTGCGCCATGGCGCATGCGTCGAGGAAGGCTACTTCGTCGCTGCACCGAGCATCTTTAATTGGAAGCTGTAAGGTTGCTGGGAATTGGCCCTGATCAGGGGGCATGATGAAGAGCCATCCGGGTATTATCCTTGTATTGTGGGCGGATCCCTTATTGGTTATTTGGTATATGGACTAGTCTATAGGCAATCTGCTATTTTGGATGACGCTCCCGAAGGCTTTTCTCAAGTATGTACCTTGGGGTCCCGTCCCCGTAATAGTTCTCCGCCCTCCTCGCTATGCTGTAGCCAAGGTGCTTGTAGAAACCCAGCGCTTTCGCGTTGTCTGGGTGAGTTGCCAGCATTACGGTCCCACGGCCTAGCTCTTCAGCGCGCTTCTCGGCGAATTCCATCATCTGTTTGCCGTAGCCGGACGAACGCATGCCGTTATCGACACGTATTGCGAGGACCTCCAGCACAGACTCTTCCGGCTTGTCTATAAGCGTAAGGTAACCTACCGGTTTCCCGCTTTCGTCTTTCCATATCCATGTACTGGAGTTCGGCTGCCCGGCGAGGAACTCGAAGAACTTCTCCCTGTCCTTTATCTGCACGAGGTTCGGGGTCTCTCCCGCGACCCTGAGCTCGATCTCGAAGAGCTCTGTGAGGGCCTGCCTTACGTCCACCTCTTCCGCGTGCATCTCATCGCCCATTTGCAGCTATTCGAAAACTATGCTTAAAAGGATGTCGCACCCTGCCCAGGACTATCCTGGCCAGTCGCCATGTGCTCGTGTATCCTGGCGAAGAACGCCTCGCTGGCTTCCGGGTTGCCTGCGCTCATCAGTACGGTCTCGTCCTGGCGCAGCCCCAATATGTCGGATATGAACCTGTTCTCTTCCTCGCTTACCATGCCCTTGTCATTGTTTGTGTAGACAAACGTGGCGTTTCCCTGGGGCGATGCTCCGGCGGCCGCATGCTCCTTCACCTTGTTGTACATTTCATGGTGCATCTTCACGGCGAGCACCCTGCCGTTGCCCATTATGGTGCTACTTATGCTGTCCACATTCGTGTTGAGGAACGCACTCGTGACGTCGAATATCGTCAGGTAGTCCTTGACCGGGCTGCTGCTCTTGGCCGCGTATGTACCTCCCTTCTTGTCGAACCTCTGTATGAATATCCCGACAGCGACCAATCCGGCTATTACCAGGTAGTAGGGCTCTATAGCCTCGCTTAGCAGCACAGCGGCGAACACTGCGGTTATGAACGGCGACAGCAGGTAATAGTTCGTAACGAATGTCGTCTTGAGCGTGCGGAATGCCCTGAAGTAGAAGTATGTGACGAAGACGCTAGCAGGGATGCCCATATAGAGCAGGGCTACCAGCGTGCTGGCGCTGAACGCAGGGAGAGCGGCGCCGCTCGAGATGAAGAGGCCTGTGGCTATCACCAGGGACACTGAGTTGAAGATGAACATTGTGCTCTCCATGTCGGTTGTGTACCTCTTAAGGAATACCCCTGCGAATGTGCCCACTATCACGGCTGCAAGGAGCATTAGCACTATGCCTGTGCTGGCGTTGCCGAGCGCGAATATGTTGCCTCCCGTAAGGGCTATGTAGATGCCGGCAAAACCGAGCATCAAAGCGATTATCTGCAGCTTCGATATCCTCTCCCTGAGCAGGAAAGGTATGAACATCAGCATGAGCAGCGGCTGCATCCTGTAGATCACGGTGGCGAATGTCGCTGTTATGAACTTCTCCGCGTATATTATGCTGTAGAATATCAACCCGGCGAAGGCGAACCCGGCAAACCCTATCATGAGGTACTCCTTCGGTTTCCTCATGTAGCCTCTCAGCTTCGGGAGCTTCCCTTTTGCGACTACAAGGGCGAACGACGCAGCTGTGGCTATTATATATGACAGGAAGAGGAATGCGAAGGTGTTCACGCCGTTGTTCACCGCGACCTTGAGCGCTATCGGGAACATGGCGCCGCCTAGCATAGCCAGGGTTATCATCGCGTATGCCTTGCTCTTTATGTTCATCAATACTGATTATTTCGGTGCGGTTATAAATGTTTCAGTTTTTAGCAATATTGCAGTGCTTTCCTGTTATTGTGGAAGCTATTTATTTCTTGGCTTCATAAGATGATCATGGCGCACGAATATGACATCGAGAGCGAGTTCAACAAGCGGTACAACCTGCTTACCAGGAAGATAGTCAGGCTGCTTTCGGAAAACTCAAGGATGTCGATCGCGGAGATATCAAAGAGGCTGAATGTATCGAGGCCGACCATCAAGGAGAGGATAAACAGGCTGGAGAAGGATTTGGGGATGCGCTACACCATTGAGATAAACGAGGAGGCGCTGGGGCTGACCACACCACACCTCATCGAGGTGAGGTTCAAGAAGAAGCCGGACCGCGAAAGGATCAGGGCGCTGCTCCTGCAGTCGTATATACCGCAGGCAGCTTTCTTCGTGGACGGTGACTACGAGATGGTGATATACGCGAATGCACTCTCCGGCGACGACTACGTGCACTGGAACATAGTGATGATGGTGCAGCTCTCCGAATACGGGGTCACCTGGCATCCGTCAGAGATGGCGCACAGGCACCTCGGCTTCTTCCAGCTGAGGAACGAGGCGATAAAAATGGCGAACATCGATGAGAACTCGAAAAGGCTGCTTATGCGCCTGAACGAGAACTCGAGGGTGAGCTTCCAGCAGCTGGCCAAGGAGCTAGGCATGCACTTCAACACTGTGAAATACAACTTCGACAAGCTGGCGAAGAGCGGTTACATACGAAGGTATACAATAACGCTTGACCCTGTGAAGGATGTGTCCCTGATAGCGCTCTTCGACGACTACACCCCGAGCAAGGGGTTCGAGTCGGCATCCGCAAAGGCCAGGCAGGCGATAAAATTCGACGAGGAGAATCCGTTGATAAGCAGGTATCTCCTCTCCTCGACGCTCATAGGCAGCCATACCCTGTTCATACTCTCGGCATTCGACAGCAGGGCTGCGGCGCTCAGGAACGGGCTGAACTACCACAAGGAGATGTACGCGCAGCATGGAGCAAAGCGGATACTCGGCGAGGTGACTGATGTGGTGCTCGGCAGGCTTCCCATAAGGAGCGTTGACATCAAGAGCGAGTACAAGACGATAGTGTGGATGGCTGAGCGCAACATGGCATGAGCCGGCAGGCTGCGCAGATTGTTCGCCCCAAGACAGCCTTTATCCTCCTTACGCAGGCTGACACCGCCTCCTGCTTCGTAATACTGAAGTGCTTTAGCCCCCGCACGCTCTGGTACAAGGCGGTAGTGTGGACGGCAGTTGTGGCAGGCCTGGGCGCATGCAGGCTACACTGATGCCTTCGCTATCGTATCGAGCGCGATCCGCAGCCCTTCATCGATGTGCCGTACAACCTCGAGGCCGTCTGTCGTCTCGAATTTGCCCCTCCCCCACGGCCTTTCGACGTAAACCAGGTCTGTCTCCGCTTTTCCGGACCTCAGCAGCTCCACCTGCTGGGCGGCGATCTTCGGGGCGTCGTCAAAGATCACGGTGTAGCCCCTTGTAAGCTTATCGGCTGTGTGCTTCACTATGTCAGGCTCAGCTCTCAGGTAGTGTTTTGCGAACCATTCTGAGACAGCATCGTAGTGCTCGTCTTTCCTTCTGGTGAGGAGGCGCAAGTCTGACTCCGAGGCGAGCCTCCTAACCAGCTCCCGCGACGCAAGCGGGAGTATCCTCTCCGGGGCCTGCATCCATAGGATATCGTGCTGCT
>JAJYWI010000001.1 GCA_021791535.1 Microcaldota archaeon
CTTCACCTGCTCGGTATGGGGGAGATAGCCGACTACATGGCCATCATCCTTTAGCGCCCGCCTTGCGCTCCTGAGCACCTTGTCAGAGTCAGGCATGTCAAGCGTCACAAGGTCTACCTCGCTCTCTTCTATGCCCTTCATCACGTCTCCCTTCTTTATGACAAGGTTGTCGAGTCCTTCGATCTCCTTGTTCCTTTCAGCTATCCTGATGAACTCATCGCGGTTATCGTATGTGGTCACCTCTTTTGCTATCCTCGCGATGGCTATCGCAAGCCAGCCGCTGCCGGTGCCCGCATCTACGCACACGCTATTCTTGCCTATGCCCGTATACGCTATTATCATGCCTATGTCCTTCGGCAGGATAACCTGGGGGCCGCGCTTAAGCCTTTTGAAGTGCTGCGGCACCAGGATGTCATTAGATCCCTTCATCTTTTTTCACCTTCATTCCCTTTGCGCGTTTTGCGACACCCTTTACCGTTTTCTTCTGCCTCTTAGGCCTTGCCTCATTCTCGGCGTGTATGACCTCGACCTTCTTCGGCTCGCCGAAAGGCGACCAGTCTTTCTTTGTTATGCACTGCGGGTCGAGGTCCATCTCGAACGGCCGCTTACCCTTCCTTATCACCTTTATTATAGGGGTATGGCAGTGCTCACACACCCTTTCGGTAGGCTGTATCAGCGAGTTCTGCGGCAGCGAGTATGTGTTTGTGCACTTTGGGTAGTTGGTGCACGCAGCGAACGTCTTTCCTGCCCTTGACCGTCTTATCACGAGGTCGCCGCCATCCTTCGGGCACTTACCAAGTATCATGCTCTGGTACTGCGCCTTCTTCATCTCTGCGGCTATCCTGTCCTTGTGCTCGTCGAAGCTCTTAAGGGCTTGGAGTAACATCTCCTTGCCCTCGTCCAGCACCTCTGATTCTGTCTTCTTGCCGGCAGCTATGCTCTCCATGTCCTCCTCTAGCTTCCTGGTCGTCGTCTCATCGACTATCATCCTGGCGTTCTTCTCCAGGGCTTCATACACGCTCATACCGAACTTGGTGACCGTTATGCTAGCGCCATCCAGGTAGCCGCGCTTGAACAGGGTGTCTATTATGGACGCGCGGGTTGCTTTTGTCCCGAGGTTCCTCTTCTCGAGCTCAGATATCAGCGTCGCTTTCGAGTACCTTTTTGGCGGCTGCGTCTTCATCTCCCTCATATCGACTCTGCTTGATTGCACGCGCATGCCCTTGCTGAATTGGGGGAGCTCCTTCTCCTCCAGCTTCGTGTAGTCGTAGAACTCGAGCCAGCCCTTGCTGGTCACCCTTGCCCCGTTTGCTGCATATTTTTCCCCGCCGAAATCTGCCACAACCCTTACCCTCGCGACCGTTGCCGGATCAGCGAACACCGAGAGGAACCTCTTCGCTATCAGGTCGTATAGCCTGCTCTCCTCTTGGGTCAAGCCTGTCGGCGTTACGCCGGTCGGATATATTGCGGGATGCGCCTCGTCAGTCTTCGCACCCTCTTTCGGGGTGGACCTTCCCTGCTTTATGAGCTTGCTCGCAAGCTCCATGTACTTCTGGTTCTTCGCCATGTCGGATATTATCCTCTGCAGGCCAAGTGTCGGGGGCAGCTTCTGTGACGATGTCCTTGGATACGATATGAATGACCTTTCGTATAGGGACTGCGCCACTTCGAGCGTCCTCGTCGGATCCATCCTAAGGGCGCGGTTAGCCTCCATCTGTAGGCTGGTGAGGTCGAACGGCGGGTAGGGATTCACCTTGCGCTCTGTTGACTCTACGCTCTCTATAACTCCGCTTGAGGAATGTTGCTTGGTTTTCTCGTACGACGACTTGGCGGCCTCTTTGCTGAAGATGTCTCCTTTTGTGCTCGAGAACTCTGTGCCGTTTATCGTCGCGGTTATCCTCCAGAACGGCTTAGGCACGAACTTGACTATGCTGATTTCGTGCCTTGCGAGCAGAGCTAGAGTTGGTCCTTGCACCCTGCCTGTGCTCAGCGACTTGCCACCGAAGCTCCTACCGGAGAGCGCATGAGTGAGCGCCCTGCTCAGGTTTATCCCCCAGAGCCAGTCCAACATATGGCGCACCTCCCCAGCTTGGAAGTTGCTGATGTCGAGCTGTGTCAGGTGCCTATATGCATCGAGCAGGTCGGCTGTTGTGGTAGTCGAGAACTTCATGCGTTTCGACTTTTCGTCCAGCCTGCCCTTATTCAGGAACCCTATTATATTGGTGCCGATCACTGTGCCTTCTGTGTCATAGTCACATGCGTTTATGAACTTGCCGCACCTCTTTGATAGGTATACTAGCGCATCCAGGTACTTCTTCGTGTATTCGGAGAACGAGCTGACCTCATACGACGGCGCCCACTCTATCTCAAGGACAGGATACCCCCTTGCCCTGTCCTTCTGCCTTATCGTGAACAGATGGCCTACCGCAGCCGCTACATACATACTCTCCTTCGCACTTTTTATCTCGTAGTAGCTGACTCCTTCGTCAGTTTGCCTCTGCTCCTGCTTTCCGTTGCCAAGCGCAGACGCTAGTCGAAGCGCAACGCTGGGCTTCTCTGCTATTATCAGCGTATCCATCGCTTCACTTCCTTCTGCGCCTTCTTGCAGGGCGGCGCGGCCGTGGTTGCGGCGGGGCAGGCGCTGTGCGGCCCGCCTCCATCTTGGAGATTGCCCATGCATTCAGAAAACCTGCAGCGAACGCAAGCACCACTACGATGTAGAAGGCAATCCCTGCACCATACTTTATAAATACGATTAGCGCAATTATAAAAAGCACAACCGTGATGGCCGAGAGCAGGAATGCTGGCATTTCCAGCCTGTCAATCAACATGAAGCACCAATTGGTAGTCTGATGAATATCTATCTAGTCATATTTATAACACTTCTTGCGGCTCTGATAGCCTCGTTCTCACAAACGCTGTACAAAAAGGCGATGACGAGGCAGCTCGATGGAATACGCGATGTGCTTAGGATAGCGACGAAAAAGCCGGTCCTTCTTGGCCTTGGCGGCTACGTTGTGAGCCTGGTGGTGTACCTTTTCGCTCTCTCAAAGGCGCCCCTTTCTGTGGTCTACCCGACTTTCGCAAGCACCTTCATATTCATAACCATAATGTCAGTGCTGATACTAAAGGAAAGGGTAGGGAAGAGGCGCATCTTAGGGATGGCAGTGATATTCATCGGCATACTGATAGTTGCCGTAACTTTGTGATTGCATGGGCCGCGGAAAAAGAAGGAACCTGCTGCTCCTTGGGGGTTCTGCGCTCTTGGCTGCAGTAGGCCAGCTCCTCTTCAAGTATTCTTTCACCAGCAGCTTCGTAGCCGGGTGGCTAGCCCTTGGAGTAGTCGCTTATGGGATGTCTACAGTAGCCTACTTCTATGTGCTCAGCAGGGTGCACCTCTCATGGGCGTACGGAATAGGCGGCCTGAGCTACATCTTTGCAACAGTGTTCGCCTACTTCATACTGATCGAGGATATACCTCTGCTCAGATGGGTTGGGGTCATAGTGATAACGATAGGCGTTATCCTGATAGGGACAAGCTGATCAGTGCAGCTCCAGCTTCTTTACCTCAACCTTGCTCATAGCTGTTATGTGGGACACCTTGGAGGCCATCTCCGCCTGCATTCTCCCCTCTATCACCGCCGAAATTATGGCATCGGCAGCATTCTCCTTAGCATAAGCTTCCACGAAGTCGGTTATCTCCTTCCTTATTCCCTGCAGCTTCGTGTGCGCAGTCCTGGCTCTAGTTATAGCGACCACCTTCAGGACCATCTTCATGCCGTCCTTTGATACGACCGGCGCTATTATCGGCACTACGCTCCTGTACCTCCTTATAAGCGACCTTATGTAGCTGTGCGGCTGCTCTATTGAGATCAGCTGCGTGTGTACAGCGTCTCCGTTCACGCTTACGGCCCTGACCACGGCGTTGCTGAACGAGTTCTGCGGGTTGTGGGTCAGCTGCTCGAGGCTTACCCTCAGCTTCCTTCCGACAACCATTTTCTCGTCATCGGCAGGCATCTCGCATATCATCTCCTCGTTGAAGAGCTTCGGAGCATGCACCATGAACCAGTGCTTCATGCGCCACTTGTCTACGGTCCTTTGTAATGCCATGATTACGCCCTCCCTTTGATCAGGAGCTCTGCTGTCTGCGGGTTATACCTCCAGTCCTTCGGCAGCCTCCCTTCGCGCTTGTAATACTTCGTAAGCCTCCATATCTTCGATTCAACCCTGTTGAGCCTAGTCATGTTGTGGGTGTCCCTCTTGTTAGCAGAGAGGTGCGCCCGCATCCCAACGGCTTTCTTTATGAGCTGCAGCATATCCGATGGCACATCCCCGGCGAGTTTCTTCTCTTCCAGTATCTGCAGCATGCTCTTGCCGGTTGCCTTCTTTATGTAAGGGACTTTGTGCTCCCTTTTCATTATCTCACCGATCAGCGCCGGGTCCATCCCCTGCTTGGCATACGAGGCTATAGTATCCTCTATCTGCTCCTTCGTCAGCGCGCCCTCGTAGCTGGCGCTATCAAAAAGCGGCTTGAGCGACGCCGATTTGCCTTTCTTCTTCGTATGCATTCTTGCCATTGATTCACTCATGCGGTTATAGAGGCCGTGAGCTCCTCTCCCTTGCGTACCTTTATGCTGCGCGCCTTTAGAATAAGCTTGAGCTCATCCTGTGATGCTACCACAGCAGAGTAGTATTCTCCAGGAACATTTATATTTATTGATGCTATCTCCTTGTTCAACGCCAGCTTCTGCGTCGCTTTGGCCTTCCTCACCTGCGAGATTATGTCGTTAAGCACGGCGCCCAGGCTTTCTGGATCTGCCTGCACTCTGACGCTGCTGAACACCAGGCCGTTGAGTATGTAGTCGGTAGGTTCTGGCCTCTCCTTGTACTCCGGGAAGGGCTTCTCGAAAAGGCTTCCCTTGTCGAACATCTGGTGTATCTCCTCGCATGTGAAAGGTATCACAGGCGCGAACATGCGCAGCGAGGCTTCCAGCACGTATCTGAGCGTGAAGAGGGCGGCCCCCTTGCTGCGCTGCATGTTCTTGCTATCAGAATAAACCCTGTGCTTTACGTTCTCTATATAATAGTCAGCGAACTCGTGCCAGTAGAAGTTCACGGCCTTTGAGATCGCGGCGTACAGGATCATGCCGTCGTAGCCCTCTGTCATCTCCTTTATCGTCTGGTTCAGCCTGCTGAGTATCCAGAAGTCGAAGGCGTTGAAATCATCATGTGGTTCACTCTTCGGCAGCTTGCCTTCCGACATCGCTGCCTGCACGAACTTTGCGGTGTTGTACAGCTTTGTCAGGAAGCTCTTCGCGTAATCTAGCTCCTTGTATGAGAAAACCTTGTCCTTGCCTATCGCTCCGCTCAGGGCTACCCACAGCCGCACTGCATCCACAGGGTACTTCGGCACCAGGTCCTCAAGGGCTATGCCGTTCCCGAACCTCTTGTGCATCTCTCTTCCATCTGATCCGAGTATCATGTTGTGCACTATTATGCTCTCGAACGGCTTGTCGCCGGTTATGGCGGCCGTCCTGAACATAGTGTAGAACGCCCATGTGCGCACGATGTCAGTGCCCTGTATTCTTACGGAGGCTGGGAACGCCCTGCTGTGCAGCTCCTTGTTGTTTGGCCACCCGGATATTATCAGCGGGGTTATCGAGGAGTCTATCCAGACGTCTAGCGTCTCCTCCGTCCCTACGACCTTGCCCCCGCACTCTGGGCACTTTGGCGTAGGCGGCTTCGCCTTAGATGTGTCTATCGGCAGCTCATCCTTCGATGGCGCGACTATATGGTCGCACTTGGCGCACCTCCAAAACGGTATCGGTGTTCCGAAAACCCTATCCCTGGATATGTTCCAGTCCCACTCTATGAAGTTCGCCCAGTCATCTAGCCTATGCGCTGACGATTCAGGTATCCACTTTATCTCTTTGGCTGTGCTCTTGATTGCCTCTGCGCGCTCCTTTGTCTTCACGAACCATTGCTTCAATGATAGGAGTTCCAGCGGCGATGAGTCCCTGTCGTGCACTTTTATTATATGCTTTATCCTTTCGGCCTTGCTCACGCGCCCATCCTGATTCAGCGCGCTTATCACGTTTGCGCGCGCCTCTGTTATGCCCTGGCCTGTAAACTGCCCGGCATTCGTAAGCTTGCCGTCCTTATCAACGGATTCGACAAGATGGAGCTTATGCTTATAGTAGAGCAGTATGTCACGCCTGTCGCCGAATGTACAGACCATCTCGGCGCCCGTGCCGTAATCTTTATCGACTATTTCATCGGCTATCACGTTAACCTTTTTCCCGAAGAGCGGAGTCTCTGCCCTTTTCCCGATGATGCCCTTGTACCTCTCGTCGTTCGGGTTTACAGCTACGGCAACGCACGCGTGCAGCAGCTCAGGCCTGGTGGTTGCTATCGTTATGCTGCGCTGACCAGGCTGCGCCCCTGCGATATCGAATTTTATATGCACGAGGTCCGTCTCCTCTTCCTTCTCCTCAGCTTCCTCCCGCGAAACGCCGCTGCTGCATCTCGTGCACCACTCAACAGGGTGGGAACCGATGTAGACCATGCCCTTCTCGTGCATCAGCAGCATAGAGTACTGCACCCTTGCAACATAGTCTTTTGATGTCGTAGTATACTCGTAATGGTCGTCGAACGTCGATCCGAGCTGGAGCATCTTGTCTCGCATGCCGTTTATGTTTGATGTAGAGAGCTCGACGCACCTCTTATAGAATTCGTCCCTTTGGAGCTTCCCGTACTTGTTCTCCACAGCTATCTCTGTAGGGAACCCGTGGGTGTCCCATCCCTGCGGGTATAGGACGTTGAAGCCCTTCAGCTTCTTGTACCTCGCTATGGCATCTATGTAGCACACCCAGAATATCTGGCCCATGTGCAGGTTCCCGTTCGTGAACGGCGGCGGCGTGTCTATGACGAACAGCTGCTTGTGCCTGTCGTTCTCGTCGAAACGGAAAATCCTATGCTCCTCCCAGTACGACATCCACTTCCTGTGCATACCCTGCGTATAGATATCGTCCGGCATTGCATTACCTGCTTCACGCTAACAGCAAAAAGATGCCAGCCAAAAGCTAAAAGTCTAGCGCTACGACATTATTTCTCCAATCGCAAACCTTGCCTTGACGTCTGTTATCCTCACCTTCAGCTTGTCGCCCTCCTTTGCGCCCTTGATGAAGATAACGAAACCGTCCTTCTTCGCGATTCCGTCACCTTTCGAGGCTACAGCCTCAACTGTCACTTCCACCTCATCGCCGACCTTCACAGGTTTCGGCAAGAAGTAGTTGGACTTTATGTTCATTCCTCCTTCTCTTCTTCCTCTCCTTTCCTCTCTTCCTCCTTCTTCTTCTCCAAATTCGTCTGCCATTGCATCTGTCTCATACGTAGAATTAGCGCTTTCCGCCTTACTCCGTATTTGTAATATTACATTGGATTTTGCATTTATAAGCCTTTGCGTCATTCGTCATAGGGCCTTTTCGAATGATTCCATGCTCCTGAAAAGGTAGGTAGGCCTTGCGCCATCTAGCTGGGCGTACGTGGAGAAGCCTTTCGCTATAGCGCACGAGCTGATACCTGCGTACTTCGCCGCTTCGACATCGCTGACCATGTCACCTATGTAGATGGATTTGCTCTTCCTCGAATGCATGCTGCGTATAAGCACATCCAATCCCAGCGGGTTAGGCTTCAGCGCGCCTAGGTCCTGGGCGCTTGCTATCGCCTCGAAGTACTCCTCTATCTTCAGATACGCCAGCCCCTTGAGGATGCGGTATGCGGCGCCGTTGGTGAACAGCGCTATCTTTGCGTTACTTTCACTGAGCTTGCCAATAACTTCCATTGAATAGTTGTGCAGCTTAGGTTTAGTGAGGTAGAAAACGACATCGAGTAGCCTCGTATACATCTTCTTATTCCTCTCGCTCTCCTTTATGTGCCTTCGTATCGCATCGCCATCAAGTGTGCCGGCTTTCCGCATTCGCACAGAATACCTATCTATCAGCTCTTCGCTCCTCCGCTTCCTTCTGGCCCATCTGGGGTTTAGCATCTCGTTAAGCCTGAGGAAGGGGTTGCCCACCACGAGCGTCCCGTCCCAGTCGAATATGAAGGTGTCGTACCTCTTCAGAAGGCCGGTCATCGCCAAATCACTTCTATACTAGGCCTGCCTGGCAGCGCCCTTTGCGCCCTCTGCGATTTAGACTGCGGCTCCAGCTCTACTGAAACGGTAGCATCTATCCTTTTTGAGATGTAATCTTTCGCTTGGTTGAACGCAGAGAATGCCTGGGCTGCGCTCACTTCCGGCACCCTTTCCAGAGCCATTGCCTTGCTGGCAAACTTGGATAGGAACTTCGATATCTTCTCTTTTTCGTCCTTGTTCGGCCAGCCGGATATCACATCTTGTATGCTCTTGCTGTCGGCGAGCGCATTGTACGCGCTTGTTTTCCAGTCATCAGCCACTATTATGCTTACGGCGCTTACCTTTTTGCCCTTGTTGGCTGGCATCTTCGCCGTGAGCTCGATCACGTTTGCAATGTCGTCCATTGTATTGGCTATCGCCTGCTCTATCGACTCGACCTCATTGTTTATCATGCTGGCATCATGCTCGGGCCATCTCTCCTTCGCTACGAGGGTGCTTTTGCCCAGTTTGTGCCAGAGCTCCTCTGCGAAATGGGGCATCGCCGGCCCTAGCATTAGCGTCGCCTTCTCTAGGAATTCCCTTACTACGAGCTCGTTCTTCCCTCCCCTCTCAAAATACCATTTCAGCTCGGAGATGGAATTGTAGTATATCTCGTTGTATGCGCTCCTGAACGATATCGTATCAAGGAATTCCGTAGCCTTCCCTATCTTTGAGTTGAGTTTCGAGTAAAGCCAGTAGTCTATATGGCTCAGCTCGGCGGCGGACAGCTCGTCAAGCCTCTCGACCATGTCGGCAAGGAACGCGTTCTTCTGCTTTACGCTAGCTATTGTCGCGTCCTCGTAGTTAGTCTCGCTGTCGAGGTCGGCAGTAGCTATGCTGGAGAATCTCACCGGGTCTGACCCGTGTTTGGCTATGAGCTCCCTCACAGGTACCGTATTGCCTATGCTCTTGCTCATCTTCTCCCCTTCATACATGAGAAGCCCGTTTGGCACGATCTGCCTCGGCTGGCTGCCGTCCTCTACGATGGTTACATGGTTGAATATGTACATCATGAAGTGGTTGTTCAGCAGGTCTGTGCTAGAATGGTTTGACGTATTATTGTACCAATACTTGTACGAGTCCCTGCACTTCTGCACAACAAGCTTGTCGATGCCGGTCAGTTTTGACACATCATCTGCGCTACCCTTCCCGTTAACTATGTAATCGAATAGCCCTGGCTTCAACTGGTCTGGCTGAACATTGGCATCTCTGAGTATGTTTACAAACGTGTAGTATATTGGGTATATCGTAGAGTCCGATAGCGACTCTATTATGTGCGTGGGGTTGAATGGGAACTTTGTGCCTAGGCCCTGGGCCCTTTCGGCTGCGCGCATGTCAAGCCAATCGACAAGGTACTCGATAGTAGGGCGCAGCTTCTCCGGCAGTATCCTTATAGATGGAAGCTTCTTTTTGACCTGCGCCTTCCAGCCTTTGTCCCCATAGTTTATGAACCATTGGTCAGACACAACCTTTACCACCACCTTTGTGCCGCACCTGCATATCACAGGCTCTTCGTTCGAGAGCGTGTATATCCGGAATGCATCATTTGCCGAGAGCAGCTCATCCGCAACAAGGTTCCGCGCCTCTGCCTCGCTCTTGCCGGCGTATTTGCCGAAGATCATTACGCCGTGGCGCGACTCGTCCCTGTAGATCTCCTTGGTCGCCTTCTCGATGACGTCATCAGCCCAGTCCGGCCCGTGGCCGAGCAGCTCCAGGTAGCCTAATGCCGGTATCTCTTTGTTCTTAGGCGCTACATCCTTCAGCTCTATCACTCTCTTGTTATCGAGCGGCTTGATAGGGTATCCAGAAGCCTTTAGCCTCTCTAGTGCTGCGTAATCGAAAGGCGCGTGCGCTGGTACGCTCATCACGACGCCTGTGCCTGTCCCTGCCTGCACGAAGAAACCTGGCAGCACAGGTACCTGCTCTTTTGTCGCAGGATTTATAGCAGTCTTCTGCAGAAGCTCTTTTCCGGATATCTCTGATTTTACAGAGATGCTTGACTGGTTAGACAAGGAGGCAGCTGCCTCTTTGGATATGTAGCATTGTGCGCCATCGATGTCGGCGATGACATACTGAGCGTTATCGTTCACGAATATGTTCGTGACTCCGTAGACCGTCTCTGGCCTATAGGTTGCGCATGCGAACGAAACGCCAGATGATTGCTCCTTGAACTTTATCACGGTAAGCTGCTCTATGCTCGGCTGCACGCCGCCGCGCGTGTCATGGCTGCCAACAGCGTTGTTCTCGTTGGTGCACCAGCCAACAGGGTGCGTCCCCTGTGTGAGCAGTCCCTTGTCCTTTAGCCTAAAGAATTGCCATTCCACGAACTTGCTGAAATCCGGGTCTATGGTGTTGAATTTCCTGCGCCAGTCTATTCCTAGCCCTGCCTCCCTCATGCCGGCCTCGGCATCGGCTGTGAAGTAGCTGGCAAGGTAGAGCGGGTCACGCATTTTAGGTATCTCTGATTCCGGTATCTTGTATAGATTCTTGAAATCGTTGATCAGCTCCTCGTCTCCGGCAGCCAGACGCTTCGCCATCCCGAGAACAGGCGTTCCAGTCTGGTGGAACCCGGACGGCAGCATCACATTATTGCCCTTCATCCTCAAGTATCTAGCATACGAATCGGTAAGGCTGTAGGTCTTCATGTGGCCTGCATGCAGCGGGGAGTTGGCATACGGGAATGCAAAAGTGATAAGGTAACCCTCCTTATCGTTCGGCTCTGGCTCGAATACCTTTGCATCAGCCCATGCCTTCTGCCATCTCTTTTCCAGTTCTCCGTAATCAAGCATAGAATCATTCTCGGTTAATTGCAACTAGGTTATTATTTACCTTTCATTAGGAGCAAAGATATATATCTTGTTTTTGCATTATCTCTGCTATGGAGCTCGTTCTTGTTCGGGTGGCCAGCCTCATCGCTATCGCATTCGTGTACATGCTATTCGACATCTTCAACAAGAGGAACATACCTAGCGTGTTCGCATATGCAAGCCTCGCTTATGGGGTGGTCTTGACGCTGCTTTACCTCAACGCCGCGTCCATCTCGATAAGCCTGCTCATAGCTGCAGTGGTGCTCGGCGCAGGTTACGCGGTCTACAGGGCGGGAATGCTCGGCGCCGGTGACGTGCTCGAATTCGCCGCGCTCTCACTTATACTCCCTTTCCAGTCGCTGCCGATAGCGGCAAACATCCCGCAGCTCGGCCTGCCGTTCATAGTGTCTCTCTTCATAGACAGCGGCATAGCAGCGCTCATAGCTGTGCCGCTCTACTACATACCCCTGGCATCGAAGGTGCTTAAGAGGCCGATAAGCAGCCTTGCCAGCAGAAGGGATGCGATAAAGGCTATGCTTGTTGGCGCGGTATACCTTGTTTTCCTCGGTTTCCTCGCGATAAATGTCGGAACTGGCCTGGTGGGAGTGATCATAGTGTGCGTGATAGCTTTCGGCTCTTTTACTGTTGTGCTCTTCGAGAGGCCGATCACGATGTCTATGGTCAGGTACCTGACGTTCAGGGACTTCGAGGAAGGCGACATAATAGCCTGGAACCTGATGAAGCAGGGGCAGATAAGTAGGATAAGGAAGAGGGTGCCTGGATTTGACAGGCTTGTTACGAAAAAGCTGATAGCGGAGCTGAAAAGGAAAAGGGTTAAGGAGAAGGTCCCGGTATACAAGAACGCGATACCGCTTGCTGCGCCAATTTTCATCGGTGTCGTGCTGTCCGTGCTGCTTGGGAATGTGATATTGCTGCTGCTCCCTCATTTGTAGATGTCTTCCAACGCGCTGAAAAATGGCAACTTGCCAACACATGGAATAGTCTGGCCCGCAAATCACGGGGTTGCTATTCCCCACGGGCTGTGGAAGCCTGTGATGGTGCCTGTTGCCGTCTGCGAAGAGGTGTTGATTATGCTCATAGTGCCGTTGTCATAATCTGTTGCGTAAGCGTAGGCGCCGTTGGGGGAGAAGGAGACTCCGTAAAAGATATGTTGGACGTTAAGGCCAGATGTTGGGATGTAGTATGTATTGTATGCATCTGTGGATGTTGACACAACAGAGATTTGTGGATAGTAGTAGTAATTAGCGTAGCAATGTCGGACTCCACTATAGGTATAACAGCTCGTACTAACATATACATCATGTTCACCATCAGTCACATATGCATAGGCGCCGTTGGGTGAGAAGGAGACCCCGTATGGTTGGCTGAAGCCTGTGATAGTGCCTGTCTTGGTGTCTGTAGAAGTGCTGACTATGCTTACTGTGCTGTTGCAAATATTTGTGACGTAGGCGTAGGCGCCGTTGGGTGAGAAGGAGACTCCGTACGGGCAATTGAATCCTGTGATGGTGCCTGTGATCGGACTCTCTATCTGACCTGTAGATGTATTGATTACGCTTACTGTGGAGTTGTCGTAGTTTGCCACATAGGCGTAGGCGCCGGAGGGGGCGATGGAGACTCCGTACGGATAGTTTGGATGTGATATGGTTGCCACAACGGATTTCGATGTGGTGTTGACCTTGAATATTTCATCGTAATAGTAGTCCACGTAGGCGTAGGCGCCGTTGGGGGAGATGGAGACTCCTGATGGACTCGAAGTGCCTGTGATGGTGCCTGTGATAGTACCAGAAGTGGTGTTTAGTATGCTTACTGTACTAGCGCCGTAGTTTGCAACGTAGGCGTAGGCGCCGGAGGGGGCGATGGAGACTCCGGACGGGCTGCTGAAGCCTGTTAAGGTCCCTGAAGTAGGGGTCGTGGTAGCCTTGAATATACTAACTGTGTTGTTGTTGTAGTTTGAGGCGTAGGCGTAGGCGCCGTTGGGGGAGAAGGCGATACCGTAATATGGACCGTGGAAACCTGTTAAAGTACCTGTTACTGACTTGGATGAGGTGTTTAGTATGCTAAGTGCCCCGGTTCCGTAGTTTGTAACGTAGGCATAAGCACCGGAGGGGGCGATGGAGACTCCGTATGGGTTGGAGAAGCCTGTAATCGTTGAGGTGATGGATTTGGATGAGGTGTTGACTAGGTAAACCTCGTTGTTGTTGTAGCTCGCCACGTAGGCGTAGGCGCCGGAGGGGGCGATGGAGATTCCGTATGGGTATGAAGTGCCTGTGATGGTGCCTGTGATTGGACCTATTATCTTTGATGTTGTGGTATTGATTAGGCTTACCGTGCTGTTGCCGTAGTTTGCAACGTAGGCGTAGGCGCCGGAGGGGGCGATGGAGACTCCCCATGGGCTGTGGAAGCCTGTGATGGTGCCTGTTATCGATCTTGACGAGGTGCTGACTATGCTTACCGTGCTGTTGCCGTAGTTTGCAACGTAGGCGTAGGCGCCGGAGGGGGCGATGGAGATTCCGTATGGGTTGTGGAAGCCTGTAATCGTTGAGGTGATGGATTTGGATGAGGTGTTGACTAGGTAAACCTCGTTGTTGCCGTAGTTTGCAACGTAGGCATAAGCGCCGGAGGGGGCGATGGAGACTCCGTATGGGTATGAAGTACCTGTGATGGTGCCTGTGATGGTGCTTGTTGATGTGTTGACTATGCTTACCGTGCTGTTGCCGTAGTTTGTAACGTAGGCATAAGCACCGTTTGGATTGAAGGAGACGCTGTACGGGTTGTGGAAGCCTGTGATGGTGCCTGTTATCGTTGTTGGGGTAGCTTTTATTATGCTAAGCGTGGTATTGTCGTTTCCCACATATGCATAGGTACCTGAAGGCGCTATGGATACACTATACGGATAATAGAGACCCGCAAGAGTGCCTGTGATGGTGCTTGTTGATGTGTTGACTATGCTTACCGTGCTGTTGCCGTAGTTTGTAACGTAGGCATAAGCACCGTTTGGATTGAAGGAGACGCTGTACGGGTTGTGGAAGCCTGTAATCGTTGAGGTGATGGATTTGGATGAGGTGTTGACTAGGTAAACCTCGTTGTTGTTGTAGCTCGCCACGTAGGCGTAGGCGCCGGAGGGGGCG
>JAJYWI010000014.1 GCA_021791535.1 Microcaldota archaeon
ATCTTGAAGGCATGCCAAGCATCCTAGAACTTGCACCTGTTGCAACTATGACGGTTTGCGCCTCGTACTCCTTGCCTGCCGTTTTCACCTTGAATGGCCTTTTAGAAAAGTCTACGTCGGTGACATCGTCGTTCACGAACCTTGCGCCGAACCTTTCCGCCTGCTTGCGCATCAGCTCTATTATCTCCGGTCCCTGCACGCCGTCTGGGAAGCCGGGCATGTTCTCGACTACCGTAGTGAGCATCAGCTGCCCCCCTGAAACCGCTCCAGCTATAACCAGCGGGTTGAATCCCTCCCTAGCTGTGTAGATAGCTGCGCTGAGCCCTGCAGGGCCAGACCCTATTATGATCACGCTCTCTGCCATAAGCAACACAATAAAACGGCGTTCAAAATACTTAAACCTATCCGATAAAGCTGAAGAAAGCCATTTAAACACCTAGGTTGATATTTAATCATGAGAAAAACAGTATTGTTCGCAACGGCAGTAGATGCCGGAGTGCTCCTCACCTTCATTACCGGGCTCCTCCCGGCCACGCCGACAGGCCTTGTCGGAGCTGCATGGTTCGGTTGGCCCATGGCGTGGCTCTACAGGCTTGTAATAGCGCCGCAGTACTTCCCATTCACGCTGAACTGGGCAGGGCTCATAGTGGACTTTGTAGCATGGTTCATCATAGCGCTGATATTCGTCTTCATAATAAATGCGGCAAGGAAGCGCAAGTAGCGTTAGGCTGTTGCCGCTACACCCATAAGCCACTCCCTCTTTGTTAGAGAGGTGGGCTTCAGCCCTGGGTGCATGTCCAGAATGCGCCCGGTAATCTCGGCTATCTCTGCCGCCGCTTGGTTCTCCTGCTCCTTAGTGGGCCTGAGCAGCGTCTCTTCCACTTCTATCTGGAACAGTTTGCTGCCACCGTGCACACACCTGTCTATCAGGATGCAGTATTCGCGCCCGCTCCTTTCACTCCTCACAAGGAAGTATTTCCTCTTCCTGTAAAGCGTAACCGTTGGCGCTTTCCCTTCCTGCGCCGGGTCCACGGGCGACTTTATTTCCCTCCTTCTTAGAATGCATCCTAGCCCAAGAGCATCATCCACGACCTCCGCCTCGTCCTTCACTGTAAGGACCTTCTGCTCCCCCTTTATGCTTATCCGCTGGTAATCATTATTCGGCAGAATGGCGTAGCTGTTCAGCTTGCCGCCCACCTGTGTGAAAGGGAATGTCTCGATGAGCCTGAATCCGGGGAATGCGCCGGCCGCGAATCCGTGTTTTATCTGGTTGAACACATGCTGCTGGTTCCCATTTAGCGACAGCTTGGCTTCTATTTCTGTATCGCTCTCAGGTATCGGAGAATAATGCTTCGCCCTCAAGTATGCGCTGATCATGTTGTATGCCATGTCCTTCTTGGACACTGCCGGGGCAGCGCCCACTGCGTTAAGAGCGTCTAACACTGCTGAGATGGAGGCCTGGCCAACATTAGGGTCAGATATCTTCAGTTCGACACGTACATAATCCTCTTTGCCGCACTGGGTAGCTACGAGCGGCTCGGTGAACAAGTAATATATGGGTTGCGTATCCACAGTAACCCTAAAGCCATTGTTGCCGCTTACAAGATAATGGGTCCTGTAGTAGCTGTCGGCCAAAAATGGAACAAGGGGCTGGGATAACCGCGTAGCGTCGATCGCATCCAGACTGGAGAAGCGTCCAAGCAGGTCAGCCAGGGGCATTTCCGCCCTTTCCTTTTTCCTAAGCAGCTGCTCGCTTGATTCTATCTCGCTCTTAAGCTCCATTATCCACATATCTTGGGGGTTAAGCGTAAAGAGCGAGGCCGCCCTTAAAGCTGTGTAATGCCTGGCTTTCATCGAGTGCTCGAAAGGCAACTCGTGGTCGGCGTTATCGAAGTAGACCGTTTCGTTGATGTCGGTTGGATGTATTACCCTATCAGAGATGCTGCCCAGCCTCTCCTGGAATTCTTGGAGCCTGGCGCTCTTGAAGAGATAACGTTCCTCAAGCCTCGTTGCTGACACGCACTTATGAACGTTTCCAGATATTTATATCCTCGTTCATCGGGTTCTGTCGCAATTTCGGTGCCTGCATCCAAAATTTCTTTGACTATAGGAAATACTTTGCTCCTCTCGGGATTTGAACCCGAGTTTCAGCCTTGAGAGGGCTGTGTCCTTGACCAGGCTAGACGAGAGGAGCCGATAGGTATTATTTAAGCAATATTAAAGCTATTTCCTTACCATCCTGAGAGCTGTCCTGAAGCTTATGCTCCCATTGGAGAGCCTGTCGCTCAAGAACTCGGCCATTGACATTCCCTCGGCTTCTGACACCGCCACTATCTCATTGACGAACAGCGCCTTCGCCATCTCGTCGTTTTCCGGGTTGATGTCGCCGTTGGCTATCCTTCCTATCAGAGCCTGGATCTGCCCCATGGAGAACGACAGCCTAGACAGCGCCGAGTCCTTCGCCCCCTTCAGTCCCATGCCCTGCTGCAGCAGCTCGACCTTCAGAGCCGCATTGCTCTTCGTGTATAGGAACCTGGCAGGCATCGAATAGAGCCCTTTTATTATTGATGAGTACGCCTGGCTCCTCCTTTCCCTATTCTGCGCCATTATAGCTGGCATCATCAGCAGGTTGCTCTCAGGCTTCACCCTACGGCCTATGCTCTTCGAGTGCCTCTCTATGTATGCCAGCCTGTGGTGCCCCTGCATGGCATAGAATAGGTTTACATAAGAGCGGGTAGCCGAGGTTATTGTGCTGAGCAGCTCCGATGGATCGTCTCTCTCGTCGTTGTAGCCTGATGCAAGCAGATATAGCTTGGGCATGTGCTTCGAGAGCCCGCTCACCCTTCTTTTTGTAGCATCGTCCCTTGATGCTGCCTTCACTTCCGGATCTCCTATCGCATGCGATATGGCATACAGCAGCCCCTTGATCGGGAGCATGTTAGCCAGCCTCCTAATCCTGGCCGGGTCTGCCCTGAAGTCACTGATAGATGCACGTGCCTTGCTCTTTTGCAGCATATCACCGGTCGTGGAAGAAAGAGCATTACATCTTACGCTGCGCTTTTAAGCGTTGCTGTCACCTGTTCGCTTTGCGTCCCTCGATCGCCTCGCTTATCGAGTACCTCTGTATTATCTTGGCCTTTATCATGTCGATATCATTCTGGTCGCTCCTCCTTGATATGTGCTCTGCTTGGCTGAGCTTGTTGGCGTAAGTGCGGTACGCCTTGACCGCGGCGGCGTATGCATCCCGCTCATGTGGATCCTTTATCCCGGCCATCCTGGCTAGCTCCCTTTTTTCTATCATCAGTATGTCCTTCGTAGGTATGAAGAGTGTGGAGTTGAATGCTGCGTTTACTTTCCTTACGGTGAGGCCTGGCACCTTCCTGTCGGTTGCTATTATAGAAGGCGTCCCGACCGCCATTATACTCTCAAGCATCCAGGGCATGCCGCCAGCCGCAGCGTGCGCACGGTGGACTAGCCGCCCGTCAAGGGTCAAGCAGGCTATCGCAGATGTCTTTCCCGGATCCACCCCGACTATTATGTGCCTCAATTAGTTACCCGCTCTGGTTGACCTGGCTAAGCGTATAGTTCACTGCGCTGCCGGCCGTCTCTGGTATGGCAGAATATTTGCAGTCGATTATGAATTGCGGAGTGAACAGTATGTTGTAGAACTTGGCGAGCTGCGCCTGGTAGGATAGCGTTGCCGTGCTATTTGCTAGGCATGCATTCATCGACGCCATATCGAGGCCGGACCCGACAGCCGTCTGGTACAGCGTCTGGTTCGAAAGCGGCCTTCCATCGAACACCTTGCTGACGTTGTTTGCATAGGCGGCTATCCCGCCCTGCCTAGATGAGCAGAAGAGGTACATGCCGAGCAGCTGCGTCTGGTATGTGCCGTAGCCTGCGTACCACTTTGAAGAGTAGTTGGTGAACACAAAGTCGTAGCTCATGTTCAGGCGCCCGCGGTACGCATCCGTTAGGTTTATCGCCGTGGCTATGCCGGAGAATGCGCCAGGCGCGTACGGGTCTATCACCGCGTATACAGGGATAGGCTCCTTGTTGGTGCACAGATACTTCCCGTAGATCTGGACCGTGCCGAAGGCCACTACGCTGTTGTTAGTGTGTTGCGTAGGCGATATGCTCTGTATGTATGACCTTACGAGGGAGAGGTTGCTGCCAGAAAGCACCATGGAGAGATGGAATACTTGGTTGCTTGCAAGCGGGTCGACGTACGGCACGTCGACAAGCCATAAGTTCTGGCTTGGCATGAATGTCGCGTTGGCCATGTTCATCTCCGAATAGTACGGAAGGAGGGAGAGCGACGTGTTTATGTAGGAATATGAGGCGAGTATCCTGCCTGCTGCGCCGAGCACCTGCGTGGAGTTGTATTCCGGCGTAGTGCAGGTGCCGTTGACTATCCCGTACTGGCAGTTCTTCAGCAGAGTCGCTGGCTTGAAGTACGTTAGCGAGAACGCCAGCGCTATGAGTATTATAACAAGAGCTATGAGCGATATGTGCAGGTAGTCAAGCCCGCCGTGCTTGAGAGCCGGCTTCACTATGAAGACAGGCTCCTGCTTCGCTTTCCTTGGCTTCCGCTCCGCCATGTAACCTACCACATTACAAGAGATGTTTGCAGCGTAAGTGTAATAAATGTTGCGAAAAGCTTCGCTGTGGCGCTAGCCGTGCTTGGCGCCCGGTCCACGTGAAGTGATGTGGACTTCATGCGTGCCTGTTGTTCCCGCAATTAGGATCTCAAACTCCTCTATTAACTTGTCTTCATTCTTAAGAGCCCTATAGGTTTTGGTACTTTCCTCTATCTCAGCGTCCCCTAGTCAGTATAAATTAAGGTTATCGATTAAGTTATCCGAGGTTACTTAATCGTTTAAAAAGGCGTCTATTTTCGGGTAAAGTTTTTGCAGCGCTTTTACACGCAAAGCATGTCCGTATCCAACTGCGACCAACTGCCCCCTTTTCAACAATTTGAGCATTTGATATGTATGACGTATTGAAACAGTTTTGTCATTTGGGTCGTGGAATATTAGAATTGGCTGATCCAAGCTTTTTAGATAGTTTGATGGATCTATTTCCTTTACGTTACTCAATTGTTTCTGTATATTTTTAAAATCAAATCTATAGAGATGTTTATACATACGCCTAATAAGCCCAGTTACAAAGAGCAGATCTTGCTCATCGCCAAATTCATTATGTTTTACAAAATTCCAGATAGGAGCAAATAATATTATGCGCGACAGCTCTTTTCTTTTTGCGGCTAAACCACAAGCAATTGCACCACTAAAGCTACCTCCTAATAGTATTTTTTCCTTTATCCTAAAATTCAGTCGCTTCCCATCCCAGAGACTTTTAGCGCTACACGTATTCAATGCATCAAGAAAAGCAGATAAATCCTCAACTATGTTGGTTTTTAGAAATTTCCCATTGCTTTGATATGTGCCCTTATATTTCGGACTGAACACATGGTAACCTTTACTATAGAAAAATCTGAGTATTTCATCGGAGGAATTAGAACTGGGAAGCCCAGGCAATATTATTATTGCATCAGCTGATTTTTTCTGAAGCATAAACTCAAAAAAGATATCCCCGTAATACGCTTTTAATATTGGTTCTTCCATCATACTACCATAAACCAGAGATTCCATCATGTGTCCCTCTTAATTATTAGATACATGTGCTTAGGATCGTACCAGGTGGATAATGAAATAACATCAGATTCATGACTTCGCCAGGTGCATCTGCCCTTTTATTTATCTCGACAAATTGGTCAAATTTCAATTCAATCATTTAAGCACCTTACGGGCTCGGCGGGATTTGAACCCGCGGCCTATGTCTTAGGAGGACATCGCTCTATCCAAGCTGAGCTACGAGCCCCGCTCTAGTATTGTACAAAAAGGTTATATATCTGCGATGATGTATTATTAGTGACGTGTTCTACAGTGCCAGAGAAGCATTCTGCACACAACACTTTTATATCTCCAGCTACCTAATTCAATTGACGGGTTCTCCGGAAGCTTGCCTTACAGCAAGGCATATATGCCTTGCTTGCGAGCCCTAAGCGCGGTGGGATGAACAGGATAGCCCTGATAGCCGTTGTTGTGATAATTGTAATCATAGCGGCGCTCCTTCTCGGATTTCCACTCGGTTTCTATTCGACATGGGCAAGCGGCATTCCTCCAGCTGCTAACACGTGCATAGCAAAGCCTGGATACTTCTGCGGCGGCGTGGTACTCCATAATGGCAACCTTACGTTTACCGTTGGTCAGGATACAGGAACAAACTGGAAGCAGGCAAACATATTTGTTGTAATTTACGGTCAGACCCCTAGGGCGGTACCGCCGCTGCCGTGCGAGGATGGATTCCTCCATGGAATCGCTTCTGGGCAGCATGTCAATGTGGCCCTTGCATCATACAGCAACTCCAACACTTGCGCAGGCTTCAACAAGACGATAGGGTGGCCGTTAGCCGGTGCAGTATGGGCGGGCTACAGAACTTCAATAAACGGCACTGAGAGCATAGTCGAGATTGGAACCATCGCACTCAAGGCTTCGTAAGGTTTTACATCCTCTCTATCGCATCTATGCCTAGCAGCGCTAACGTCCCCTTCATTGTGTTCCTGAATGCGTCGACCAGCACAAGCAACGACATCTTCCTGCTTTCCGATTCCTCTTTCAGCACAGGCACAGTCTCGTAGAAGGAGCTGAACGCAGCCGCAAGGCCGGAAAGGTAATCGGTAATGACGTTCGGCCTGTCCTCCCTGCGCGCCTTCTCGGTAATCTCGCCTCTTGCGGACATCAGCTTGACCAGGCCGAACACAGCGTCGTTGTCGAACACGCCTGTGTCTTTTATCTCGTCGATCGTCTTGATGCCAGACTTCTCTATTATCCTTGAAGCCCTTGCGTAGGTGTACTGGCAGTACGGGCCTGAGTCTCCTTCGAAGTTGAGCGCCCTGTCCCATAAGAAATTTATCGCCTTGTCAGGCGACAGCTTGAGATACTCGAACTTTATCGCGGCGAGCGCGACCTTCCTTGCTATCGTTTCCTTTTCCTCTTTAGTGAGCTCATTGTTCTCCTTCATCGCCGCAATAGCCCTTTTCCCTCCCTCGGCAAGCAGGTCGTCTGCCGTGTACCCGATCCACGTGCCCTTCCTTCCGGCAAGCTTCTTGCCCTCCAACTCCACAAGCCCATAACTTACATGCTTGATAAGCGCGCCTTTTTGCTTGTCAATAGCGCTTATCACAGCCTTGACAAGCAGCTGTTCGAATTTCTGCTCGCTGCCTGTCACTGTTATCGCTGCGTCTGCGTTGCCGAAATCTATCTGCGTGCCTGTGCGCGATGTAGTGTAGAGAGGTTCGCCGTTCGGCTGCCTCTCTATGAACTTGCTGAACTTGAAGGTATTCTCGATCATGCCGAGCTTCCACATGTGGAAAGCTATGTCCTTAGCTATGTAATTGGCTGTGCCGTCGCTCCTTATCAGGACCTTCGCCTCTTCCCTTAGGCCTGTGAGCTCTTTCGGGGTGTCGCTGAGGTCGGCAAGCTCGACAACCACGCAGCCTTTGTACTTGCCCTCATTCGGCCTTTTCGCCAGCCCCTTCCGCTCAAGCGTGGCCAGCATCTTATCAAGCAGCCTCTCCCTCATTATGTCGCTCTCCCATATGACAACGTTCTGGTATATTCCATAAGAGAATGCGGTCTGCCTCTCCGCATTGAGGAAGCCCTCGGCCATCTCCCTTGAGAGCTTCGACTCGTATGTGCCGTCCTGTTCCATGAGCGCAAGAGTCTTTTTCACCTCTTCCACGGTCTCCGGCCTGCTCTCCATGAGGGTGTTGACAGCGACGTACACCCTGCCTATGAAGTGGTCGAACTTAGCATTCGGCTCAGTGGATATGCCAATCCTCTGCTGGTTCATCAGCCCCCAGACTCCCTCGCTAGCCTGCAGCCCAAGGTTGTCCATGTAGTTCTCGCGCTCCACCTGGTAGCCACACGCCTCATAAAGATTTGATATCACATCGCCGAGCAGAGCGTTCCTGAGCTTGCCGACATGCCACGGGTCAACGGGGTTGACGCTCACGTACTCGATGATTATCTTCTTGCGCTTCATTGCAGGAGCCGAATCCTGGCTGCCTCTCCTTATGTACTCCACCATCTCCTTAGAGAAGCTCTGCCTATCTAGGTGGAAGTTGATGAAGCCGTTGTCTGCGGTTACGCTGCTGACGTGCTTTATCCTGCCCATCCTCGACACTATGCCTGATGCGGCATCCTGCGGGCTCATCTTCGCCTCTTTGGATATCCTAAAAGAGACAGAGCACGAGACGTCGCCATGGGCGCCCGATATCGCAATCGTATTAGCGAGATCTGCCGATTTGTAGCCCTGCGCCATTATCGCCTTCGACAGCTCCAGCTCTATCGAGCTTTTCAGGTCAGCGTAGGGTGAGCCCATGAGATCATACTCTTAGCGTGTCGAACTGCTTTAAAGCATCCGGTATGCCTTTTATCACGTCCTGCGCGGTTATGTGCAGCCCCTTCTCCTTGTAGAGGGCATCCCCTATCTTCGAGTGCGCGTACACGGCTGCAGCTGCACTTTCGAACTGGATCTTGTGCATCGACACGTATGCCGCGATAATGCCGGCCAGGGCGTCACCTGTGCCCATCGTGGCAAGCGCCGGCGTATCTGGCCTGTTTATCTTGAGGAGGTCGCCGTTAGTTATGACAGTCTCGTGCCCCTTCAGCACTAGGGTGAAACCGTGCGTTTTGGTGAAGCTTATCGCCTTCTTTATGCGCTCATCTAGGCTCGCCCCTTTCAGGCTTATTCCTGAGAGCTCCTTGAACTCGCCGTCGTGCGGCGTCAGTATCGTGCTCTTGCCGAGGAGGTCCTTGTGCTTTGCCATCACCCTGGTAGCGTCAGCATCGATTACTACGGTATTGCCCTTCGCCTTCTCGGACTTTATCACCTTGACCACTATAGAGTCAGTAGAGCCTACGTCCTCAAGGCCGGGCCCTATCACCAAGACGTCGTGCTTGAGCGCAGATATGGATGACGCGGCGCTCTCTGCATCGTCCCAATCGAGCGGTTTCACTATCAGCTCCATCGATAGCCTGCGCACCGGATCGGCAACCTCCTTAGGCACGGCTATAGTGGCGTAGCCGGCGCCGGTGAGCAGTGACGACATCGCTGTCTCGGCGGCGAAGGTGGCTATCAGCGGAGCCCCGTGGAAATCCCTGCTGCCACCTACGACGAGTATGCGGCCGTGCGTGTACTTGTTTGAGAGCATAGCCCTCGGCTCGGTAGCGAGCATGACGTCCCCAGGCCCGGTGAAAAGCTCGGCGCTGAGCGGCAGCCCGACATCAACCACAGTTATGTCGCTCACGAACTTGCTCCTGTCAAGCCCCTGCTTCATCTTGTGAGACGTGAATGTGTGGGCCGCCTTAACGTATGCCTTGTTAGGCATCCCTGTGTCCGCGTCTATTCCAGATGGTATGTCTATAGATATTACAGGCTTGCCTGACGCGTTTATCGCTGATATCACATTGATGAGCAGCGATGGCAGCCTGCCGCGCATGCCTGACCCTATTATCGCGTCGACTATCAGGTCAGCTTTCTCGAATTCACGCCTGGCCAACTGCACATCATCCTCGGTTATGTCCTTCACCCCGATAATGTCGTTGACAAGCCTGTAATTCATCCTTGTGCAGCCGTTCGATATAGCAGAAAGGTCGCCGATGAAGAATACTGACACATCGTGCTCCGCCATCAGGTGGCGCGCCGCTGCAAGGCCTGTGGCTCCCTTGTCCCCCCTGCCGCACACGACAGCTATGCGCCTGCGCTGCCTGTAGCCCCTTGCTATGTCATCTGCTATCGCGAATCCTGCGGTCTCGATGAACACTTCGTTGCCTATGCCGAGCGCTATGGCGTTAGCCTTCAATGCGTAGGTATCCCTTACAGAAAGAGTCTTTTTGGTGTAGGCTGCAAACTCTTTTAAGCTTTGCATGTTCTTATACTCTTGTACAAGTATAAATTCCTATCTTCTGGGGGTTGCGTGTCTAAAGTCTACAGGTCAAACAACAAGCTGGTCATTAACCTGCCGTTCGACCTTGTGGGCGATCTGGCGATAAAGGAAGGCGACGAGCTGGATTTCTTCAAGAGGGGCAATTACTACATAGTTGCGAAGAAGAGTGCGATAGCGGAGATGATAGCAGGAAAGCAGGCTGTGCAGCAGATGGAGATGCCAGCCGCTGCGCCGATGAAGACAGCATTCAGACAGCATGGTGTCCCTACGCCTGAGGAGATTTCGTTGCTAAAGAAGCTTGACACCCTGCGGTACGGAGACCGCACAAAGGAGAAGGTCGCAGGCATGCTGAACGCTGAAGACAGGAAGACGCTCACGGACATGATCAAGAAGGGTTACGTGCGGCTGTTCAAGAAAAGCGGGGAGAGCACACTCAAATACAGCATAGCGAAGGACATATACGACAGCTTCCTCATGCGCAAGAAAGAGCTGGTGGGCAAGAAGGCGGCGGAGGAAAGGACGCAGGTCGCGGCAGCAGAGCAGAAACCCAAGAGGTGGGAGCAGGTGCGCAGCAGCGATAACGCTTACCTTGATAGGCTGGAGAATGACGGTTACCTTGTAATAAACTCGGAAACTGAGGCGGCCGCAGCGTCTGCTTCTTTGGAGGACAGCATAAGGAAGGGCTTTGTTGTTGGGATACGCGCGTTCAACAAAAAGTTCTATGTAGCGACGAAGGCCTTCATAGCAAAGTCGCTGCCCAAGATAGGCAAGATGATAGGCTCGAAAGGGGTGAGCGTGGCAGAAATATCAAAAGAGACAGGCATGGATCCAGACGGAGTTAGGGCAATCCTGTACATTATGGCCGATAACGGGGATGTCACAGAGGTAAAGAAGGATATATTCAAGGAGGCGTGAGATCACTCAAGGCGCATGGCGCCTTAGTTCTTTGCGGCCGACACGAAGTCTGCAAACCCGTTTTCTAAATCTTTTGGATTACCTAAAGCTATAAGAACTTCAGCGTTCTTGGTGCCCATTATCTCATTTATGAAATCGATCTCTGCATTTGTTACGTCGGGGTGTGGCCTCTTGTTGGTAAATACTATACAGCCTTTGAACAGCACTCTGTGCAGTTTCTCATCGAAGCCTGTGCTTGGCGCCTCTATAGCAAACGCTCTGCCGCCGCCCAATATCTTATGGGCTATTGATTGGTTCTTATTACCTATGAACGCTCCAGTTACATCGAGGACTGTTACTCCTCTAAGGGAACTCCTCTTAGTTAATCTCTCCGGATGTATCGAACCGGATCGCTGCAGTACTATGCCTGCACTGATCAAAAGTGCCGCCAGTATGTAATACACCTTTATCTGTGTGTTGGTTATGAGCGAGGACAGCACTATAGTGAAGAAAGGTACTGTAAGGGCTGCGTTGCCAAAAAGAAGCGGACCGAATATTTTGATTACGTAATAAACCAATACAGTACCTATACCATAGGCGAACACACCAAGGAACAGCACAGAGATTACTGAAGCCGTTGTAAAAGATACGGAAAGGCCGGTGCCGGTGGCCACGGAAAGCAACGTGATGAATGCTAATGATATTAGGTTGAATACAACAACCATTGCGAACGGGTCGAAGGTGTACTTGTTCATGAAAAGCCCTGAGAGACTGGTGCACAATGCTGCAAGAAGAAGAACACCTACAAATAGCGTTGTTGCGATGTTGAAGCTGAAGAGGGCGCCTCCACTGAGAATGACGTATATGCCGAGGAAGCCTAGAACGGTTGCGGCCATCTGCATTTTTTTGACCTTCTGCCCGACTATCACAGGAGTTAGCAAAGCGATTATTATCGGCCAGCTCCTGTAAACCACCGAGCCGATACTTGGGTTCGTCCCAAGCGTACCTATGCCAAGAAAAAGCTGCGTAAACGCGTTGTTCAATAGGCCCATGAATGCTATCAGGAGCAATGTGCTAGGCTGTTTAGCTATCGCGTAGAGGCTTTTCCCCCTATCTCGAACTAGGCTTATTGTGAGAGAGACCGCCAGGCCAACAAGGAAGCCATAGAACAGCTGTGGTATCAGCCCTATGCTGCTTCCGCCTATTTTTAGAAATATTGACCAGAAGGACAGTTCAAACACTATAAAGGCGAGCGCCAGTGTGGCCTTATACCTAACTTTCATAGTATGTCTTGGTGAACTGCGGTTAAAAATATATCACATTTCTCCGAATTTATTTAGATAATTTTCGGATTTTTATAGTAAGCAATTTATGTCTTGCTGTGCAATTTTAGTGTATGACAGAGACGTGGCTCGGCTTCACGAACAGAGATAAGATAATATTGCGGGAGCTCAGCGCAAACTCAAGGGTTAGTCTTACGCACCTTTCAAAAACTGTAGGCTGCTCTGTTGCTACTGCAAACAAGTTACTGAACAGGCTTGTTGATAGGCTCGACATACGTTTTACGTTGGAGATGGAGCTTGACAAGCTCGGCCTTGAGGAGCGTCACATGATATATGTGAAGTTTGGACGGAAACCTAATGAGGCATTCCTGATCAAGCTATTCAAAGATGACCAGTTTGCACACGACGTATATATCACTAAAGGAGATTTCGGTTTGCTCATCTTCGCCGCAGCCGACACGCCCCGCAACTATATCAGATGGGAGACCGACCTCGCCGTTAATCTGTCAGATTATCTTCCAGAACTCAGGCCGTCAGAGTTCATATTTGACCTCCTTGGATATATGCCACTAAACAGCTCGTTCGTCAACTACATAAAGGAAGGAATTAAAATCGATAGGAAGGACAGGTTAATCCTGCAGATGCTAAATGAGAACTCTAGGTTAAGTTATAGGGCATTGAGCAAAGAGCTAGGTATAGGCGAAGACACAGTAAGATATAGGGTATTCAGGCTGATGCGCAAGGGCGTTATACGCAGGTTTACCGTGGCGGTGCAGAATGCTGACGGAGTCGTGGGTACCTATTTCGTGCGCTACAGCTTTGACAAACAAACCGTGAGCAGGATTTTCCCGGAGCAGCGAATGCATAGCATGGGCGAAGATGAGGCTTTGCCGCTGATAAACAGAACGCCGATGGTTGCACTGTTGAGCGGCAGCTATCGCTTCTTCGGCATGTCATTTGGCAAGACAAGGAATGAGTCTCTTTCTGCGGGCATAAAATGGCACCTGAATCTGCTAAAGAACAACCGTCCGCACGAGGCACATGCGATCATAGTCAAACCCATAAAGGGGCTTATGCCGTTGAGAAGCCTTGACGCCAAGCGGTACTATAGGTTAATATGGACATAGTACCTCTGCATATATTAAAATAATCCGAAATTATTGCAAATAAAGTTCGAAAATAAATAGGGTATAAATATTCTAACCGCGTAAATCCTATCAGGGTGGGCATATGGGGAATGCCAGCGCTTTGATTCTTTATCATGAGTCCCTACTCTCTGATAACCTCTCTACCCGACGCTGGCCTTCACCACCCTTCATGCTAAGTGGTTGAATGGGGAAGGATGCGAAAAATTGGGTGCTCTGTTCCGGGATTGACGGCGAAGTGTACAGGTGCTGGATGTGTGGCGCAGGTCACAGGAACCCTGCAGCGTATCTGTGGCACATACGCGCGTGCGGCCTCGAACTGGATAGTACCTCTCCAATGCAAGTAAAGGAGTGAAGGTGCTGAAATGACTAGGGTCAAAAGGTACTCATCTCACAGGTTCTACCTCATCTCTCCGAAGGAGAGCGTCGATTCTACCGCCTTCATTGAGAAGATGCTTTCCTTGAAGCCTGTTCAGGAGGTCTTCCTCACTGACGGCGATTACGGGTACATAGTCAGGGCTAAATTCCGCAAGGAAGGCGAGCCCAAAGACGTGGTAGATTACCTGGCTAAAAGGGTTGATAGGAGATTCGGGAAGGTAGTCAGCTATTACAGATACAGGAAATGAGATGCTGCTCCTAGCCCGGATCATCCGAACAGGAAGTGATTTGCCACAAGCACTATCACTGCGAACGCGATCACAACTATCAGTATGATCTTCGGGCTCATCTTTGGCCCTTTTGTCGGGGCATCGTAGAAGCTCATTACCCCTGCGGATTGCTGCGGCGACTGAAGCAGTGCCATATAATCAGTGGTAATTCGCAGCATATTATTAAAAGCTTGCGCATCGTTTTATCGGCTGAGTTTGTTTGCATGTATGCTAAATCTGACAGCGACAAAACCTTGGAGGACCCTGCCGGTAGTGGATCCGATAGCAGGTCTGCGCCGAACGAGGAGATAAACATAGTGGCGCCGATGAGCTTCTGGATCGCCATCCTTGTCATAGGCCTCCTATTGAGATTCGCGATAGGCCCTGCCGCCCATTCCGTTGGCTTGAACTCGAAAGACTTCACGTTGGTAGCGAACTTCATACTCTACCAGCCTGGTGCGATAATACTCCCATTGATAGTGGCGGTGTGGGTGGGATCAAAGGTCGGCAGGGCGCACAAGAACTCCAATACGATAGGCAAAGTTGGGCTTGTCAATGCGGTATACGCAGCGGTAATCTACTCGGTAGCCATCTTCATAATCTACCTCGTATTCTACTACGCAGACGCTAGCGCGCTGCCAACTACGTTCACGCTCGGCGGCTTCGCGCTAAACGTTTTGGCGATACCGGATGCAATAGTGCTGGTCGTCACACCCCTGCTCGCCATGCTCTCTTCGGCGAGGCATTCCAAGAAGTAGCTACTTTGGCTTCGCGGAGCTCACTATCTTTATCACGTCGTTGTCGTTGAGCACGCGGTCCTTCGCTATTCGCATCTTCTTCCTTGCGTCTATCGCATAGAGCATGCCATTCGCCAGGTCAGTGTGTATGGCCGATGCGAGGTCGAACGCGGTAGATCCCCTCTTGAGCAGTATTGCATCAGGTAAGACATTCCCCATGCTGTCAGTGTACCTGTTCTCGTCCTCTACAGGATAGACGACTATGTTGTCAAGTATATCGAAGTATATCCTGTCTATTATCTGCTGCACCCCTGTGCCGTGCTCCTCGACGAACTTTGTCATGTAGTTTAGCGCGTCCGCCTGCTCCCTCGGTATTCCGGCTTTGGTTACCTTTACTGTTCCGCTGCCTGCGTTGTAGGATATTATGCCCTGGCGCTCCGCCTTCCTGAGCGCCAACTCCACTGCCGCTGAGCATGCGATTACCCTTTCTGGCCCGAATGCTGCCTTCAGCTTCTCGGTATTGGATGCTGAGCCGTGGACGTCAGACTTGTTTGCAGCGACGAGGAAAGGTTTCGATCTAGATAGGAGCTCTCTTGAGAACCTGAGCGTCTCGCTTTCATCCCATGAGATCCCTGAGCTTGGGAGGTTGCACTTTGCTATAGAGTCAGAAATCTGCGCCTCGGTAATCCTGAGGCCTGCTAGCACAGCTGCGAGCGCCTTTGCACCGTCCTTGGACCTCGAAAGCTCCTTTGAATGGCTTGATATTATCCCTGCGAGCCACGCTACCATCTCATCGATTATCACGCTGACATCCTTTGCAGGGTCGCAGCCACTGCACGGATTCCCGTTTGTGTCAGTTTTCCCGCTTGCGTCAGCAACTATAATGAGCGCATCTGCAGCCGCTATGTCGCTGAGGAACTGGTTGCCCATCCCCCTGCCGGAGTGGGCGCCTTCGACAAGGCCGGCGACGTCGATAAGCTTTACGGGTATCATGCGGATACCGTCTGCGCACATCGAATTCTTAGGGTTGCATTTCACGTGCAGCTCGGTATCTGCGCATCTTTTTGTAACGTAGGCAACACCCATATTCGGCTTTATGGTTGTGAACGGGTAATCTGCGATCTGCACGTCTATCGACGTCAGCGCAGAGAAGAGCGTGCTCTTCCCCTTGTTCGGGGCACCAACTATACCAACCAGCATTGGACTACCTGAAAAGCTTCACCTTTACGACGCGCCTGCCAGCCAATTCGCGCAGTGTATAATAAATCGCTATCAGCGACAGCACCATGATCGTGCCTATGACCAGCGCTGTCTTCGGCATCCCTATCATGAAGAGGAGTATGGCGACGATGCCAGCTACAGGCAGGTACGGGTATAGGGGCATCTTGAACTCAGGCGTAGATCCGCGTCTGCGGAAGTGCATAAGGGCGAAGCCTGTCATCAGGAACGCCGTGAGCAAGCCGAAGTTGCTTATCGCCGCCATTACGAAGATGTTGCCAGAGAATAGCATTACCATGGCGATCACTGCGGTTATTACGACCCCTTTGGTTGAGACCCCCCTCTTTGCGTTGTAACCGCGTAGGATCTTTGGGAGCAGCCTGTCCCTGCCTACCTGGTGGAGCTGGTTTGACGCAGCCATCATCATTGCCAGGGTAGCTGACGCTGTTGCGACCAGCGCGCCTATGCCGACTACAATCGATATCCACAATGGAGCGTTGGCATGGTTGAGCGCAGAGGCGAGCGGGTCTCCACTGACCGTATACTGCGACGCAGGCATGAGGAGCATGAGCACTGCAACAATCGATATGTAGAGCACCATGCTTATGGCAACGGACAGTATGGTCGCCTTCGCTGCTGACCTGCCCCCTCCCTTTATCCTCGGCGTCAGGGTCACTATGGCCTGGAAGCCGGTATAAGCAAAGAATATCACTATGCTTGCTGCGAAGAACGCGCTCGCTGTGCCCTGCGAGGCCGATACTGAGAAATTGTGCAGGCTGAATCCTGAGGCGTGAAAGGCGTAGATTAGGGCGAAGCCTATGAAGACGAGCAGTGCAGTTATCTTTATCAGCACAAGGCCGAGATCCGCGCGTGCCGCCTTCCTCATCCCCGTTACTGTGAGCGCGGAAAGCGCGATTATCAGGGAGATGGCGAAGAGCTGGATGCTGCTGCTGCCAAGCTGCGCACCTATCAGGCTGGTGAGGTATGAGCCGAAGCCCAGGGCAACCACTGATATTGCGGTGGCGAAGCTGAAGTAGAGCATTATGCCTATTATGAATCCGAGCTCGCTGCCGAACGCCTCATACACATATGAGTAGCTGGCGCCTGTCAGCCTTGGGAAGAGAGTGCTTAGCTCGCCGAGCTCAAGGGCGATTATCAGCGCCACAGCGCCTACGAGTATGAATGCGAGCAGGGCGTCTGCGCCGGCCTGCGCTATCGCCGTGCCGCTGAGTACGAATATCCCCGCGCCTATTATCGCGCCTAGGCCAACCGCCGTAGCCGTTATTGTGCTTATTTTCTGCACGCTAATGCTATGCACCCAAGGAATAAAAATCTATAAAAAAGAGGGTTATCCGTGCAGGGGTCGCGGAGCTTGGTCAAACGCGCTGGATTCAGAGTCCAGTCCCTTAGGGGTTCGTGAGTTCAAATCTCACCCCCTGCAAATTACGATAACTGCCAGGTTATAGAAAAGCAATAAATACCATTGCAGAGCATGCTCTGCGTGGCGCAGCTCAAAAGGCGCGAGGTAGAGGTTCCGCAGCGGATAGGAAGCTGGCGGCCAGACGACGAACGCCTCAGGTCGGACCTGCATTTCCTGCGGGACTCACTGGTTGAATCGCAGAACGAAACCTTCGAAACTGTGCCAGATGGAACCTACACGATTTCCGGTTTCTACAGCTGCCCGTCCAGCGTGCCCAAGGTCCATGTGCTTCACTTCTTTCTCAGAGCAAGCTCAGGAAAGGACCTGCACTATGAGACATCCATCCACGAGCACCTTCTCCCCTGGGTCAATGAGTTGGACTCCTCGATAACGAACTCGGTGACCTTCAACAAAGGAGTGATGCTTGGAAAAAACGCCGAGACCGAAGAAATGGGAAGCGGGCGGCTGTGGATCCCTGCTGGATTCCAGCTGAGCGGCCTCAGACAAGATCTGTTTGCCGCCGTTGGAGTTAACGAGAAGATGTTTCTAGAGCCGAAAAAAAGATATGCGATACTTAAGATTGAGGCCGGCGAATATGCGGACAGGGCGACCGCCCCGACCTACAAATTCATCAGGCTCCATCTAATGGAGCCTAGAAGCGAACGCCTCCCTAGGGGCGTGTTCCACACTTTAACAGCATACTTCAGCAACGAGTGCATGCCGGAGTTGTGGAGGATGGCGGAGGCATTTAGTGCGTTAAATGAAAAAATAGTTGAGCCAAAGAGCGCGGTGCCGACAATAATAAAGACGTCCAGGGTGAATGATATCATCAAGGCGCTGACCCCTGAAGAGCCCATGATGAGGGTTGGGGTCAAATATGTGATTGACAATGTGCAGGCCAACGGCGACAGGGAGATTGAGCTGAATTATCATGAGCTCAGGTACCACGGCGTTTTCATGAAGCTGCAGGGGATCACCGGGGGCGCAATCACAGCGCCTGACGAACGCCGCATGGTAATCGCGCCAGGCGATCAAACCTATGAGGATCTTTCGGCGACTGCACTGCAGGTGCAGAAGACAGTTATCATAAAAGCATATGCCCCGATATGCGGGAGGATGGAGGACTCACCTGGTAGGAGCGCTAATGAGCTGCTCAGATATTTCGCTGGCTTCGCTGAGGCGCGCTGGGACGGCGGACCGGTGAAGGTATTCACAGTTGACGACGATGTGTACGCGGGATCCCTGGACTATATGAGGGTTCCGCCGAAAGATATCGACACCGTGCCAAGATTTTCATGCACTAGGGTGGATATAAGAAACGTGCCGGGCTGGCAGCTGGATTCTGATGCGGTGGTCGACGCTTTTTTAGGCTCGGTGAAGTGACTAGGATATCTTGAAACTTCCGGGCGGCAGCTGCTGCATTATCGTGTCTATGTCGTGGAAATCTAGGGTGCTAGCTATTTTCTTAGCGGCGTCGGACTTCTGGAGCCTCCCTTGTCGGACAAGGACGCGGCCGACATGAGAATCGCCAGCGAACCTGTAGAACGAGGTTTCCGGGGCTACATTGAGCCTGCCATCTTTGACGAAGAACACTAATGACAGTGAAACGTTCCTGTACCATTCGCGTTCCCCCTTGAGCAGGAAGCTGCCTGTCGCTATGAAGCCCTTGCTCGTGGATTTGCTCACCTGGTTCCTACGCACGGAATACACGTCCACTGCGGTAAGCCCTTCCTTCCATGCGCTCGAGTAACATGCTGCGAACTGCGCGGTCTCCTCCTTGGATTCCTTATCGGCATCCACCCCTTCCTTAAGTATCGTGACAGATGCGCCGAATATGTTCGCGTGGAAGAACAGGTCCCTGTCTTCGAAATACTTTGAATTCAAAAGGTCGTTCTGCTGGGCATCCCTCCCGCCTATCGCCAACATGCGCTTGCTGGTGAAGAACCAATGGAACTTCTCATACCACTCCCTCTTTGCAGCTTCTACCATCTCCCTCTTCACGCTCCTCACAGGAGCGGCAGCGCCCTTCAGCCTCTTCTCCAGCTTCTTTATTGCTTGTTCTGCGCCCGCCTTTTTCTGCGCCAGCTTCTTCGATTTCTTGTAGTAGATGTCGGCGTTTTCCTGCGCTGACTTGGTGAAGTCTATTGTGATCCGCATAATCACACGAAGGATAGGTTCCCGTAAACGAGCAGCGATACTATTATCGCTATGATGAAGCCGGCCATACCTATGACAGCTATGCCGAGTATTATTATCTTGGCGGTGCGCTTGAAGCGGTCGGGGCCAGGCTTGTAGCTGACGTATAGGATATGCCTCGCGTTGGTGATGAAGCTCTGCAAGTTAGAAATCAGGCCCATGCAATCATTATTTAACCTTTGATTCGATAATCTCGTTCTGATGTTTTTATAGCTTTCTTTCTGTGGTATGATGGTGAGGTACTATGCGATCGTTGTCCATTATGGCGAGCTCTGGCTCAAGGGCAGGAACAGGAACGCTTTCATAGACAGGCTTAAGGCGAACATCAGGGAATCGCTGAAGGGATGCGGGGCCACGATCACAGACGGAAGGGACAGGATACTGCTAAAGTTCGGCAGCAAAAGAAAGCTTGACGAGGCGGCATGGCGCCTGAGATTCATACCCGGGATATCGTGGTTCGCCCCGGCGATGATATCCAGGAACACGCTGGCTAGCATAGTTGCCTCTGCGAACAAGATGTTCGGAAGCAAGGATACCGTCAGGATATCTGCCAAAAGGTCGTATAAGGGGACAGCCTTCAACTCCTACCAGATAGTGAGCGAGTTCATAAAGAGATCCAAGCGCCTAAATTTCAAGATAGACAGGGATGCGGAGAAGGAGCTCTCCCTAAGCGTTACAAAGAGCGGCACGATCCTCACAGCAAGCAAGATAAGCGGGATAGGCGGGCTTCCAGTAGGCTCATCAGGCAAGGCGGTGGTGCTGCTCTCGGGCGGGATAGACTCGCCAGTCGCAGCCGTGTATGCGATGAAAAGAGGCATGGACGCTGTATATTTGCACATGCACGCGTTCAACAATAACGAGGAGGCCGCATCGTCTAAGATGCATGACCTCGTGGGTATGCTGTCCAGGTACAGCGTAAGGCCGAAGGTGTATTACGCTCCTGCGTACGTCTTCCAGTCTGCGACCATGAAGATACCAAGGAAGTACGAGCTGGTGCTTTTCAGGAGGTTCCTCTACAGGCTGGCGGAGGAGATTGCGGAAAAGGAGCATGCAAACGCAATAGTGACAGGTGAGAGCCTTGGCCAGGTGGCCTCACAGACCATAGCCAACATGGCCGCATCGCAGGGCGGCATAAAGCCAATAATCATAAGGCCGCTGATTGGATTTGACAAGCGCGAGATAATAGACATCGCAAAGTCGATCGGCACCTACGACATATCAATAAGGAGGTACAAGGACGTCTGCTCAATAGGGGTGAGGAACCCTTCTACCGGTATGGGCGGAAAGCTCGTTGACAGGCTATACAAGGACTGCAGGCTGGATGCCGTTCTGAAAAGGACACTGGAGATGACAAGGGAGCTATAGGCTGCGTCGGAGAGCATTTACAAAATGACAAATTTCCGCCAACAAATTGCTAATTTTAGACAGGTCTATATATCTGGAAAGGCGCTAGTTTATATAACGTGATAACATGGCTGTAGAAACAAGAGCCAATATGGCTGCAAAAATAACACAAATAAGAATCAATGCGGCTGCGCTGGAGGCCGGAATAGGAGCACCATTGACAGTGATCGGGGGAGCAGAGGTTGCGAGTGGTTTTGTGAATAGCGACTCAGTTTTAATTCTTGGTGGAGTGACGCTGCTCGTATGCGGTGGTGTTAATTTTGCATTTGCGCTCCGCAATGGCCTAGAGGCAATAACGCGTCTGCTAAGGCAGGACTGCAACCCCATTGAGAGCCTCGAGAGGAAGTAACTTGCAGGCTATGAAGTGATTTCGGAATAAACTTCGTTTGCGCTAAGCCTTATTCCATATTTCCTTGCGAAATAGTTTGTTATGTTAGTGACATCTCTTTTCAGAAATTCTGGCGCTGCCGGATGCCTTGTCGACACAGCCTGGCCAAAGTCGATCATGTAGGGTATGCCGTTGTAGACGAGTATGTTGTACTCGCTCACATCAGCATGCACGAGGTTTGCGCGGTAAAGCCGCTTTATCTCCCCTATTATCTCGTCGAGCATCCTGCTTGGCTCCTCTACCTCCACATCGTTCAATGACGGCGCTATCGTCTCGTCATCGCCAAGGAACTGCATCGCCAGTATGTTGCCGTTGAACATATAAGGTTGGGGCGCAGGCACGCCTGCCTCCTTCGCTACTAGCAGGTTCCCGAACTCCTTCTTGCACCATGTCCTGACCACGCTCTCCCTTCCCCTACCAACCTGGCGCTCGAACCTCGGGTCGCCCTTTACGTACTTGGCCATCTTGATGAACGCAGTGGCGTCGAACCTGAAGAACTTCATCGCCACGTATCTGCTGCCTGACACAATATCGGCGTCGCCTGCCTCAGCAAGGTATATGTCCGCCTCCTTGCCTCTCGCTATAGGCATCCCCATCCCCTTTATTATGCGCTTGTTGAAGAATTTGCTCAGCCTGACCATCGTGCCAGAGTCGAAGATCCCCTGGTCCGTCTTCCTGCGCTCCTTCAGGACCCTCTCCTCGCGCTCCTGCCTGTGTCTTTTCGACCTCATTCTTGCCATGCTTGTATTTCTTGTTCATGATTAAAATGTCTTCGTGCCTTGCAACAGCCTTTTAATGTTTTCCCTGTCATATATAACAGGTGAAAAAAATGGCTGAACGCCGCAGCACAATCACAATAGACCCAGAGCTCGCGTACAGGAGACGCCTCCATTATCAGGAGAAGCATTCTGGCTGGCACATATTCAGGGGCATATACTGGGGGATATACATATTCATACTTGGAGCCATGCTCGCCGCCCTTGTTCCGGCAACAATGAGCTATACCCGCTTCTTCGGCTGGGCGCTTATCCTGCTCGCGTTCTTCGTGATAATCTACGGCTTCACATCCTCTTTGCACCTGAAGCTGATGAAGAAATACGCATAAATCCTAGTTCCCGGGGCGCTACAGCGCACCACCTACTGATTGGTATGTATGGCACTGCGCAACATATACGAGATGAAAAGGTACAAGCTGCTCGTAATAATACCAGTGGCCATGCTCCTTGTCAGCCTTTACTTCATACCTAAGATACAGCTCGACCAGTCCCTCAGGGGAGGGGTCAGCATACAGCTGCAGACGAATTCCATTGTGGATGTTAGGGCGCTCACAGCATCGATCAATGCGAAGATACCTGGTGCTGAGGCCTCGGTATCGAAGTCGCTCGGCGGCCTCTCTATAACGATAGGCACCAACACCAGCCTCGCCGATGGCGAGAGCTACGCATCTGCAGTTTATAGCGCGTACGGCAACTACTCAAACGCCGCTGTGCTGCTGGCGTCATACCAGTCTGCGCTCAGCGGCCAGCCGCACAACTCCACGCTGGTGTCGATAATAAACGGGCTGCAGGCGAACCAGACCAGATATCTCGGTGCAATGAACCGGAGCCTTTCTGGCGAGCTATCGGCGCTCTCTGTGTTACTAGTAAAGACGCCAACCTACAACTCGACCGATGCGCAGGGTATGTACGCTCTTGCGCAGAGCGCGTACGCTAACGCGTCGTCAGCATACAAGAACAAAGTCGTCTCGACTCTGCACAGCCTGCTTGCCTTCGTCACGTATTCGTACAACGATGTCACGCCGACCCTTGGCAGCTTCTTCCTGTCAGAGATGGAGACGATAATAATAGCGGCGTTCGTGCTTGTGGCCATATCCGTATTAATAGTTTTCAGGAGCCCTGTGCCTGCGTTAGCTGTAGTGTTCAGCTCTGCAAACGACATACTCGTTGCGCTGGGAGTCATGGGAATCGTCGGGATACCCCTTGGCGTCGCTTCCATAGGCGGCATACTCATGCTGATAGGCTACTCTATAGACACAGCGCTGCTCTCCTCGATAAGGATACTGAAGAGGACTGAGGATACGCCGGTGATAAGGGCTTTTGGGGCGATGAAGACCGGCGTGACGATGACCGCTGCGGCGATAATGACTTTCGCTATACTGCTGATAGTCTCGTACATCACATTTATACCGACATACTTCGAGATATCTGGGGTTGTGCTCGCCGGGCTCGTGGCTGACATATTCACAACATGGTTCGGCAACACGCCGATGGTGCTCGCATACAAGCGCAGGAAGGAGATGGTGCGATGAGCGGCTTAGACTACCTGAAGGACCGCAGGATCATAGTCCTGATAGTCATAGCCGTGGGGCTGGCGATACTGGACGTGCACTACGGCGTGCACCTCGGCATAGAATTCGCAGGAGGTACGCAGATACCAGTGACACTTGCGCACAGCGTGAACGCCAGCGACATGAGCAGCCTGATATCCTCGCTGCAGCAGCGTGTCTCGACATTCGGGCTGAAGCAAGTGACAGTGGAGGGCATAGGCAATAGCGAAGTCTATGTGATAATACCTACCGTAACAGGCAGCGAGATAAATCAGACGATAGGCATAATACAGAGCCAGGGGCGCTTTGACGGATATGTGAACAGCGAGGTGGCGATAAATGGGACTGGCATACTGAAGGGTAGCATAGGCCAGCCGCCTCCGAGCATAGCGAACAACTCAGTGGAATGGCTGGTGACGTTCTATATAACATCGAGCGCGGCCTCCAACTTCGCAAAGGTTGTGTTCGGCCAGGGCAATAAGCCCCTCTACATGTTCCTGGACAGGCCTACAGCGACCGCCATCTTCTTCAACGGCTCCATACCGGTCAACTCAACTAGCCTGATATCGCAGTCGTCTGCGCTCTCAGCGATGCAGCAGGCGCTCTCTGCAGGAAACGCCACTATACCTGTTGTTGAGGTCTTCAACACCAACGCGAGTGTGCATAGCGCAGAGAGGTTCCTGCAGCTGAACAAGGGCAAGTACTCGCAGATAATAGCCAGCAGTGGGATAAACAGCACGCTCCTCTCGTACATGCTTGCCAACAACTATACGGTAAAGCTGGAGAGCAGGGCTAACATGACGCCATCTTTCACTACAATAAGCGTGAACCAGAGCATAGTCCAAAGCTGGCCTGTGGTCGGCCTCCTCTCCTCTCCCATACTCAGCCCATCGATAACCAGCGGCAACGTGAGCGATAGCTACCAGATATCCGGCATAGCCCCGACAACTCTCCCGAAGCAGAAGCAGGTCACATATGCGCAGCAGCAGACAAAGCAGATAGCTAGCGTGCTGAGCGGAGGGGCTCTCCCTGTGGCAGTTTTCCCCGGCACTCCTACCACAATACCTCCGACATTGGGTTCGCAGTTCCTATACACGAGCGTGATAGCCGGCGGCATAGCCATAATATTCGTTTCCGCTTTCATAACTGTAAGGTACAGGAAGCTCTTCCTAGTTGCGCCGATACTGCTGACGACAGCGATGGAGCTTTTCATAATAGTATCGATAATAGGGCTAGTTGGCACGATAGACCTGGCCGCTGTTGCGGGCATGATAGCCGTGGTCGGCACCGGCGTTGACGCGCAGATAATAATAACAGACGAGGTGCTGGCGCACGGCAGCGCAGATAGCTCTGCGAAGACGCTCCTCGGCCATGCGTTCTACATAGTATGGGCGGACGCCGCACTGCTTATAATAGCGATGCTGCCGCTCTTCTTCTCTACATCGCTAGTGAGCATCATAGGCTTCTCGGAGTCCACGATAATAGGGGCACTCCTAGGCGTGCTGATAACAAGGCCTGCATACGGCGCGATAATAAGCAAACACTATTCGTGATATGGTGATAAAGCACTGCCCCACATGCGACAGGACCAGCGACAAGGTCAGGTTTATCGGGGAGTTCTGCGAAGTGTGCGTGACAGGCAGGCTGAAGAAGGAGGTGCCAGACAAGGCTACCATAGAGAGGTGCAAGTCGTGCGAGCGCATACGCACACCGAAGGGGTACGCAGCGCCTGATCGGAACACATTGAAGGAGGCTCTGCAGCAGCAGATCGGCAAAAGGTTCAGCATAACGGTAGTGAGGTACGATTGGAAAGGCGCCGATGTGAGGCTCTCGTGCGATGTCGAGGGAAACAAGGCTGAGTTCGAGAAGAGGATAGGGCTGGATGTGAAGCGGACTATGTGCATAGACTGCTACAGGAGAACATCCGGGTATTACGAGGCGATATTCCAGCTAAGGGGCCATCGGGATGCGGCTGAGAGGATGATGAAGAAGTTTGTCAACTTCATAGAGACGCGGGGCTCGTTCATATCAAGGCTCGATGAGCTTGATGGCGGCTACGACATCTACACCAGCGACAAGAAGGTCGCATCAGCATTCTTTGACTACTACGGGCTGAAGCCGAAGAGATCGTACACGCTCTACGGCCTGCAGCGAGGCAGGAAGGTATACAGGAACACGTACATGCTGAGACTAACCTCATGAAGCCTGCCGTATGTATACGCATGAGATTGACGCATCAGCGGGGCATGAGTTCTGCGCGCTGACGTTTATCAGGTAGCTGCCCTGGGAGGATATGCCGCCGATCTGGCCGCTCACGTTGACCGGCGTGTATGCAGTCACGTAGCTCGGGCCCGCACTGGTTGATATCACGAATATGACGGCGTGGCCGACTCCGTTGCTCTGCGTGCCGACGTATACGTTCTCAACGCTAGGCGGAACCTGGACTAGGACGAGCTGCCTGGCGGGATAGCCCTGCGCGCCTACAGACGTGGCTATGCTCGCAAGCTTCGATGCGGCAGCCTGCGCCTCTGTCGCCGCAAGTGATGAATTCGAAGCGGATATCTGTATGAACGCGAGCACGACTATCGGGAGGAGCACGATTAGGCCGAACGACACAGTTATAAGGAGCTCGAAGCTCGACTGCCCTTTTTTCCATTTAGAGCTCCGCATAGTTTTCCGCCTCGTCCATGCCCTTCTTGAAAGAGGATATCTTCCTGATTGATAATACCTTGCCCTTGCTCTTTTTTATTTCTTTCATCAGCTTGTCCAGCAGCTTATTCAGCGTCCTCTCAATGTTGTAATCCAACGCATGGACGTAGATTGTGCCGCCCTTCGCCATGTACAGGCGCGCCCTCATCTCGTACATCCTGCTGCCTATTCTCTTTATGTTCAGCTCTAACGAGGGTGCGCCGGCCTTGCCCATGCTCCCGGCCTTCCTCATGAATGCATCCAGTGCTGCCATGATGTCCTCCTCGTATTCGCGCATGTCGCCCTCTATGCCGTTCACAAACACCTTCTCCTCCTTGACGTTCCTCTTCGATAGGACGCTGCCGAATATGTCCAGCGCTGTTATTATGCCGGCAGGCGAGCCTTTCCTCAATACTATGACGGAGGATACGTTCCTTTCTATCATGTCGCGCGCCGCATCTGCCAGCGTATCTGCATAGTCAACGACGACCAGGTCCCTCGCAGCGACGCTCCTGAGCTGCGCGTCTGACTGGTTGTGCGACTCGCTCTTCATCTCGGGGAGCCTCTCGCCCTTTCTAGAGTAGCTCAGCAGCAGGTCATGGTCGGTTATTATCCCGTACAACTTCCCGCCAGACAGGACCACGAGCCTGCTCACCCTGTTGGTGCGCATAGCCGAACGGGCTTGCGATAGCGTGGCATCGGCATCTATCGCTAGCACGGGTGAGGTCATCACCTCTCCTGCGCTTATGTCTGAGAGCATCTTGAGCGAGAGCAGCACCTTCAATAGGGTGAACCTTTTTATCACGCCACGGACCTTGCCGTTCGATACGAAGGGCAGCGCCTTGGCGCGGCTTTTCTGAAAATTCAGCAGTATGCCATCTATGCTCATGCTGCTGTCGGCTGCTGGCACGCTGACTGCGTACTTTCCGACATTATCCTTGCTTACGCCTGAGCCGACAGCGAAGCGCTGTAGCGACCTGTTGTCTACTATCCCGTAGTAGCGCGAGCCCTTCGTCACTACCACAGCGCCATACCTGCCTATTGCTGATACCATCTTTGTGACAGGCGTACGCGCGTCGAAGGATACCGTATCAGATATGAGTTCCTTCGGCATGTTGATGTTAGTGATGTCCATCAAAACCCTTATTACAATGCACGAGAAAGTATAAATAAGGAGGATTAAAAATGCTATTGCGCCAGGGTGGCAGATCGGCTATGCGCCCGCCTGCAGAGCGGAGAAGGAGGATTCGACTTCCTCCCCTGGCTATGTTGCATTTGAGCTGTACCTCTCCCAACTATGAACCAAGGGGTTAAGACCCGTTAATTTCTAATCTTGAAAAGATAACTTAACTCTGGATGCCTCTTTAAGAAGCTCCTTTTTAAAGGGTTGTTTTATGTATGGAATTAATTTTATTGCAGCATTTACTTTTCTATCCATGAATCACAAATGGGGCTCCGATGCTTAAGCTTTAATACTTATAATCCCATAATATCACTGGCGATTAGATGAAAAAGGGAATATTTGAGGTTGTCATAGAGAAGGATTCCGATGGATTCTTCGTCGCTGACGTTCCTGCCCTGCGTGGATGCCACACCCAGGCCAAAGACCTTAACACCCTGCAGAAGAGGGTGAAAGAGGCCATAGAGCTGTGCCTCATGGACGAGAAGGAAGCAAGGCTGCCAAACGCATTCGTAGGGATACAGATAGTGAGTGTATAGATGACGAAGCGCAAGCCTGTCAACTCCTTTACTGTTATAAAAGTCCTTCAGGGTCTCGGGTTTGAGATAAAAAGGAGGAAGGGAAGCCATCTCAGGATGAAGCATCCAGACGGGAGAGTGACAACGATTCCAGTGCATGGCAAAGAACCGATTGGAATCGGCCTGCTTTTTAGGGTGCTTAAGGATGCAGATATCTCAAAGGAGGAATTTGATAGGCTTGTAGAAGAAACCTGAATATTGCTCGTATAGCCCATAGCCTATTGGCTAAGGGATTTGGCTTATAAATCCCTGACGTTAAATGTCAGTGCATAGGATGGGGCTTCTTCGCTGCAGGAGAAGACCCCCATGCTACGTAAAGTTCCCTGCAGCACGCGCATGCTTGCGTACTGGCTATATCTAGATATAGGAAGATCACACATCTAGTACAACATTGGCCTCGAAACTATGGCCATTATGCCTTTTGCCTGATGTGGCCTCCTTGAACTTCAGATCGAACCTCGAAACCCCCTTCACTTCCAGGTTCGAGAACTTCTGGTCCTTAGCTTTTGCGCAGCACGTGGCGAAGAACAGGTATTTGCCATTGTACATCCCTTTGTAAAACGGCTTTTCGACCTTGTAAGCAAACACTCCCTTTGCCTCCGCCTGCGAAAGCGCTGACTGTAGCGTCTCCCATATCAGGTCTTCGGTGCCGTCGCCTTTCGCCTCTATTTCGAACTTGTGCACCTCTGACCTATACTCGGCGAGCCTCCTTATGTCTGCTATCGTGTTGAACATGGCGAGAAGGGCGTTCTCGAAAAGCTCTTCCAGCGTATCCCCGTACGCGACGAACTCGACATCAGCTGTATGCTCGATATATCTGTAGCCTCCCGGCATTGACAAACCATGTTGTAATACCTTATTAATCTTAACTATATTAAAGTAGTGTCCTGTGAAGACAAGAGTAACTACTGAGATGTGATGAAGCCCATTTCGGCCGAGGACACTTATTGGCGTGTTTGCATGCGCACGAACCCGGGGAAGGTGTTAGGCATCGTGGTGCTTTTTATCGCCACCCTGCTTGCAATGTACGGAACCCTGCTTTCGACGAACTTCTCCGTGCTAGATACCGACCCTGCGTCATATGTCATAGTAGTCATGCTGATGCTGCTTGTTTTCATACTTTTCTCGATGAAGGAGGAGCTGCACCTGGCAAGGAGCAGGAGGGAACTCGCTTACGGAATCGGCGTGTTCGTGCTTTACATACTGCTCCTCTCATATGCCAGGGTCGGGCTTTCCTTCGTTTTCGCCACGTTCAGAATAGACGCGCTCCTGATACCGCTGGCGCTAGTTTCGTTCATACTCATCCTTTTCGGGGCTTCAGGTATAAGGAAGATGGCACCTGTCGTCATCTACGCGCTCTTCATGTCGCCGCTGCTGCTGATGCCGCTGCTCCTCCAGAGCCAGGTATTCGCAAACGTCAACGCGGCGTTCGTATACGGGGCGCTGAAGCAGTTCGGCGTGCCTGTCACTCTGCACGGCATTACAATAACATCATCGGCAAATGCAAGCATATCAATCGCGTCGACGTGCGCGCCTATAGGCACATTCGTCGCACTGGTCATGTTCCTGATACCTGTCGCTTACCTGTACAGAGGCGGCCTCGGCAGGAAGACGGTGTGGCTGGCCTCTGGCCTAGCGCTTATGCTGCTGCTCAACTTTGCCCGCATGCTCTGGATAGCGTACAACTGGGCCAACTATGGGATAGGGGAGGCCGTCGCGGTATTCCACCTCTTCGCAGGGCAGATAATGTTCTACGCGGTGATTATTGTAATGATACTGCTAGCGACAAGATACGGGATGCGCCTCGATAGGATTGAGAAGGGCAAGCTTAGAGCCCTCTCAAGGGATTTCAAAGCGAAAAGAAGCAGATTTGGAAGTTCGTGGGCACTACCGCTTGCGCTCGGTGCCGTAGGGCTGCTCTTCTCGCTGCCTTACTTGAGCGCAGCGTACGCCTCGCCGTCATTCTTTTATGGCAACATGTCAGCTATCAGCGCAAACGACCTCTACGGGGCGGTAAGCCCTGCGTTCGCTAGTTTTTCTCCCAATGTGATAAGGATAAGCGAACAGAACTACACCGTTGCGCTCGCGATACTTAACGGCAGCTCATCAAACAATGCCACTTACGTAGTTGCAACTGTCCTGAACAGGCCGCTGCCTGGCGCCTCGGTCACCGGGTACAGCAAGGTCGTGAGCTCTAGCTCATACCTGACAAGGAAAGGGATAAGGATAACTAGCGTGATAGGATACTCGGGAGGCGAACTCTTCGACGCAAACTATTTCGCAGTGCCTGTGGACATGTTCGGCCATATCTTTTCGGTCAACTACGAATTCATCAAGCTCGCCAGCAGCGGAGCGTCATGCGACCTAGTAGGCTACAGCTCGGCCGGGCTCTTCAATTACATCGAGTCTGTGATCTACAACACGCTCTCCGGCTCTTTCGGTCATGGCGCGAACGGCATAATGTGCTCCGCGTACGTTGTAGCCAACCGTGCGTGATATGTTGAAGTTCGTATACGACGGCGGCGTTTTCGTATATTCCTACAGGGCTGAGAAGAGGCATTTCCTTTTCTTGAGGAACGGGAGGGGATGGCTCGACATACCTAAGGGCCATGCAGAAAAGGGGGAGCGCATAATGGATACTGCGCTCAGGGAGACGAAGGAGGAGACCGGGCTTGATGTCGTACCGGATAGATTTTTCAGGCACTCGCTAGCTTACTGGACTAAAGAGGATGGGCAGCGCGCCAAGAAAATAGTGACGGTCTTTATCGCAGAGGTGCCCCAGGCTGCAAATGTAAGGGTGTCTGATGAGCATGTCGGATACGTCTGGCTCTCTTGCGAGGATGCGCTCAGGCAGGTCAGCTTTAAGGACACAAAGGAGCTCGTGATGGAAGCGGACAGCTACCTCGACAGGAAGGCTAGAATCGAAAAGCTGAACCGCGAGTATAGGAAGCTCCCGTCCAAGGTGAAGGGCTGGGACCTTAGCGCTAACTTCGTTGCAGGCGAAGGCCCGCCCAACGCCAAGGTAGCTGTTATTGGACAGGCGCCAGGAAGGTCAGAGGATGCGAGCGGCAGGCCGTTTGTCGGCAGAAGCGGGCAGCTGCTCACAAAGCTGCTCATGATAGCTGGCCTGCGCAGGGAGCAGGTCTACATAACAAGCGTCGTGCAGTTCTTCCCGCCCAAGAACAGGGTGCCTTCAGACAAAGAGATAGCGCTGTGCAGGGGCTTCCTATACAGGCAGCTCGACATAATAAAGCCAAGGCTGGTGGTCGTGCTGGGGGGCGTTGCGCTGAAAGAGCTCCTCGGCATCGGGGAGATAATGAAGGTGCACGGCAGGCTCATGAAGAAAGACAGGAATTACTTTATAACGCTGCATCCTGCAGCTGCAGTGAGGATAAAGAGCAACGTGCCAATAATAGAAAGCGATTTCAGGAAGCTGAAAGGCGCACTCTCTTCGTTGTAGCATTAGGTTCTCAAACAGATAGTCCAGATAGGGACACCCTGCCAAAAGCTCTTTTTGAGCGGCTGCTCTGCATAGAGGGTTGCTTTCGCGGCTTCGGTTGGAGTGAGCTGGGGCTCGCCTTTATGCAGTATAAAACTGCAATCATGCCCTCTCCCTTTTCTCCATAGGAAATAGTATGACCTCCTTTATCGATGCTTTGTCCGTGAGCAGCATCACCAGCCTGTCTATGCCCATGCCCAATCCTCCGGTCGGCGGCATCCCGTATTCCATCGCCTCTAAGAAGTCGGTGTCCGTCGGCTCTGCCTCTTTGTCGCCTACTGCCGCCTTCTTCGCCTCCTCCTCGAAGTTCTCCCTCTGTATAATCGGGTTCTGGAGCTCAGAATATGCGTTAGCCAGTTCCATTCCGGAGACGTAGAGCTCGAATCTCTCCACAAGCTTCGGGTTGTCCCGCTTTGGCCTGGTGAGCGGCGAGGTCTCCTTCGGCCAGTCAACTATGAATGTTGGCTGGACGATGTCAGGAATGACAAGGGCGTCGAGCAGCTTGCCGTATGCGTGCGACCTTGTCCGCTTGCCGCCCTCGAGGCGTATGCCCTTGCTCTCGGCGAGCGCGAACAGCTCCTCGTCTGGCATGCCGAGCACGTCCCTGCCAACCTTCCCGTTGATGCTGTCGATGAACTTCATGCGCCTGAACGGCGCTTTCATGCTTATCTTCTTGCCCTGGTACGTAAGCTCGTCGGTGCCGAGGACGCTCTTTGCTACATGTGCAATGAGCTTCTCTGTGAGCCTCATCATGTCGTTGTAGTCCGCGTACGCCTGGTACCACTCTATCATCGTGAACTCAGGGCTGTGCGTGCTGTCTATGTCCTCGTTCCTGAACGCCTTGTATATCTCGTAGACCTTCTCGAAGCCGCCTATTATCAACCGCTTGAGATAGAGCTCGTCGGCTATCCTGAGGTAGTCATCCTCGTCCAGAGTGTTCACCCTGACCTTGAACGGCTCGGCGTCGCCGCCTCCATATAGTGGTTGTATCACAGGCGTTTCGAACTCAAGGAAGCCCTTCTTGTCCAGGAACTTCCGTATCAGGCTGACAGCAGTGCTCCTTTTCACAGCTACGCCCCTCGACTCCTCGTTCATGATCAGGTCCAGGTACCTCTTTCTGTACCTGATTTCGGTATCCTGCAGCCCCCTCCACTTGTCAGGCAGCACCCTGATAGCCTTAGCTAGCTGCCTGTGCCTCCTCACCTTTATGCTTACCTCGCCTGGCGTGGTCTTGAACACCTCCCCTTTGACCCCAAGCATATCGCCGGCGTTGAGGCGCTTGAGGCCCTCGAACCCCTTTTCACCAACGATAGAGTAATCGAAATACGCCTGTATCTTGCCTGTGCTGTCCTGTATATCGATGAAGACAAGCTTGCCTGCCCGTCGTATCGCCATTATCCTGCCGGCTACCGAGACTCTCTTTCCCTCGTATCTAGCGTACGATCCCTTTATGCGCGATGCTGTTGCATTGGTCCTGTACGAGTACGGCATTTTCGAGATCAGCTTGCGCAGGTCATCCGCCATCCAATCGCTATAGGATAGCATAAAAGTATTAAAAATTGGTGCCTGGGTGCCGATCTTTAGCATGAAATATGGGGAGCCCCTAAGGGCTCCTCATTACTGTGGGGGTGAAACAATTAGCGTATTTGATGCCTTCCCTGCATCATACTTGTAGTATACCTTCCTGCCGAGCTGGTACCTCTCTAGGACACCGAGCCTGTACAGCCTGTTCAGTCTAACTGAGGCTGCATTCCTTCCCTTGTAGTTCATCCTTTTTTTAATATCATCGGCGCATGCCATCCCAAGAACCTGTACGTTCTTCAGTATCTCGGCATCAAGCCAAGATATCGGGACTTCCCTTGCGCCTCTGACAACGTTTTGCTGTTGGTCCTCTACATCCTCCTCGTAGTAGGTGTCGCGAATCCCACTTTCGAGCCTTGCCATGTTCTCCTGTATGCTCTTCAGTATCATCGTAGTGCGCCTGTTCTCGTCAACCATGTATTTTATGAGAGAAAACAGGTTCGTGCTCGCCTCTGCCGACCTCTCCTTGTCTGAGAGCAGCTCTTTCTCCTTCTCCGTCCTCTCCTTTATATTGTTTATGCTCTTCTGTATTTCTGTGAGCGCGTTTTCTATGCTTTTTTTAGATCTCAACCACTCCATCCTCGCTGCGTTCATGATCCATTGGATTATGAGTCATGACGAAATCACGAATCTATTGTGAATGGTTAAATATTTAAAGCTTTGTGAAACCCCGAATAGGGGAACGGTTTATTCGGCTTTTTGTTCCGCTATTTCCATCAGGCTTCGTGGCAGCGCCAAAAACGTTTATTAATAGCTGCGTGCAAAGATATTGCGATTGCGTGGAAGAGGTTTATATCCCGCACGACAGGCTTGACCTGCTGAAGAGAGAGACTAAATTAAGGAAGTTCGTAGAGAGGGCGTGCAGCTGCAGGATTACGATAGACCCTGATGAGAGGGTGCTGATAAACGGAAGCCCGTACAACGAATTCACGGCAAAGAACGTCATATACGCTTTTGGCAGGGGCTTCGACATGGAGATAGCCGGCAGGCTGCTTGGCGAGGAGTGTTATTTCTCATCAATAGACCTTAAGGATGAGCTGGGCAGCGAAAAGAGGGTGAGGCGCATAAAGGCCAGGATAATAGGCGAGAACGGCAGGACTAAGCGCTACACAGAGAGCGTCAGCTCTGCGAAGATAAGCATATATGGCGATACGGTAAGCTTCATAGGTGGCATCCAGGAGATAAATGAGGCTGAGACGGCTGTCAACACCCTGATAGAGGGAGGCGCGCACAGGCTGGCGTACCTGAGGATGGAGGCAGCCCACAGGAAGAACAAGGAGGCTGCACACGCTGCAAAGTTCTGAAGCGGGATTGATGAGATGGCGACAACTAGCGCTGACCAGATATTCAAGGAGTTTAGGGAGCATTCGGCGGCTCAATTCTTCAAGAAGAACAGACAGATGCTCGGCTACTCCGGCCAGGGCAGGTCGCTCGTCACTATAGTGCACGAATTCTGCACCAATTCGCTTGATGCAGCCGAAGAGGCAGGCATACTGCCTGATATCGATATTACGATCAAGAGGATAGACAATGGAACCGGCATCAGCAGGTATTCGATAAGGGTGGGGGACAACGGCCCTGGAGTGCCTAAGAGCTTTGTCGGGAAGGCGCTCGGCACCATATTTGCAGGCACGAAGTTCCACAGATACATGCAGCAGAGGGGCCAGCAGGGGATAGGGGCTGCGGGATGCGTGCTCTTCGCGCAGATTACGACAGGCAAACCTATATTCATAAAATCGTCGACAGGCAAGGGCGCGGCCTATTCCTGCAGGCTGGGGATAAACGCTGCGACGAACAAGCCGGTGATAACGGAGATGCGGGATCTCGACGAGGACTTCCGCGGGCTGGTAATTGAGGGCGAATACGCCGATATACGGTACGAGGCAGGCGAACACAGCGCTTACGAGTACATAAGGAGGACCGCCCTTTCGAACCCACACGCACAGATAAAGCTTACAGACCCTGGCGGCCAGGAGTCCCTTTTCGTCAGGTCGGTGAAGGAGCTACCTCGGAAAGCGAGCGTGGCCAAGCCGCACCCTGCAGGGCTATCAGCGAACGACATACTCGAGTTCGCGCACGCGAGCCAGAGCAGGAAGATATCCACCTTCATGATAGACACGTTCGCAAGGACTACGCAGAACAAGATATCGGAGCTCAAGGCAGTTGACGGTACGATAGACGTAGACAAGGACCCGAAACAGATGACATGGGAGGATGCCGAGAAGCTCATAGGCGCGATACACAAGGTCAGGTGGATAGCTCCTGATGCCAGCTCCGTAATCCCGATAGGCGAGGCGCAGATAAAGGTCGCCCTGAAGAACATACTGGATCCGGAGCACATGTCGGTAACGGAGAGGAGGCCAGCAGTGTTCAGGGGCGGCATCCCGTTTGTGGTAGAGGCCGCAGTATCTTACGGCGGCAACTCAGGCAGGAAGGTCGAAGGCGGCTATGCTGGCAACGTGCTCAGGTTCGCCAACCGCGTGCCGCTGCTGTTCGACACCGCGAGCTGCGCAATAAGCAAGGCGGCGAATGACATAGAGTGGAGGAGATACAACATAGACATGGATACGCAGCCGGTCAGCGTGTTCGTCAACGTTTCATCGGTGTATGTGCCTTATTCCGGGGTCGGCAAGGAGGCGATAGCGCAGGAGGACGAGATAATAGACGAGATAAAGCTGGCGATAATGGAAGCGGCTAGGGGCGTCCAGCATTATGTAAGGGGCAAGGAGCAGGTGGCGTTCAACATAAACCGCTACAAGGCGATAGCGAGGTATGTGAAGCAGCTCTCTGGCGACATAAGCGACCTTACAAAAGCCGACAGGGCAAGGATAGAGAAGCGCCTTGAGAGCATAGTCTCGAAGCGCTTCCCTAAGAGCGAGGAGCGCGAAAGGGAGAAGGGGCAGGAAGAGGAGCGATAGCTACGTGAGGGTCTCGCCCGGCCTGTCAGAATTGATGGGCGTCAGCTGCCCTGCAGAGAGGTACACCTTGATCTCCTCCACATCTGGCCCTTTGCTGTTGTGCAGGTACTCCAAGAACTCGTCGAGCCTGTCTCCGTTCAGGAACGCCAGGTACGTCTTCGAATCATGGAATACGGGCAACCTCTGGAACCTGCTCGTCCTCGAGTATATCACTATGTAGGAGCGCTCGCCGTGAGCGGTTGCTACTATGTCTGCGCTGTCGCTGCTGTCTATGTCGTTGAACTGATACGCATGGGATACGAAGTAGAGCCTGAGCTTCTTGAATGTGGAGAGGTACTCTATGTCGTGCCCGCTCTGCTGGACCCAGCTCTTCGGGGCGTACAGGCCGTCTGCGCTTATCAGGTAGCCGGCAGACTCGAGCTGAATCAGGAGCATCTCGACATTGCTGTACGTGAGGCTCACCGCTATGTTGTTAACGCTTACGTTGGTCGCTATCGCCCGCTTGACCTCCTCGACTGAAAGCGGCATGTACCTCCACCTGTAGTAGATGTTCTGCTTGTCGAATACAGATACGAGTTCGCTGGCGCGTATCCTTATCGGCGTCTCCTTGCGCTCACTGGTCTCCGGTATGTCTATGTAGAACTCGTCGCGGTTCGGCGCTTTTACCACAAGGACTATCACTATGGCGAATATCGCCACTATCGCAAGCTCTACGTACTGGTCGTTTATCCTTATCGTCGGTGGGACGTTGGTCGTGCTGTAGGTGAACATCTCGGAGAGCATGCCTATGTTGAAGCTGATCGCCCCTTTCTGCTGCGGGGCGCCACTTGGCAGCGCGTAAGCTATGGTGCCGTTCGTAATGATGCCGGAGCTCTCGTAGAGCCCGTTTATGTTTATTGTATAGTTTACACCTGTCAGCGGCGCCTGGGCCGACGTCACTGAGAAGGAGAACCTTCCCGCCGTGTAGTTTGCGCTGGTGAGCGATATCGATATTGGCGGCACGCTGAAAAGCGCAGCTACATACAGCTTGCCGTAGAACCCCTGCACCTCGGCGACATACTCGCCTGGCGGGGTGTCGAACGGCAGAGTCTCAATCTGCGTGAAGTTGCCGGACTCAGTGAACGGGGATAGCGCTATCGACTGCACGGGCGTCATGTTAATGTTGTATATCGTTATGTGGGGCGCTACGCTCACCGGAACGCTAGAGCCGGTGTCTATGGTGATTGTGACTGGCAGCTGCGCGCCTGGCAGTATGCTCGCCGGAAGGTTTATGCTGCCGTTAGGCGCGGTGAAGCTCTGCGCGTACGTCAGCAGCGCGTATGCGGCTTTCGGCGCTGCTGGGGAGTAGCTTGCGTTGTTGTAGATCACTATGCGCCCGTAGGAGCTGCTAGTTGACAGCGCCTCGGCGGCGTCGAACCCGGGTCCGAGCGAGCTCAGCGCCACTCCTATCTTGCCCGAATAGCTGGTGCTGTTCGGCAGTATAACGCTTCTGCCTCCCTGCGCGTATATCGGTATCCAGAAGAGCTGCAGCGACGCCTTGGCTATGTCCTGCGCCGCGTCGCTTGCATTCGGCCATGAGCTAAGATAGTTCGGGAAGGCTAGGAGGGAGCCGTTTCCATCAAGGTTTATGTAGCTCAACGGCCCGTACGTTTTCCCGCCAAGGAGCGTGAAGGTGCCTGACCTGAAGTAATAGGGTATGTTCTGGTTAGAGACAGAGCCTGGCCCCCAGAGCAGGAACTGCGGTATCTGCGAGGACGGTGTAGGTATAAGTATCCGCCCGCTGGACACATTAGCGAAATTCCTCCCGACGTAGATTATGTCTACGCCGCGCTCAAGCAGGTACTGTATTAGGGGCGTGCTGGTGTTTTGCACGTCCTGTATCATGTATTGGGGCAGCACGCCGTTGAGTATTATCAGCATAGAGCTGTTCGGCATATCGGTAAGGTTCTGCTCGTTGATTATATGGACGGACGAGCTATTCCGCACCAGCCCGTATGACGCCAGATACTGGCCTATCATGTTGATGGTCGGCTGCAGCTGCGCGCAATCGAAGCAGTCGCTCGATGCATTAAGTATGAAGAACTTGCTTGGCGGCCTAGTTGCAAAAAGCGTAGCGTTTACGTACAGCGATGTGACGTTCGCGGTGGCGTATCCGAGCTCTACGCTCGGCACTATGTACCTGCTGGAATTGTACGACAACTGGCTCTTCGACACCAGAGTTGCACTTATCGATGGCGCGCCGAGCGGTTTCGGCGGTGCTATCGTGGTTATGCTGTGGAGCAGGACGGACGCGTACGACAGCAGGCCGATCATTATTACAGCTACAGCGATCACTGCCGTCAAAACCGGCTTTAGCTTCATTTACACACCTACGTTGGGAATTCGCTCCCTTTCTTCTTCCTGTTGAAAATCCTCTCGAAGACCTTGGTAAGCAGGTTCTCGTGCTCCCCGACCCTCTTGAGTATAGTATAGGTGCGTAGGTACCTCACGCGCTTGTTGATCCTTATCACGTATTTCATTAGATAGCACCTATGGAAACCGCACCCTTTAGGTTGCGGGGGAAATCAGCGGCGATTTTTTCCGCAGACACACTTAGATATATTACAGATAGATACTTATGAGTTAGCAGAATGAAACGCGCTATTCTTTTGCAGCGAGAAGGAACACCGCATTGAAATGCCCTTTGGAGCTTGAGGGTTCTACTGACCATAAACCCTTCCGGGTTCCCAATAGGGAAGGCCTTCGTAAACGACCCTGCCTGCCCTATGAGACGGTTTTGAACCGTGTTGCAGTGCGACATACCGATACCGTTTATGGAACGCCACGCCCTTTAGGGCGTTGGTAGTTTACGCTAACCCTTTACCTCTATGAAACCCTTCGATATCATCATGTTGAGCGCCTGCTCGACCCTCGGAGGCGCCACGCCTGTCGCCTTGGAGAACTCGTCAACATCTATAGTGCTGTTGTGCGCCTCTATCCAGTCCTGCAGTCTCGCCATCAGTGCCTCATCCGAGTAGGTCTGCAGCTCCTTGAGCTTCTGCTGCAGCTCCCTGTTCTGGCTGCTGAGATTCATCGCCTGCACTGTCAGGTTCTTGTTAGAGGCGGTAAGCTCCACGTTCAGCCTGCGCAGCGCCTTGTATTCGTTGTAGAGCGAATCGTAGGAGTTGTACAGGGCGCCGTAGCTCTGCGGCATAGACCCAACAACGTCGTCTATGGCGGAATCGATGTGCTGGAACAGCTCGGCGTTGTCGACATAGTATATGTCGGATACCAGCGAGAGCACATTCAGCAGGTTCTTGAACACGTAGAGTCTGCGCATCTTAGGGCTCGTGTCCTGCGCTATCGAGTACTGGAGGGTAACGCCGTCGCTGCCTAGGCCTATTATGAAGAAGAGGAATGGCCTTTTCTGTATATCCCTGCTCTCTATCCTGAGCAGCGTCACGCCGCTCTGGTCTGACGCTATCTGGAAGACCTCGAGGCTGGAGAGCCTTTTTGCTATCTCTTCTAGAGAGCCTGTCAGCTTGGCCTTGAGCTTCATCTCCTCTATCTCAGGCTCTATGAACTCTACCTTCTGCTGCTCCTCGTCCAATCTACCACTCTATCTAATTTACAAGTATCTTTTAATATTCATTGCCTGGCTGGCCTCTGCGCCTGCGGCAGCTCCAGTCGGGGCATATAGCTCACCAGGGATAGCAGGTACATCAGGGCTACAACGCCAAGCCCGACAAGCACGGAATAAGGGTTTAACCTTGATGCAGCTACTAGCACGCCTGCGAAAAGTATCCCTATCGTTAGGTAGTATATGCGCTTGCGCTCAAAGCTCTTCCTAGCTTTCCTGTACTTCGTGAAGCACTGCCTGCACACGACCGGGTTGTAGGGGTTCTTGTACCTCATCGTATGCTCATTCAGCCACCTTACGGCGCTTATGAACGAATCTGGCGCTATCTCTAGCCCAGGTTTCTGCTCGTTGCATATTATGCACCTGTCTATCTTGCGCTCCATGATTATCCCAGCTCAACTGTCGCTTTGTACAGCCTACCAGTTTCTGCGTTTATCTTGCTCTCGTCAGCCATGTTTAGCGCATCGCCGATGAGAACGTCGTCCATGCCCATGTGCCTGAAAACATTCACTATCCTATCCCTGCCCAGTCCCGCCTTCTCGAGCAGGTTTATGAACTGGATGATATTGACGTGCCTGTGCAGCCTCTCCATGCTCGCAAACACTTCAGACATGCTGCGCTCAGCGACGCCGTAAGACGACAATATCCTCTTCAGCTCTATCCTGCTCACGGTCAATGTATTAGGGTTGGGCATTATCTCCACCGGTATACGACATTATCCTGATTATTATCACGTCGTCTATGCTCAGGCTCTTCAGGAACGAGACGATGTCGTTGCCCTGCACGCCGCTGCTCTTCAGGAGCCTTATGAAATCCAGCGACTTCAGCTGCTCCTTGTTCGAATCGAAAGCAGCGAATATCTCCTTGAGTATGTCGCCGCCCATGTTGTATTCGATAAGCTTGTCGCGCAGCTCCTCCTTCTCGAGCTGGTATTCAGGCTGCACCAGCTTGGCCGAGAGCTCAGCCTGCGTGAGCACATCCGAGAGGTCCAGCTTGTAGACGTATAGAGGCTCCTCGCCGCTCACCTTCCCTATTATGAACGTCTGGGGGAAGTTTATCGCGCTTGTGAAGTCCATCTTGACTGCCGCCTCGCCTACGCCGAACCTGCCTATCTCGCCCCTTATGAAGTCTGAGAAGCCCATCGACCCCTGCAGGTAGTTCATGAACTTCTCGAACTTTATTCGCAGTATGAAGGTGGTGCCGACGTTCGAGAATATCGCCTCGTTTACGTCGGTCGGATTCTGCGAGGCTACTATTAGGCCGAAACCGTACTTCCTCGCCTCCCTGACTATGGTTATCGCGTCGCTCTTGTCATCGCTCGCCACCTTCCACGCCTCGTCTAACACCACAAGTGCGCGCAGCCCCTTCGTTTCCGTCCAGCCCTCTGCTCTCATCTTCTCCTTCACGGTCTGCAGTATAAAAAGCGCGGCTAGCGCCCTGAACTTGTCGTCTGGCAATCCAGACAGGTCCATATCCACAAGGCCGGACTTAGTGAGCAGCCCTAGGTCGAGCGTGCTCTTCTTCGAGAAGTAGTCTTCTCCCTCTCGCGCGAACTGCCTGAGCCTGTATATCGAGTTCTCCAGCTCTGCTGGGTACTGGTAGGTGCCCTCTGTCAGGTTCTCCTGCAGCAGCGATATCACCTCCTTGAGCGTAGGCGGCTCCTTTCCCTCAGGAGGCGCCTCGTAGAGTATGAAGCCTGTGTTGGTGTACGCCTGCTCTATCGCCTCCTCTGTAAGCCTTTTCTGCTCCGGATACATCGATATGTCCGTCAGTATATCCAACGAGTTCATTATCTGCTTCGTCCTGTCGAGCGGCTTCATCCCAGAGAGGTCGAGAAGGTTCAACGAGTCGCCTTTTGCGAGCGAGACAACCTTGCCTCTCGTCTGCTCGACCCACCTCTTGTACTCCCCAGCCCAGTCGATTATTATCGCGTTAGTGTTCCATATGTAGCTGGCGCGCCTCAGGAACGTCTTCACTAGGAAGGATTTGCCTGCGCCAGTTATGCCGACAATCGCTATATGCGGGTTTGTCAGGTTGAGGAACGACCAGTTGAACGGGACCTTGAATATGCTCGTGTTGCCTATGTATATCGCGCGGAACGGGTCGCTTATCAGCACGTCTGCAGGGGGCTCTGGCGGCCTTGAGAAGAACGCCCTCTTGGCGATCTCGTTGCTCATTATGTTCTGGAACTTGACTAGCGTCATGATGTAAACCTCTCGCAATCAACGTTTATCATATTATCCCTCTGTGCTGAACTCGGTAGTTATATCCTGCACGCTTATCGGGGTCGAGAAGTTCATCTCCAATAGGGCGTAGACCTCCCTGCCTGCGACCCGCGTCACCTGCATGTTCATCGAGCTCATGCCTATCTGGAGGCGCCTTATCTGGTCCGAGAGCGCGTCTAGCGCCGCCTTCTCGCTGACCCCCACGGCAGTAGTCTCGAAGTACATCAGCGCGCTTATCGGCTTCTCCCCTGCCGATATCCTGTCTATCTTGGCCTGTATTATGCTTATCTTCCTCCTTATGTCAGTGACAGTTGTCTCGGCGGATGCCTGTGTGTTCTCCAGCGATCTCGAGAGCTGGAACTCCTGATAGCCGCGTTTTGCCTCGAGGTCGTCCCTGACCTTCTGCACGTCCCTGCCCACAGATAGGACATGGAACTTGAACGGGAAGTCAAGGCTCATCACAGCCCTCTCCCAATTCTCTGAGGCGTGCAGCATCTTGTCTTCGGCGCCCTCCTCCTCCTGTTCAGCCTTGAACGTATATCCGAATAGGTTCCCTGTCGCGAATCCGGTCGCATAGTAGAGGCCGCCGACGTTCTTCACTACAGCGTCCTGGTTTTTCACTATCGCGTAGCCCTTAGCTGGCTGGAACGTTATGCTGAACATCTTCATAATCGCCGGGAAGACGATGAAGTCAGCCCAGTTCATCGCTATTATGAAAGCGGCCGTGAGGAGCGTGAACACGGCGGCGATGTAGGACCACCCTGCGCCGTAGGCGCTCAGCGTGGCTAAAGCCACCAGCAGCACTACGCCGCATAATGCAAGGTAGAGCACATCCATCTCGTCCATCAGATCACCTGCTCCTCTGTCTTAGTCTCCATCTGCTCTCTTACAGTAGAGAACGGTATAAGGTACTCTGGCTCGACAAACTTCAGTATGGCGCTACCGGTTATCACCGAGGGGGTGACTCCTAGCGTGGTGCCTATGCCGGCCACTACGTCCCTCGCCTTTTGCTGGACCATGCTGATAGCCTCGTACTCCTTTGCGCCTGCCGCAGATACCGCAGCATACGAGGTGATCTCGAGGGACTGCACAGCGCTTGCGTTCTGCATTATGTTGCGCCACATGGCCAGCTTGCCCCTCGCTATCTCGAGCTTCTCCGTGTCTGCACCGCTGGCGAGCTGTGCCTCCTCGAGTTCCGCCTGATTTATCGCATCGTGCAGCTCCTGTATGTATGCGTCTTTGTTCATCAGGTACATCTCAGTAGTGAACCTGACAGGCTCAGAGCTTATGCCGACCAGCCTGCTCATCTGCCTCGAGAACTCAAGCTTCTCCACATCAGTCATCTCTGTGGCTGACCTGTAGAACGGTATGCTTATGTATGCCGTAGCTATGAACCAGTCGCGCTCCCTGCGTATTATCGCATCTCCGGATGAAGAGAGCCAGTACGGCTCCTCGTTGCTCAGCACGATGTTCTTGCTCCTCTGCCTGAGCAGCGGCACCATCATGTAGTAGTAGCGCCTTGACGTGAATGCAATAGCGTCGAATGCCAGCGCCACGATGAGCAGGACTATCTTGAGAGGCGAGGGGATTAGGCTCTGCGGCGTGCCTATTGCTATTATCAGCAGCACGATGGACACGCCAAGCAACCCGATTAGTGCGAATATCTTCTGGTCCATCTGCAACACTTAAGCTCTATCTTTGAGAATCTATTTATTACTTCATATGAACCGTCTTACGTTGCTGCCCACCCTGCTCGCGCCGCCGATGAAGTTAGCCAACTGGGTTATGAAAACGTATGATACAGCAGTTATGAGCGCAGGATAGAACAGCACCAGCAGCCAGAACGATGACATCGCGGATCGCACGTTGGAAAGCGCGGTTACCAGCGGGCTGGTGGCGCTGAGGGCATTCTGCTCTGCGCCTGTGCCGGTGCCCCAGCGCGCAAGCTGCGACTGCTGCTGGGCCATGCTTGCGAGCAGGTTTGGAGCCGTGAAGTAGTAGGCGACAGCGAATAGCGTCGGCATTACCAGGAAGAACGCTATCCCTATCGATATCATTATGCCGCCTAGGGACCTTGTCGGGAGTATGGCGCGCAGCACAATTCCAGGGGCGAGGAAGGCTGGTATCGCGGCCACCGAGAAGAACACCAATATGTAGTATTGTGCATACAGCCCTGCCATTCCGTCAACAAGCAGCTGCGCCAACGCCGTAGCCGGCAATATGTAGAATATGGTCAGCGGCAACTTGTACAATTCCTGTGGCAAGCTGCTAAGATACGGGATCTTTTGGCCGCCTATCACCTCGTTCCACGATATCGAGACGTAGTAGCTAGAGGTTATGTACGGCGTGTACACGGCGCTGTACAGGCCCTGCGCCTGCACTAGCGTTGACGTTATGAGGTTGAACGCCGTAGCGTACGGGTTTATCGCGCCTACGGCTATGCCAGGGCCGAGGCCGAACATAACTGCGCATATGTAAATGAAGAATACGACTATCAGGGCGCTAGCCATGCCCTCGTACAGCTCGCCTACCCCGAAGTTCCTGATAGTATCGTTCTTGAACGCTATGCCTATCATGAATATCATCGCTGCTATCGTCAGCGCGAGCAGGACTACAAGGAAGACGAACGGCAGGTAGCTCGCCCATACGCCGTATATCTGCTGGTTTATCGGGCAGTACCACGGGGCTGAGGAGGAGACCAGGTTGGCGAGATAGCTCGGAAGGAGGCCGCAGCCGGTTGGTACAGCTGGAGTTGCTGCGTGGGCGGTGCCTGAGAGCAGTGCCACAAGGACAGCCGCCAGAGCAGGAATCTTTGTTTTCATCGCAAAACCTATATCAAGCCTCCGAGTAGGGACATGAAGTCTATCTGTGTGCCAATCGCCTTGGAGAAGTCCCTTATGAAGGCGTCGAGGATGGTAAATATCAGGAATGGCATGAAGGTCAGCCCGGTTATCACGTATGCCAACTGGGTAAAGAACTGCGAACTGAACACTATCGGAAGAGATATCACCCCGAACTGTCCGGCCAGCAGCGCGGGTATCAGGCTTGTTATGAATATCTCTATCAGGTAGCCGATGTTGGCCGCAACGCTGACATTTCCAATTCCTGTAGTTAGGAACCCGTAGACTATGGAAACCATCAATGGATAGACAAGGCCCAAGCCAAGGCCTAAAGCTATCATAGTGCCGCCGAATGTCCTGGTAAAGCCGAAGCATCTGGCTACAAGCCCTATGGTGAGGAAGAGCGAGAGCCAGAGCAGCGCCCCGCCAAGCAGCAGGGACTGGACCTGGTTGAGCGTCAGTGCGAAGAATATGCCTGAGAACGCGGCCGATATCATGTCCTCTTCGGCAACAGGGACAAAATCATCAATCGCCGTGCTTACGCTGACGCCGCTAAGTGACGGCGGCGGAAGCCGCACCTTTATGTTTATGCCAGGAGATACCCCAGAGAAGTACGCCATGACGAACAGGGTCTCCGCCTCGCTGAACGCGTCCTGGTTGAATTGGAACATGTCGCACGCCGCAAGGGAGAAGACCGTGCCTGAAGGCATAGCCGTGCATCCACCAGGCACAAGCCCTGCTGGGCCGAAGGCCGGGACAGGGTTTATGTAGAATAGGTATATGAAGAACGCGAATATCAGGAGAAGCACCATAGAGACCGCTCCCTCTATTACCTGCGATTTCGCCCATGCCCTTGAGTCAGGGCTTCCTATAAGGCCGCCGAGTATGTACACAACGGCAGCAGCGGCTATGACGAGGAGCACGCCTGCAGCAGCAAGGCCGAGCCAGTTGGTAGGGTTGATCGGCAGCAGCGGCGCGGTCGAGGAAGCTGATGTAATCGAGGTGATCGCAAAAAGCATCGCAGCTGTAGGCAGCGCGGCGGTCAACACTTTTCTTATCAATCCCATACGATCACAGCATCTTGTTCAATGACTTGGAGGTGCTCAGGCTCGGCGAGCCGAGGAAGTCCCCCATCACCTCCGAGAAATCGAACGCGATTATGAACGAGAAGATGAAGGCGAACACGCCGTACATCGCAGGCACAAGCACCGCGACTACCGTCTGGACCATCGTCTGCGGGTCTGCAATTGCGAGTATAGATTCCGACAGCGTAAACAGTATGCCGGGGTTGTCGAAAGAGGAGAGCAAGTTTGCCAGGGTGCCTCTGGAGAGCACGCCTACGGATTCCGGGCCGAGGTTGGCCGGCGCGTTGAAGACTATGAAGTGGAGTATCAGCGGGAAGACTATGAAGAAGCCTATGAATATGCCAAGGAACGCACCGCCTGCGGCTCTGGTCCAAGGCAGCGTCCTGAGCACTATGCCGGCGAAAAGGAAGAGCGGCATTATGGCGTAGAATACCCCTAGGACGACCCCGCCAGCAAAGAGGATGCCGCCCACAAGCCCTGAAAAGATGAACAGCAGGTTGACAGCCGTTAATGATGTGGAATAGCCGGAATACGGGGAGAATGAGATTCCGAAGTTTATCGGCATTATCTTTATCGTGAATCCCTGGACCAGCTTGGTAAAGTCTGCCGTCACGCCTAGGTCAAACGCGTACTGGAACATTATCAGGCCGTACCCTGTCAGCTGGCTGCAGTCGCTGTTGAATATGCTATGGCTGTATGCGCCTGTGTTCGCCAGCAGCTGCGACTGCGATTGCGTTACCGGAACTGTGAGGGTGAACACGCCGACGAGTACGAATACTATCAGCACGGTTATCGCTATTTCGCCGAACTCCTGCTTGCTCGCCCTCACCAGGCCGTTGATCTTGAATGAGTAGCCAATCGCATAGAGAACGCCGGATATCGAAGCCATCAGAAGCATTATCACGGCGGATATTCCTAGCAGCGAGTTTATCGAGCCAAGCGATCCAGTTGAGAGCAGGTTGCCAGAAGGTATCACAGAACTGCAGAAAGACTGCGCAGCCGGGCTCTGCACAAGCACAAGCATAAGCAGCGCCGCGGCTAGCGGCGCGGCCTTCCTCAGCACCGGTAATCTGCGTGTCATCAAATCATCTCATACGAACTTTGCCAGGCCTAGCAGCTGCGTATCTCCTCCGAGTATGCCGGAAAGGCCGATTATCGCAGAGAGCGTTATCATGATGTTAAGTATAGGCAGCAGGTAAGCGGATATGCCGTATATGCCATACGAGTTTACCAGCATGAAAAGCGTGCTTTCCGCCTGCGATGGCGAGCATTGGTACGGCACCACCAAGAACGGCGCGCCGGCGACGAGAGAGCCAGCAAGAGCGCCTACAAGCGATACGAGGCTGACGAATGGGACCAGCTCGGCCAGCCCGTCCAGGCTCTCCGCGATCGGCGGGTTGCCGTATGGCGGCCAGCATCCGTTTGCTGCCACTATCGAAGCAATTGAAGGGAATACGTAGAAGTTAGGGACATATGCGGAGCCGCTTACCGTGCCGCCGCTGAGGTCGCCGTTGTCGCCGGGCAGCGCCCCTATCGGATAAAACCCTGATGTCGGGGCGTTGAATCCGTATATGGTGCTTATGCTGTTTGGCAGCGGGCTCAGCACGTTGCTTGGCGAGTATACCGGGACGTTGGCCAGGCCGCGTCCGAGCGTCAGGTACTGTATCGAGAAGGATAGTGGGTAGAACAGCACAGCCCCGACAGCGACGGCTATGAACAGCCCCCCTATCTTCCTTGTGAACATCGTCGCCCTCAGCACCAGGCCTATGAATATCAGGAATGGCCAGATGTACAGGAAGAGCGAGACGAATGTCAGCTGCAGCACGAACGCCTCCACAGCCGTGGTAAGCAGCACGCCCAGGGTCGTCATTCCGCCGTATATCATGTTGAGCCCGGCGAGAGGGGTGCCGCTGATTTCGGCGTCATATACCGGATACGTCGCCACCACGAACGGGATCGGCGGTATCAGGCATTGGGTTGGCCCGGTTGTGCATATCGAGAACGTAGGGGTGAACTTGGAGAGGAATCCCAGATATGAATCGAAAACGAAAAGCGAATTAATGTTCACTATTGATTGGTATGTCAGGTTCTCGAGCACGACTCCGGACGCGGCCAGAGGATAGTCTATCTGGTAGGTTATGTCCTTTGACGGCGAGCTGGCCACTGAGCACAGTATCGCGCCGAAGCCGTTGCTCTTGGTGAGCAGCGGCACAGGGGTGGACCCGCCTGGCGCTGCGTTGTTGCTTACGGTGTTGCACAGGTTGCTTATCGCGGTATGGCTCAGCAGGTCGGTGCCGTTGAGCATCGACACGAACAATCCGGAGAACAGCGCGAGCGAGAAGATTATCACAACCATTATGACAGCCGTGCCGATCAGCTGGTAGAGCTCTGCGCGAGCTGACTGCTTCAGGCTGCCGTTGTTCAGCATGTATCCCAGCATGTACCATATGCCTATTATCAGGCCGTCCAGCAACAGCGCCGCAACCACCAGTGGAACGAGCGAAGCCTGCACGCTGGGGAAGAGCGTGGGCGCTGTGATTGCGAGCGCGCCAATCACTGCTGCTGAGCCAACCATAGTATCACGACGACCAGAACCTCGCCTGCCCCTCTATTCCGGAGTTAAGCGCCCTTGTCAGGCCCATGGCGAACGCCACGGTTATCCCGACGTCTATGGCGAAGAGGACAGCGCCTACAAAGATGAACTGCGCGGTATCATCGACCAGCGTCTGCATGTCATCAAGCACTACGATCGGGTCCAGCCCTGGGAGTCCCAATGAAACCGCAGCGCTTATCAGCGTGCCTATCGCAGGCACAGGCAGCGGCCCCAATGATGTCTGGTAGCTGCTTGACTGCGTCGAGGAGAACAATCCTGGCGGCAGCGAGCTAACGGTATACGGGGCAAGGTACTGCGAAAGCGGGTTCGACCCTGGTGAGCTGCCGCCCATAGAGAGGCAGCTCTGGTGCCCGTACAACCAGCTCATTATGCAGGGGTCGAACGAGATCGCAAGCGGATAGACTATATACGCTGCGATCGCTATCGCAAGCACGGTGTTTGCCGCACTGCGCAGGCCAGGGCCTGCTGCGGCGTACGCGAACGAGCGCATAGCTAGCGCAACAGGCAGCACGATTACGAACGCGGTCGCCTGTATCACCGGAAGGGCTAGCCATTGGACGAAGAGCATCGCTAGCGCTGTTATCAGCAGCGGGGCGAAGAAGCCAAGCAGCAGCGTTGAGATTATGCCGTACATCTTGCCCAGGTCGAAGCCAAACGGGAATTCGACCTGGAGGAAGCCGAGATTTACATTCGGCGTTAGATATTTCTCGATAAATTTCGCAACCTTGGCATTCCCCAACACCAGGTCAGGCAAATCGTTATAGAACACCGACGTTATCGAAAAGCTTATCGAGTATGAATAGATGTTGGTGAGCAGGGTGAGCCCTGTGTTGAATGTAAGGTCGCCTATGTAGAGCTCGCTGGTCGTTATCGGGGATTGGGACGACCCTTTTGTTATGGAGCCGCTTATCGATGAGGATATGCTGCATGCGGTTACTGAGAACGCGAGCACAAGCAGGAGTATTGCCACGGATATCACAAGCTCGACCATCTCCGCGCGGGTCACGGCCGTGATCCTGCCGCCTGTCCTCGGCGGAAGCACCCTTGATATGACGTACACCATCGTGACTATGGAGAAGCTCGCGAGTATTACCAGGAAATTGACCGGCAGGAACGAGTTCGTGTAGCTTGTCGCCCCGTATAAGTTGCACGATTGGTATCCTACCAGGGGTATTCCTACTACCATGCTATCACGCCAGCTTCAGCCTGCCTCCCACGCCAAGGCGTATGCTGCCGCCGAGGAGCGTGGCTATGTTCTGCGCAATTGTGTAAACTATGAAAAGGTCGAGCACCATCAGCACGAGCTGCACTATCAGCGGGTAGAGGAAGTACTGTATGCCGTTGAAGGCAGGATAGATGCTTGACAGGCTGCCGACGCCGTCGATGAACCCCGCAGTGTTCTGCGGCGGTATGCCTGCGGAGACGACGCTGAAGATTGCGCATTCGAATCCGCCGAATATGCCTACGCCGGCGCACAGGCCTGTGGGGGCATAAGCCGCGAGCGTGCCTGTGACAGGCACGTTCAGCACCACGAGCGTAGTAGGGTAGACGAGCGACAGCGCTATGCCGATAGCTATCAGCGTCCCTCCTATCCCCCTTATGAAGGGTATGGCCCTGAGTATTATCCCTATTGGCAGGAAAAGGAGCAGCCCTATCTGCATCACCACAGGCAGGAGGTCTGACTGGACTGTGAAGAGCAGGTACATGGGCATTATTATAAAGTTGAACGCGTCCCTTATCAGGGAGTAGTTGGCTATGCCGGCCGGAGTAGTCGTCTCTATCGTCGTGCTCGAGTAGAGGTTCGCGATGAACCCGAAGTGGAACCACACCGGGAACGGCGGGAAAGGTATTATCGGGAAGGGAGTCCAGAGCCCCAGTAAGAAGCTCTTGAGGAAGCCTATGCCGAGCGAGAGCCCGGTTATGTACGAGAAAGCGTCAGACGCGACGGTTTGCTCCTGGAGGAGATAGCCTGACGCTGCGGAATACAGGAAGCCGAGATTGCCCTCTATGCTGGATGGGCTGATCGATGGGGCCAGCTGGGTTGATTGATACGCCAATATGGCCGCTATGCCGCTCAGTATAGCTAGCGTAGCGATAACGATCACTATGATTATCGCGCTCTTCGCTGTCTCCTTCAGCTCGTTCCTGTACCAGCCCTTCAGGCTATCTATGCTGATGACCTCGCCTAGCATGTAGGTTATAGCTACGAGCGCCAGTGAGAGCATTATGCCGATAGCAGCAAGAGGTATCGCGTTTGTCAGGCAGGTGCCCATGTCTGTCGTTTTGCCAAGTATTATGCAGTTTACAGACTGAGCGCCTGGCAGCGCTGCTAAGGATGATGCCGTCAGGAGAGAAACTGCGATCAGCAGCGCTGCATGAGGGCCCATGCGCATGCTACGGCATCTCAAGAAAGGTATTAAGCGTTATCCCTCATCTCTTCAGCAGGGCGAACCTCTTCATGTACATCTGGCCTTGCAGCACGGCCAGGAAGGGCAGTATGAACAGCGAATCGAAGACCAGCATCGCGTATCTTGATACCAGGGTTCCGCTCACCGTTATGAATATGAAATCGAAAACCGATATTATAACGATGGAGAGGACAAGCCAGAGCACGAAGTAATCGAACCTCTTGAAGAAGTAGGCTGCGCTCGCCCTCATCGAGTGCCAGATGCTGCTCTCGTCTATCACTATTGATGGAGGCGCGTAGAAGAAAAATGGTATGAAGGCCAGGCCGACTATTGCTGCTACGATCCCAGCGGCTCCGGTGCCGTATGAAATCAGGCTAGCCGCCATAACTATGGCCGTGTATAAGAGCAGCACGATGAACACCCTGCCTGTGTACTTCTCGAGCCCGTCGAACACCTCGTGCCTTATCCTCGTCTTTGTGCGGCTGTGCTTGACTATGACGTTTATAGCCACTATGGCGAAGCTGAGGAAGAGCAGCGAGAACACCGTTGAGGCTATTATGACTGCTGCCGAAGGCGCAGTGAGGTTCACGAATATGCTTGATGTCCTTACGAATATCGCTCCTATGTCGGTGAACGAGGGAAGCGAGACGAATATAGGTATTAGGAGGGCTATGACGAAGGATATGGAGAAGAGGAGCAGGAGCCCGAGCTTGCCGAAGTAGGTCTCTAATGCGTAGGAAAGCACATTCGTCATCCTATCACTAGTGATAACTCACAAAAACAATAAAAAGGCGTAGGAATGGCTGTCCGGGCTGCTGCGTTATGATATCGGGGTGTAGCCGTTGCACGTCGTGCCTGCAGCGGTGTTGCCTGTTATCACTCCGAGTATGAAAGGCGCGGAGAGCGCGATTATGACGCCGACTATGCCTCCAACTATCATGCCCATCCCATAGCCCTGCATGCTGCTCTTGAGGTTCCCTGGGAGCACGTGGCTTCCAGCGTACATCGCAGCCCCTATTATTATAAGGAGAAGGCCTAGGACGAATATTATAGTGTGCACCAATGCGTATATGCCGCAGATCGTATTGGTGACATTGGTCGATAAGGTCTGCGAGACTGTGAACGCTGAAAGAAGGCTGCTCACCATGAGCAGCGACATGCCTATCAGGAAGATTCTCCTTGTTGTGCCGTAGTCTGGAAGGAGGTTACTTAGCTTCACCATATGCCTCTCACGTCGTCTCTTCATATTCAACAAGCTAATTTAAAAACCTTTCGCAGCCGTCAGGCTTGGATTTCTGCTCCTATTTTCTCCTGAAAATCTGCCCCTCCTTCGTGTCCTCAACGATTATGCCATACTTCTCCATAAGCACCTTCCTTATCTCGTCCGCCCTGCTGAAATCGCCCTTCGCCCTCGCCGTGGCCCTCTCATCCAGCAGCGCACTTTCCTCGGCGCTCAGCGCGGCACCGCCTATTGCATAATGCCTGCCCAGATTGAGGCCGAGCACGCTGTCCATCTCAAGCATAGCCTTCGCCGCGGCCCTGGCCTCGCCCCTGCTCATCCTGCCGGACCCGAGTCTGGCGCCGGCCACGTTCATCAGCGAGTGCATGGCGGAGAGCGCCTCAGGCATGCTCACATCATCGTTAAGCCTCGCGAAGAACCTCCTCTTAATGGCGCCGAGCTGCCTCTTGAATGCGGCTGTGTCTTCGTTCAGCGCGGTGCTATGCACAGAGGAGAGGCGCTCCATGAACGAATAGATGCCTGAGAGCTCATTCTCAGACCCTTTCAACGCCTCGAACGTGAAGTTCAGCGTCTGCCTGTAGTTGGCAGACATCAGGAAGAGCCTTAGCGCCATAGGATTATGCCCTTTCGCCAGTATGTCCTTGACCGTGTATATGTTTTTTGCCGACTTGGACATCTTCTTCCCATCTACTACCAAGAATTCGCAGTGCACCCAGTAGTTGGCTAGCCGCTCGCCGGTCGCGCCCTCCGACTGAGCTATCTCGTTTGGGTGGTGTATCATAAGATGGTCTATCCCGCCGCAGTGCACGTCGAAGTGGTTCCCCAGGTATTTCATGCTCATAGCGCTGCATTCCAGGTGCCAGCCTGGGAAGCCCCTCCCCCACGGCGAGTCCCAGACCATCTCGCGCATCTCGGGGCTTGCGAACCTCCACACCGCGAAATCTGTGAGGTGCCTTTTGCCCTCGACCTTCTCTACGCGGGCCCCCTCCTTCAGCCGCGAATTGAGCTGCTTGAAGCTCATGCCGGTCAGCTTGCCGTAGCCCTTGAACCTCGATGTGTCGAAGTAGATGCCGTTGCTTGCCTGGTAGAGGAAGCCCTTGTCGCCTAGCTCCTTAACTAGCTTCAGCATATCTGGTATGTGGTCAGATGCCCTTGGCATAACATCAGGCATCAGCACATTGAGCAACTTAAGGTCATCCAGGTATATGCCGGTGTAGAAATCGGCGATCTCTCGCATGCTCTTGCGCTCCTTCTCGGCCTCGAGCCTCAGCTTGTCGTCTCCGGAATCGGCATCACTGGTCAGGTGCCCCACGTCCGTTATGTTCTGCACGTGCCTGACAGAGTAGCCGTTGCGCAGAAGCACCCTCTTCAGTATGTCCTGGTTCACATAGCTCCTCAGGTTGCCAATGTGCGCAGAGTAGTAGACGGTTATCCCGCAGGTGTACATTCCGACGTTCCTGCCGTCTATCGGCCTGAAGCGCTGCTTCCTCCTGCCCATGCTGTTGTATAGCATCATGTTGCATCGCAGATACTTGCACATAATGCTTATATAGACATTTTGTATTGGTTGGAAAGGTGTCCGCATGGGGATAGCGGCTCGCCCCGAACATAGGCTTGCGCCGGCACAGGTGCAAGGTTAATATCTGTTCGTTTTCTAATAGAGCTGTAGCTTTGTGGTGGCTATGAAGATACTGCAGCTTGACGTTGAGAGCATAGAGTACGAGCCTGTGGAGCCAGAGATAAAGGTTCACGACAAGGCCGAGAGGAAGAGCACCAGGATCAGCGGGGCCCTGGCGCTTTTCGTGTCTGTCGAGAGGGGCGACACCGATGCGTATGCCAGCAAGGCTGTTAAGGATGCTGTCGACTTCGCTAAGAAGCAGAAGATAGCGAACATGGTGATATACCCGTTCGCGCACATCAGCGACGACCTCGAGGAGCCGCAGAGGGCGATGAACCTCCTTGACTACATGGCAAAGGAGGCGGGAAAGAGCAAACTGCAGGTGCACAAGGCGCCGTTCGGATGGAACAAGCGGCTATCGTTCGCTACAAGGGGGCACCCTCTTGCTGAAACGCTGAAAAGCTACGGCGCAGCTGAGAAATCGAAAGGCGCGCCGAAGCAGAGGAAGTACGACGTATCGCTTGTCAGGAAGGCAGACTGGGCAGGGCTGCCGGAGAACGACCACAGGAGCATAGCCGAGAGGATGGACCTATTCAGCTTCCAGGAGGTCAGCCCTGGCATGGTCTACTGGCACCCGAAGGGCTTCATAATATTCGACGAGCTTGTCAAGTACATAAAAGAGACCCTGAACAATTACGGCTACCAGGTTATAGCGGCGCCATCGATGGCTGACACTGCGCTGTGGAGCGTAAGCGGCCACATAGACCATTTCAGGGAGAACATGTTCATCTTCGAGGCCAACGACCATGAGCTAGGGATGAAGCCGATGGGCTGCCCGTTCGCTATGATGATATACAAGTCTAGGAGCAGGAGCTACAGGGAGCTGCCGATGAGGCTCGCAGACTTCGACAGGCTGTACAGGAACGAGATAAGCGGTGCGCTGAGCGGCCTTTTCAGGGTGAGGGAGCTAACCCAGGACGACGCGCACATATTCGTGACAGAGGAGCAGATAGAGGAGGAGCTGGTAGTGCTGCTCAAGCTTGTGCACGAGTTCTACAGCAGGTTCGGGCTGGACTACAAGCCAAAGCTATCCACAATGCCTGACAGCCACCTGGGCACAGAGGAGATGTGGGAGAAGGCGACAGACGCGCTGAAGAAGGCGCTGAAGAGGAACGGCATGAAGTACGAGGTGAAGGAAAAGGAGGGCGCCTTCTACGGGCCTAAGATAGACTACGACATAAAGGATTCGCTAGGCAGGGAGTGGCAGTGCGCTACAGTGCAGCTCGACTACCAGCTGCCGCAGAGGTTCGGGCTGCGATACGCCGGAGAGGACGGAAAGGAGCACACGCCGGTTGTGATACACAGAGTTATTTACGGGTCGCTTGAGAGGTTCCTCGGCGTGCTGATCGAGCACCTGAACGGCAGGTTCCCGACATGGCTCTCCCCTGTGCAGGCCAGGGTCATAACTGTATCGGAGCAGGCGAACAAATACGCGTACGAGCTCTACGACCGGCTCAGGAAGGAGGGCATCAGGGTCGATGCGGATGCGTCAGACAAGACCATAGAATACAAGATACGCGAGGCGCAGATGCAGAAGATACCGTACATGATAGTGCTTGGCAAGAAGGAGGCCGAGTCAAAGAAGGTATCAGTAAGGAGCAGGTCGGGGAAGCAGAGGATGGGCATCGGCGCAGATGAGTTTATTTCTATGATCAAGAAAGAGATATCCGAAAGGAGCTCAGACCAGCCATTCTGACGCTCCAGGCATATCTTTTTAGCACTTGGCGGCGAGAGTATTGCAAAAGCCATGTCTTCAACTTCCTGACTGATTAGATGTATGTTCTTGGGCTGTGGGATGGACACGACGCAGGGGCCGCGCTGATCCGCGACGGCGAGATAGTTTACGCTGCGAACGAAGAGCGGTTCACAAAACGCAAGCTCGAGGCGAACTTCCCGTACAGGTCCATACAGGCGGCGCTGGATTATGCGGAGGTAAAGCCTCATGAGATAGACAACGTAGCGTTCACCACCACCGAATTCGCCAAAACGCTATGGAGGGTCTTCCCGGGCATAAGGGAGAGCTACTACCAGTTCAGGAGGAGAAGGATGCTGAAGCCCAGCTTCGAGGGGCTCAGGCACGACATCAAGTACATGACAACCACTGTAGGGATACTGCCTGCGTGCGGGGCGATAAGCAGGTCGGTGATATCCAGGTCGCTGAACCGCATGGGCTTCAGGGGCTACAAGCTGCACGTCGTCGAGCACCATACGGCGCACGCCGCAACCGCGGCGTTCACGTCGCCGTTCGGCAGGCAGCTGGTGATAACATGCGACGGCCTCGGCGACGGGGTCTCCGCGACAGTGAACACCTTCGATGATGGCAAGCTTATCAGGCACATAACGATAGGCGCTAGGGACTCGCTCGGCATATTCTACGAGCAGGCGACCAACATAGTAGGCATGCGCGAAATGGAAGACGAGGGCAAGCTCATGGCGATGGCCGACTACTCGTACCCGTTCGACTTCGAGGACAACGCGCTGAAGCACTTCTTCTCTGCCACAGGCACGATAATCAGGGCGAGGTACGGGCCGCTCAAGCAGTTCAGGATGCTGCAGAGGATCGCGTGGAAGACGCCGAGGGAGCAGTTCTCCTACTTCGTGCAGCAGCTCTTCGAGAACATACTCACTAAGTTCGTAAGCAACTCCGTCGACAGGTTCAACATACACGACGTCGCGTTCGCAGGAGGGGTCTTCTCAAACATCAAGGCCAACATGATGGTCAGGAACCTGGACGCGCTCAGGCACTGGTACATATTCCCGCACATGGGCGACGGCGGGATCGCGCTCGGCTCGGCGCTCTACACCAATTACATGCTTACCGGGAAGTCGAAATACGCTTTCTCCGCATACCTTGGAGACTCGTTCGACGAGAGCGAGACAGAGCACGCGTTCAAGGGAGAGAGAAGCGTGACCGTTCAGCGCGAGTCGGCGGCAGAGCAGGCGGCGCATGCAGCAGAGCTGATAAGCAAGGGCAACTACGTCTTCTGGTGCCAGGGAAGGATGGAGTTCGGGCCGCGCGCGCTCGGCGACAGGAGCATACTAGCCCCGAGCTCCTCGGAGGAGGTCAAGGAGCGCCTGAACATCAGGGTCAAGAAAAGGGAATGGTTCCAGCCCTTCGCGCCGTCGATGCTTGAGGAGGATGTCGGCTCAATGCTCGAATACGACGGCAAGGGCGTCGACAAGTACATGACAATGGCCTACATGGTGAAGGAGGAGATGCGCGATATCACCAAGGCAGCCATGCATATCGACGGATCGGCGAGGGCGCAGATGGTAGGCGCTGAGAATCCGCAGTACATGGACCTGCTCAAGCACATTAAGAGGCATTCTGGCAGCGGCGTCGTCCTGAACACCAGCTTCAACATACACGGGCTGCCAATAGTGCGCACGCCCCAGGACGCTCTTGAGACGATGAAGGCCACTAAGACAAAGTACATGTTCATAAACGGGCTTTTTGTCACGAACAAGGCGGGTGCATGAGTTGACCTTCAACGCGGCTGGCATAGACGAGTACCTCTTCACCATCGGGATACTCGTCGCTTTCATAGGCACGATTGCGTCAGTTGCGCTAGGCAGGAGGCAGATACGCGCGGTGCTCAAGGGCAGCGGCATAAAGTGGATGCACGTGCTTGCGGCTGCCGCAATAGTGGCGGTATTCCTTGGGGCGGAGCTTGCGATAGTTAAGCCGACGCAGCTCCTTTTCTTCGATGACGTGATATACCAGGCAGGCGCTGTGAGCCTGCTGCACTCCGGCCAAGCGTGGATGTGCAATTACGGGAGCCCGACCGCGTGCTTCTCTGGGCAGATATTCCATGAGCCGATAGGCACGGCGTTCCTGCTCGCGATCAGCTTCGGCATTTTCGGCGTGCACCTCGCGGTCGCCTACCACACGCTGCTCGCGATTACGGCGGTTGCTGTCTTCATGGCTTTCCTCGTAGGCGCAGTCCTCCTCAAGGACCCCGTAGCAGGGCTCTTCTCCGGGCTGATACTGGGGCTCACGCCGGTAGTCCTGACATGGGCTATGCCGACCACGTCGGACATGCCCATGCTCGCATTCGGCCTCATATCCATATTCTTCATGCTTGTGTTCCTGAGGAAGAAGAGCCTTTGGACCTTTGCCGCTTTGCTGCTATCCGCCGCGCTGGTCTCATACATGAAGGTGGATGCCCTGCTCTACCTGCCTGTGCTGCTTATAATGTTCATCGTCCTTGACACCGGGAACCTGCGCAAAGACATAAAGATGCTCAAGAGGAACCTGCTCGAACCGTTGTTCCTCGTCGTCATACTGCTCTTCGCGGTGTCTGTACTGCCAGAGGCTGTGTACACGTACGCGCAGCTGACAACAGGCAATTACGGGGTCAGCCAGAGCTCCTACCTCTCGTTCAGCTGCATACTGACAGGGCCGGCGATAATAACAAACCAGACTTTGGGCTTTAAGAACATCGAGGCGAACTTCTGCCCGGACGTGATGTTCTGGACGAACGCCTACAAGAGCAGCGACGTGATGCAGCCGCTCATATACACGCTTTTCGCGGTGCTCGGTGGCATCGCCATGGCCTTCAGGAAAAGGCGCGAGGTGATTGCGGTGGTGCTGTGGTTCGGCGCCTTCTTCATGATGTATACCTCGTTCTATGCCGGCTCCGTGCTATTCGGGGTCGACTGGAGGTTCATGCTGGAGATGGTGGCCCCGACCGGCATACTCGGGGGTTACTTCGCGTCATTGTCGTTCACGAAAGGGATAAAGATAAGGAGGAAGGGCGCGCTATCCTTCCTCAGGTCAAAGGTTGTGCTGGCGATAGCGTATGCGGTCGTGCTTGTCGCGATATTCTACCCGCTATACGCCATGGCGCCCCTTCTCGGAGTGAAGCCTGCCAACGTGCTGCAGGCTCCAGATGCGAGGTTCTATGAGGGGTTCGTGTACAACAGCATATCTGCCGTGCCTTCAAGCTGCCTCATATTCAGCTACGATCCAACGCTGATGATAATAAACGGCAGGACATCCGCCCAGATCGGTTACCTCAATGGGCAGTCCTACAGCACATACAAGAGCGAGTACAGCTGCCTGGTAGTTGACTGGGGCTACTGGTGCTATACCCCTAACAACTATTGCACGACCATCAACCAGACGTTCACGCTCAAGAGCATAGTCAACTCCACATTCACGGAAGAGAACAAAACATACGGCTTCTACTACGTTACAGGGCTGAAGAACAGCTCGTCCTAACCAGATAGGTTCTTCAGCATTATCCGAAGGATCAGCAGCCCGTCGCTGAAGCTCCTCAGCTTTCCGGTCCCGGACTTTCTTTTCTTCTCGAAGCTCGGTATCTCTATCACCTTGAGGCGGTACTTCGCCGCCTTTGTATGCATGTCGGTCTCTATCCCGAAGCCGGGCTCCGTGAGCCTTAGCCTGCGTATCGTGCGCCTCGTGAAGGCGTTGTAGCCGTAAGCTATGTCAGTGTAATGCGACCCGTATAGTAGGTTGACCAGCGCCACGAACATCTTGTTGCCGAACATCCTGAATGGGGTGATGTCCTCGCTGCCGCCGCCTGTTATGAACCTCGATCCAGCGCACATGTCGTAGCCTGCCTCTATGCCGGCTATTAGGAGGCGCAGCTCCTTCGGCCTGTGCGACTGGTCAGCATCCATCGCTATAAGCACACGGCCATTCGATTCCGCGAATCCCTTGAGCAGCGCCTCGCCCTTCTTCAGGTCTCCGGATATG